>CAJWZU010000034.1 GCA_913050115.1 uncultured Cellvibrionales bacterium
CAACGGTGTAAGTCGCGCTGGCGCCTTCCGCGGCCGTTGTGGTATCGCCCGTTAGGCTGAAGGTCACGGTATCGGCGAGACCCATGCCGTCATCGGCTTCGGTGGCGCCGTCGGTAATGATGGTAACAACAGCCGTGGTATCAACTACTACGTTTTCAAACTGAGACTGATCGCTGACCGTATCGATCGCGATCTCGAAGGGCTCGTTGCCCTCGGCAAACGCATCATCAAGCAGAGCAACCGCAACCGCGGCACTGCTCGCACCCGCCAGAATCACGACGCTGGTGGTCTCAATAATATCGGCGCCATCGGCACCGGTGTAGCTGTAAGTAAAGTCGACCGTGGTATCAACGGTCATCGCAATTGGATCGCCGTTGCCATCCAAAGCAGCAACGGTGTAAGTCGCGCTGGCGCCTTCCGCGGCCGTTGTGGTATCGCCCGTTAGACTGAAGGTCACGGTATCGGCGAGACCCATGCCGTCATCGGCTTCGGTGGCACCGTCGGTAATGATGGTAACAACGCTGTTGTCAATTGCATGCGCCTCGATGGCATAGAACGCACTATCGGTGTCAGTAATATCCCCGAACGTGATGGTGAAGTCTTCAGCGCCTTCAGCGAACGCATCGTCTAAGGTGTCGATAGTGAAGGTATTGCTGCTGTGCGGACCGGTAATCACGACACTGACGACGCCAGTAAAGTCGGCGCCATCGACCGAAGTTCCGCTATAATTGAGGGCCACCGTAACGCTACTATCGGCTGGAACATTCTCACTAAGAGTTACGGTATAGGTACCAGTGGTCTCGCCTTCGATCACGGAGTTCGGACCGATTAATGAGACCCTAACGGCGTCAACGAGGTAAGGTTCAGTTGCCGTTGCCATTCCCTTGTCGCCATTGGTATCAAAAGCGTATGCCGTAGCATCGACTTGATGGTCGGCATCGGCCGCTAAGTCGGCGCCTGGAACCTCGACTGAAAATCGTCCATCGCTACTGTATCTGGCAGTGTGCTGATTGCCATTGAGTGTAAGAGTGACTAAACCCGAACTCATATTGGCGAGAGTTACGGTACCGGTAATTGTAACTGGCTGACCTGCCTCGACGGAGGTGATTAGGTTGTCGCCGGTAATGGGGTCTATATCGATACTGACATTGCCAAGCATAGGGCCGTCGTTATCGAAGATTCTAAGTGAACCCTGACCATCGGCCAAGAGGGCATTGTCAGATGGATTGCGAATATTGATAAAGGCAATCTCGCTATCTTCGATCAATAAGTCATCGACTATGGCTACCTTTATAGTCTGACTGGTAACACCTGGTGCAAAGGTTAAAGTGCCCTGCACATCGTCGAAATCATCCCCAGCGATGGCGCCCAGACTAGTGGCATCGTAATCAACAGTTACTGCTGTGCTTGCAGCCTGACTCATCGACACAGTAAATTCGGCGAAGCCCTGCCCTTCAACCGCATAAATAAAGTCAATACTTAGCAAAGGTAGTGTTGTCGGTACGTCGTTATCGAATATTTTGAATTCGATATGTTCGTCGTAGAATTGATCGCCCGATAAATCGGCGTCGAAGTACTCCGTTGGCTCAATTTTGGCATCGTCAAAGATCGGCACCCTAACCATCACCGAGCTATCACCCGCACCCAACATCAGTGAGAAGGTTGGCACGGAAACGCCATCGGTGAAACTCATCGAATACAAACCAATACTGTTCCAGCTGACGCCACCATCATTAGAATACAGTACCGGCATAGTGTAGTCGTCGGCGTACTCGGCAATGGCACGACCTAACGCAGCACTTAAGTTTTCACTGGTGAATTTCAGCTGTAGAGTGGTATCGTAATCAAACGTTAGAGAGCTGTTTAACGTGAACTCATTATAACCATCACCTTCATAGACATCGGGAATAGTTGCCGACAGGTGAGACTTATAAGTATCTAAAGTACCCGAGCTAACTTCACGGAAAACGGTCCAGTCTTCGACCCGGTAGTCTATTGAAAGGTTTTCAATATCCTTCGGCGTAACGCCATCATTCAACTCGACAACATAACTGCCGTCGCCGTTATCTATTAGATATCCCAGTGAGCTAAATTCAGCGTTAAGCGCTACGTTTTTTACTACCAAGTTTTCAAACGTAACTTGGTTAGGCTTAGCACCGACAAGCAGGTCGTCCGAGCTAAATGTAATTACCCCCTTAGCCTCGTTAAAATTGTAGCTAATAAGGCCACCAGGCACGTCGAGAGTATCAACGTTACGGTTATCGGCCGCAACCGGAGTCCGATTGCCCGCT
Organism: uncultured Cellvibrionales bacterium; assembly: GCA_913050115.1. Classification (GTDB taxonomy): domain Bacteria; phylum Pseudomonadota; class Gammaproteobacteria; order Pseudomonadales; family Cellvibrionaceae; genus UBA1124. Next base: position 2,292 of record CAJWZU010000034.1, read on the forward strand.
AATGTTTGAATCGTATCGGCAACATGCTGCATTGCCATCGTTTCAAATATATTTTCGCCATTGTCATGGCGCTCAGTATCGCGAGTAAATTCAATGTCAACGTGAGCAAGAGCCTTGGAGATCATCTCTTTGCCAGAATCGGCAACAATAAAGTTGTAACCCACAAAGGCGTCACGCATCTCTTGTGAAATATTAATATTGCTGCCATAGCTGACATCGATGTTTTGCGTGTTGCTGGTGCGTAACACACTGTCGTCAGCATTGGCGTCTTGCAAGTCGTTATCAAGCGCCTGCAGAAATATCGCCATGTTCTCGACATACATCGAATTATTATCGGCCAACCCAGTACCGGCAATATCCTGCAAAAACAGCATGCTACCCTGAATGACATCGGCACTGAAATCGGCCACCACCACATCACCTACGGTAAAGGTGACGGTATCGCCATCGCGGAACTGAAACTCCCCAGCAACACCAGAAGCCCCCGTTAAACCCGACAAACCCGATGAGGTATTGTAACTTACGCCATTGACAAGATTATCGGTGAACTGGGCGAGTTCGATACTGTTGTTGATAGTTATAACGGGACTGCTTGCATTACTACCAGCGGGAGTGCTACCGATACTATTATTTACAGTGCTTACAGGAATGCTCGCGTTACTACTAACAGTACTGCTTGTAGAGCTGCCAGCGGGAGTGCTATCGAAACTGTTATCTATAGGACTAACGTCACTACTAGTGGTACTGGGCGTCGTAATCGCTGAAGCAGCAGCCACTGGGGCTAGAGCCAACTGCACGCTATTTACGCCGCTGTATTCGTCAGGCATCCGGTCGACGCGACCAAAGGTTGACGTATCAAAACCACTGTCTGGGTTGGTCTGCTCGGCGGTCATAAACATCCGCAAGCCCTCGCCCGATGACTCGCCTTCAATGCCGTTTCCTATGGGCGCAACCTCACCAGCGGCGGTGGCTGGTAACAATTCGTCTAAGTCGGCACCCCCTTCGAGATCACTCAGTAATTGATCTAAATTAAACGCGTCATCTATGGTGTCTTTGAGCCCAATGTCAATCAGGCTGTCCAACAGTTCTTGATCAAAATTCTGCTGCCGACTCTGCCCCAATGTCACTACGGCACCACTGGGCAGAGTCACCACCACAGCGCTGGCGTCTGCTGTAATTATGCGCTCATTAAGATGGATAGGATCGCCAGCAGAGAGTGTTTTATGCTCTCCAGAGGGCAGCAGCACTCTAATATTACCCTGAATGGCGGCGACTGTAGCAATTACAGGGCTATCTATGGTCTGATTAATATTTTTAACATCCATATTAATTTACCTCAATGTCCAGCTTCATTACGGATATTGTTGATTAAGCAAATTTCATACCAAACAAAGTTCATGCATTATGAGTTAATGGCTCATACTCGAACAAAATTATTGAGCACATCTATGGTATATTTTCATTTTGCAAATCAGTTTGCATTTAACACTGCAAAGCTAATGACAATTTAAACGCGACCTATAAATTTCATCAAAAAATGAAATAAATCATTGATATTTATGAATTTTATACATCAATAATGGATGCGAAAGTGTGTGGCATACCACCTATTTCAGCACTGAAGACAGCATAATAAATGTCTAAAATAGACCTTTAAACGAGTCGTTTAGTAGTGATCAATGTTTGAGATAATGAACTCTTACTCAATGACTCCACCTCAATGAGATCATGGCCAAAAAAATCTAACGCATTGCAGCTTCGCTGAAGTAATGATAATTGTGCATGATGCCGTTAAAAAATAGGGTCCTGCTCAAGACCTTATGGGCTGGAAAAATTTGGATTGATTATTAACCGATATACATTCAAGTGTGCGAGATGAAAAGACTTGGTCGCTATTGATAATGTTTAAGACATTCTTACTGTAAAGTTGATACAAATTGAGTAACGCCAAGCTTAAGAGAAAACTCGCTCGGAGTTTAATATTTCGTCGCTTTGTGCGTTTGGATATATCACAGTCAGCGCCTGACCACTGTATTTTTTGGTGATTTAAAAATAAGCTCAATAAACTATCGCTAATGAATAAATTATTAGCATAAATAAACGACCAGCTTCTAGAAAAACGTCTTTATATTAAATCTGGCTATATCAGTAGTATCGACACAGGTGTCATTGAGGCTAAACAGCCTAGCGCTAACAAAGGTAAGGGTCAGAAACCAACACAAGGTACGAAGGCAAAATAGAATATAAAAACGGCTTTCAATGGTAATATTGAAAGACCTTATGACTATCATAAAAATAAAAATATCGATAAAAATATGTGTATGAACACTGCCGAATAAACCGCTAAATTTTCCTGATTAAAATATATTACAGAGTTATTAGACAAGCGATACCCGTCAGCTTACGCCTACAATGCTTACTCACATAAGTAACAAAAAAATTGGTAGTCGTATCGAAATAATACATAATAAAATAACTATAATATTAATCACTCTAACTTAAAAATTTTTTGAATGGTTAACTTAAAAAAAAGGGCTAAATAAGTAATGGCATTACTACGACACACCCATGCAAATATCTCAATATATTATTTAGCGATTAATAATCAACTCACAAAAATTAACCCAATCCTTCAACGTTCCACTTTTTGGCGAACGTCGCCAAAATTGTTGCCATTCAGTTTGAGTAAGCGCTGACTGTTGTCGTTTAATCCCGCTATAGAGCGCATCGCTCAAAGCCATAAAACTATGTTCGTTGGTTAAATAAAGCGCACTAGCATCACTTAACTGAATAGAGTTAATATTAATTTTATTCACACCATTTTTAGCGGCCAAATAAAAACTTTCGATCACCGCAGCATCGATATTACCGCGCCAAAAAAGTGCGCCTATAGACTCAGCGCTACCCGAATCAGGGCCATGGCCTTGAATGTCTTGTGTTGGAGAGAGGTAAATATTTTTTTTCGAATGATCCACGTTCACCTCTACGATGGCAGTATCGCTCATCGTTTCAATGACAGTAGCCTGACATGCAGACAATATAAACGATGATATTACCAAAAAGTTAAAATATATAATTTTCATTTTATAAAAATCTCGATATGAGTGATATAAAAAATTACTTAGCTGACAATGTGTCACTCTTATGGAATAAATAGCACTCAATAGAATCACTTAAATTATAATATCTTTATGTGATAAAGTAGCTCGTTATCATTTAGTATATTCAACTAATAATTAAGTTTTTACCCGCAGCGCCCACTTCAATGGAATACCTTCAAACTCATAGGCTAACTGTCGATAGTGGTGACAGAGTTCGCGCAGGGTATTAACTTCGAGAGGCACAATCACTCGCAAACCAGCGACATGAGCGTTATTAGTATTTTTAGCCGCGATAAGATCGCCGCAGAAATTTGATTCGGCCACCCGTACAAAAAAATCATCACTATGCCGTATGGATAAAAAAGAATATTTCATATCCAAAACAACCACATTATTACTATCGAAGGTTTTAACCAAGGCTATAATTCGTTCAATTTCGTCCATTATTATTAACAACTTTAATCTAGATTAATGTTCGATGAATAATTTTTCATTATGAATAGGGGCATAAATTTTAACTATCTATACAAATTACCACTCTACGTTACTCGCTGTATACTCGAATAAATTTCTGCGCCACAGGAATAAATAACGCGCCGGAAACTATAGCTGTTGAGACCATATCAGTAACGGTATGATAATGTTGATAACGCATCAGAAGTGCATATATCAAAAATGAACCCCAACTTATTTTTTGCAGCGATGGCTGCAGTAAACAAAGCAGGATCACTACTAACAGCGCTGCTGCGGTATGAGTGCTGTAGTCAAGCCCAATACTTGGCCAAATACTAAATAATTGATCTACGAGCATCAAACCATAAATGACGATAAAACCATAGCAAAGTAGAAAAAATTCACATCGAGACCGCGGCCATTCGGCGGCAAAAATTGACCGAGCCATCAATATTATAAGAGCCAACAGTAATAATGGCGTATATATGTCAGCAATAAAATCTAAGGTTTTATAATCTAACATTTATATAACCGACGGTTTGTATAAATGAATTTTTATCGCCCATAAATATTCTTTAAGCGAAATTTTTTGAGCTACGAATACAACTCCTTCAGATTCCAATAATAAGCGCTGCCGCTTGTAATTCATACTATCCACTGGAAAAGATAGTTTTCCCTGAGCATTAATTACTCTGTACCAGGGCAGTGAAGTATTTTGGGGTAAGTCTTTTAATACCGAACCAACAAACCGAGCATAACTGGGATAACCCGCCATAGCCGCAATCTGACCATAACTGGCGACGCGCCCTTTGGGAATTGACGACACTAGCTGCCACACGATTTCTCTTATCGCATTATTGGACATAAGTGAAATGGCCTATCGCTGAGGGCATGCAATCACTCATCGGTACTATTCGCCTTACTTATAAATGCATTTACTTCATCTGCAGTCAAATAACGCCACTGGCCCTCTTCAATATCGAGCGTTACCGCACCCACTCTCTCACGATGCAAGCCGATGACCCTATTACCGACGGCAGCAAACATACGTTTCACTTGGTGGTACTTACCTTCAATAATGGTTAGCAGTACCTCTTTGGGCCCAACAATTTCCAATTTTGCTGGTAAGGTCAGCCTCGCCTCGCCCTGCAGTTGCACCCCCGACTTTAATCGTGCTGTTGCATCATCATTAATATCTTGAGATAAGTTAACCCGATACACTTTTTCACAGGCTAATGAGGGCCGGATAATATCGAATGACCAGCGGCCATCATCAGTCACCAATACCAATCCGGTGGTATCGGCATCCAAGCGCCCCGCCACATGCAACTCAGAGGTGTTAGCGATACCGAGACCAGAAAATAATGATGGATAAGCCTCATCAATATTTGAGCAAATAGTATCGACCGGCTTATGCACCAACAGGTAGCGAAAAGCTCGAGCCTGCAGACGCTGCCCATTGAAAATAATATGATTATCTTCATGCACTTGAGTGCGCTCAACCACCACTACATCGCCATTAACGATAACGTCGCCACCTTGAATCCGGGCAACGGCTTCAACTCTGGTTAGCTGGGTACTTTTGCAAATAAACTTATCGAGGCGCAAGAGAAAATTTCATATACATGGTAGAGCAGCTGCCATCAGTTATTGTTAGTATTTGTTCTTGGCTAGTTACTAAAATTTTATACTCTTTATTCATATAATAGAGTTAACCAAATCATAGATAGCTATTTTCAACATAAATACCGATAGAATAAAGTGCCATTAAAGATGCAATTTCCACGCTTCATACCCACCGTCAACACTATAAGAACTCTCAAAGCCAAGGCTATTAAAGTAATCCGCTGCCCCCTTACTACTATTACCGTGATAACAAAGAACCAGCAGCGGTATTTTTTTATCCACGCGAGACAATACCTGCTCAACGTTTTCATTGGATACATTAATAGAACTTTTGATATTTCCCGCGCCAAAGGACGCAGCATCTCTAACATCCAATAATAACCCATCCTCATTTTTCATTAACGACATTGCATCTGCGATAGATATACATTGGTAGCTCATAGGTATCTCAACTTCTAAATTAAAAAGAACGGAGTTATTGGGATGACAGCAGGTGTTTACATAGCCCGTTACGTTAAGCAGCCATAAAGTGATCGTTAGAGTGTAATTCACCTGAGCCGAAACACCTTTACTCTTAGCACTGGGCCATAGTGCTAGCGGAATATTTTCAGCAGTTTTAGGTAAATATGGGCCATAAGGCAAGAGTCTAACGTTGAGATCAAATTATACAATTTAACGCTTTCATGTTGTGCATCGATACTGATTCTAGTCATATATTGGCAATTTAGAGATTCCCACCACATACACGGTAGAAGTTTGAGGTTACATCGACATTATGACAGGTAAACAACAAGAGCCTGCATACTGAATACAAGCAAGCATAACGCCGTTAATTTGCAACATGAAAACCAAAAAGAGGGCTTTCGCCCTCTTTTCAAATATCCGTTAAAACATTATCGATTAGATATACGCTTAAAAGGTATAGCTAGCACCGACAGTGTAGAGACCAATATTAGACCTATCAAGATCGAAATACTCATATTCCGCTCGTACAGCAAAGGAGCCAAGCTGCAACTTGGCGCCAACACCATAAAATGGATCTGCACCAGAATCAGAATCTTTAATGTCGGCTATTTTGTAATCGCTGTCCCAATCGACAACACCGGCTTTACCGAACAGGCCCACAGGACCAAAATTGAAGCCCAATAAACCTGCCGCCGTAAGAGCCGTTACATCAGCAGAGGCATTTTTGATGTTTGTACTGGCCGAGCCAAAATCGATATAACTGAATTCAACAGCTACATCAATGAGCGGCACTATGCCAAAGTTATAACCGCCGAAGGCCTTGTAAGCAGTATTATCGTCATCATATTTGTCAGCATCGAACGAAAACTCAAGATCGGCACTACCGACCGAGCCGCCGATATAAAGACCACTGTCGTTACCCGATAACGCAGTCGCTGATAAGCTTGACGTAGCGAGTATTAAACACAATTGAGTCAGTTTTTTCATTATACGAGCATCCATAGCTAATAATTTAATCACTCAGGGTAATCCCATAGATTCGAGCTGTCTATTGATGACATAGTAAATATCTAAGATTATGGCGAATGTTTAAACTGTTGAGCATTCATAGGGTATAAATGGCTAAAAAGCGTACAGGTACTACTGACATAGGTGCGGCTGCCGAGATCGAACAGCGGGTTAACGTCGCTCTTAATAAAGCCTCATCCAAAACCTACAAACCATTGATAAATATGACATTAATCGAATAATGTTATGCGCGCCGCAAGGTATTGAAAAAAGTAACGCAATACTCAGCCCTGCATAGTTTGCCACCACTCATTAGCAATAATTATTGCATATATATGATTGGCACAGGCTTTAGCTGGCGAATATCGAGACTTTAGAAAACCGAGGTATGCAGGTATGCTGGGCAACCATCAAAGTCTATAGCTCAGGCGAGCTGTACTAATCAGTTAGGCTATCATCCAAAATCGGATTCTATAATTATGAACAAATACCTACTTCTTCTCATTGCATCGGCTATGTCTTCCGGCACCTACGCTCAAGCCAGTCCAGAAACCAGTTCGGGAATAGGCTATGAGAGTGTTTCAGCAGCTTATGAAGCACTCAGTACAAAAGAAGGGGTAGAAGGGTCTAATCAGGGTGGATGGGTCCTTTTTAAGGACCGTGCTGATAACTCTCTTTGGTCATTCACGCCGAAGGAACATCCAGCTTATCCTTCAACCATTAAAAGAACCGTTGTTGAGCAAGAGGGTAAACTCTTTATTGATATGAGAGCCCTGTGTGGTGCTGAACAATTAGCTTGTGATGAGTTAATCAAGGATTTTAGGAAGATGAATGAAAAAAAAGAAAGTGAACTGAATGCAAAACGGGCAGAAAAAGCCGAATAAACATATGGCAAATTCAACACCGAAGTGCATAACGATTTAAGCCGCGCTAGTCACCAAACTAAACCGAAATAAATATTACTCAAAATAAATAACGGTTTAGCAGAGCGCAAAAAGCGCCCTTACCAAATACCAAAGTGTTATGCGCCAGGGCCACAGTCTAAACAATTAGCGATAGCGGCGGGGCCAAGATGCAACTTCTCGTTTAGGTCTCTCAACGCTGTTCTGACGCCCTCTTCAATCACCGGATGATAAAAAGGCATGTCGAGCATAGCGCTCACCGTCATCCGCTGCTGCACGGCCCAAGAAAGCAGATGGCCAATATGCTCGGCACTGGGGCCAAACATTTCGGCGCCCAAAAATAAGCCACTGCCCTGCTCGGCATAAACTTTCAAAATACCTTTATTTTTACCCATTACTCGCGAGCGGCCCTGCCCCTCAAAGCTCACTTCTCCTGTGGCAAAGCAGCCGTCGCAGTGTTTTTCGATCTGGCGCAAAGTTTGACCGACCGAGGCAATCTGCGGTTCACTAAATACCACCCCCAGTGGTGCTCGTCGGAGACCAGCGCGCACATCCTTAGGATTCGCCAGCGAACGACCGGCATTGCCACCGGCGATACGGCCTTCATCTGCGGCCTCATGCAAAAGAGTCAATTCGTTGTTAACGTCACCGGCGATAAATATGTGCTCTGCAGATGTCTGACCGGTGTAGTGGTCAAATTCAGGGATCGCGCGGGCGTCTAATGTTAACGAGGTATTCGCCAAATTCAACTTATCCACATTGGCATGCCGACCGGTGGCCGCTAGAACATAATCAAAATTTTCGCAGATTTCGCTGCCCGATTTATCTACGTAGGTGACATCGACACCCGCCTCGGTACGCTCGACCTTACTCACTTGAGCACGACTGTCCAGGTAGAACTCTTGGTTAAATATCTTCTCCGCATAGGCGCGAATGTCGCTATCGTGCAAACCGCCCAGTGTACCGCTGCGGCCAAACATTTTAATGCGTACACCGAGTCGGCTGAGCGCCTGTCCCAGTTCCAAGCCAATTACGCCTGGTCCAAAAACGGCGATCGACTCGGGTAAGTCAGGTAGTTCAAACACATTGTCATTACTGAGTATACGGTCTCCTGCGGCGGCTAAAAGTGCAGGCACAAAGGTGCTGGAACCGGTGGCAATAACAATACGTTTGGCGTTTACTTCGGCGATAGGCTGATTATTGTCTTCGACCCGCAAAGTGTGCTCATCGACAAATTGGGCATAGCCGCGTAAATGATGCTCGGCATCAAAGCCTTCGATAGACTCCAGTACAAAACCGGTAAAGCGGTCTCGCTCCGCGCGCACTCGCGCCAATACCGCTTTACCATCAACAGACACGCTATCCACAGACACACCGAATAACTCGGTATGTCTGGCATGATGGGCGCTGTCTGCAGCGGCAATTAAAAGCTTACTGGGCATACAGCCAACGCGGGCGCAGGTGGTGCCATAAGGGCCACCCTCAATTAATACAACATTATCGGTGTATTCACGGGCGGCGCGGTAAGCGCCCATACCTGCAGTACCCGCACCTATAATCGCAACATCTACATTAATTTTTTGCATCTTCGATCCCGATTTGAATATTAAAAGCGTGTTAAAGGCTTGTTGGGTCTAGCTTTTTCAATAACAAATAATATCACTAGATTCATGCAACCGCTGCATCTTGCTCTAACCGCTGGCAGGTAACCTGTGGTTTGCCGCGCTCGCGAATGAGGTCAGCAAGAGGCTCGGGCTGCAATTGAATATCGCATTATTCTATGTCTTGGTCCCGTTGTCCGCTGGTATTGCCGCCATACCAACAAGGGGCACCCCTGGTAATCATCGAGCATCCGTTTTTAACTTAGCAGAGAACTATTTTGCACCCTATTGATACCTGCAATATAACTACAATATAACCACATGAGTAAATGAAGCCATTACCTAGACTTATCACCTCAAAAAATTTTATGAGTGTTTCAGCTCTTGTTTCAACGGCCCCCCTAACCAATAGCAATCCGCGTAGTTAAAACGTAAGTTAAAACGTAAGTTAAAGCATGAGTTGAAATGATACCCCCCCCCGTTATAGAGTGATCGAAGCGCTAGCGGCTAAATAACCCGTCCTTTAGATAATTTACTACCTGCTCTATCACCACATCATTTTTCATCATAAATGGGTGTGTCACTGGCAAAGTGACATGATCCGACATACCTTCGAGCTTGGTATTCTCAACCGTAACTTTACCGTCATCTGAGCCTGATAGCATGGACGATAGAATCCAATTGATACTTCGATTACCCGCAATAATACCTACATCAAAATTAGCAGCTCCCAGTTGACTCGGGCAGCTCTCGGCTTCTGTGCCAAGTTGCATACCGGCCGGCCCGTTTATCGCCCTAAAGCCAGGTAGATTTTTAAGCATATCAACAACCTGACTGCCTTTATTAGGAGGACCGAGCATCACTACACGCCCCAAGTTCGCAATGGTCTGCGTCGAGAGATACTGACGCACCAATAGACCGCCCATAGAATGGGTTACAAAATGTACCCTACTGCCTCGAGGGCACAGCGATAATGCATCACCGACGGCCTCATCGGCCAGTTTCTTTACGCTGTGCTTTGTCGATGGATATCCATAATTAACCGTTGCATAACCCTGTGCATTCAACACTGCGGCAAGCTTTAGCATCGAGCTGTCACTTCGGGCTAAACCATGGAGTAATATCACACATTCATGGGCGTATAAGTCATCCGATAGAGGCAGAGACAGTGTGATCGCCATAACAATTACCCACTTTAAAATAGTCATTGAGTTTCTATTATTAATCATAAAACTGATGCCATTAACGGGGACCACTGCCCCTCGTGAATTAACGAATTACCAAGTTCATCGTTAGTGGATTGAATCAAATACTCCAGCGGCGATAGTCGGCGCGATACTTTTTCGCCAGAATTTTCATCTGTTGCCCCTTAGACTCTAACAGCGAGGCCAGCACTATTGCGACTATGCCCACCGCGGCCATTGCCAACCAATAGTTGAAATCGAAATAGCTCATCGTATTGATCAGTTGATCGATCATACCTGCCAGCACCATAATCGAGCCGGCTATTAGTAATAAGCGCTGTTGCACATGATAGCTGTAAACCGCACAAGCAAGCCCCAGCGCTAAAGTCGTCAGTGAAGCCACAACACCGCCAACGAAGATAAGATTCAGCAGCGTCGGCAAGGTCAGTACCAGTATGGCCACACAGCGATAAAAACACGGCTTTTTTATCGCCCGTATCGAAATTTCATAACTCATAGCTGCGGCAGTTAAGGCACCAGCCACTAGAGCTATTGAGTCATTAATATTGGCCTCGAATAAAAAGCATGACAAGGCTAACCCACTAATCTGAGCCAAGACTAGCGAGACTAAATTTAATAGGGTTAATATTCGAGAATTACTAACCTGGCTAGTTGTTAACCTCTCATTCAAGTACACGCTAATGTGACGAAGAATAATAAACAGAGTGCCCGCAATACCGACAAACAACAGCATATCGGCGGCGTATAACCAGACGCTGCGACCGAGTAAAATAGCCAGCGGTAAGAATTGCAGCATCAGTGCAATCATGCCCTCAAAGGTTTTCACCTCCGTTCGTTGGTGTGCGGTTTTAGCCGATATAAATAAAGTCACTATTGCCAGAGCCGATGCCAACACAAAAATAGTTATTGGGTCTCGTGCGGGAATCAGTAACACCAAATTCGCGACCACAAATAGCGCGCTCATATTGATACTCATGCCGCGAACTAAGGTTCGAAATGCTAATAGAATAACGGGGATCAACACCGCACATGCCGCCAAAGCCAGTGCTATTGCGGTATTCAAACTGCCCACAGACCAGGCCACATACGTAGGATAGTCAACAGCAAAAACACTGTTGTAACCGGCAAATATAAAAGCGCCGAGAATGGCAAAGTTTACCGGAACCGACACCAACGACAGCATCATTAATAGACGCGGGCTCTTGCCTTCGCGAAAAATTTTACCGCTGCCCAATGCAATAACCACTAACAACAAGGTGTGCCCCAGCAACATACCATAGCGAAGTAAATCATCACTGCCCTCCCAACCGCGAAAGAGAAAACTATAGAGTGAAAATAACACCGCTGCGGCACCAAATAATCGTAATAATCCCGGCAACTTTTCCATAAAATTTATCGGCGTTGCTTTGGCTGCAACTCGATCATTATTAAGGCATGCATCGTCACTCGGCGAAGACGACGCTAGATCTAAATCGAGAATTAAGTCGCTCCGACTCATGATGCCTCTCCTTGATCTTGAGCATCGCTAACGGTTTTGTCTTGCAGTAATAACTGCGCCAACTCAAAGCGCAACTGCTGCTCGTTTTCCTCTTGCAAATATTCCTGTTCGATAAAATCAACACCGTCGTCTAGGCGGTCAACAGTAAGTTCACTCTGAGAAATTTTAACCTCCCAGCGATCGAAGCTATTTTCAATGGTTTCTAGCCCGATGCCGCTGTCTCGCTCGACTATTTGCATCGCATCAGAGGTACTTTGACGAGCACGCATCATCTGATGCTTTTGCGTCATGGCAGTGAGATCCTGCTCGCACTGACTAATATCTTGCTGCATACGATCGGTGCTATGGCGATACTCATCTTTCATCAACTGCAGCTTTTCTATTTTTTGCTGCACTTTTTGACGACGCTGTAAGCACATCAAGGCCTGCTGCTCATTGGCCTGATCCTTTGCCTCAACGGCGGCGCGCTGAGTCCAGAGTTTGGCATTAATACACAGCTGTGCGAGTTGGTCATCAATACGCTTCTCGCTCGCCTCAACTCTGCGCAACTGAACTCTGGCCGCGGCGATTTTTTTCTTCTGCTCTTTAATCGCCGCGTCAATTAAGGCGTCATGATTTTCAATCTCGCCAACCATCTGGTCGATGCTGGCATAGAGGCTGGTAAAAGTGCGCTTGAAAATACTCATCGAATTGTCCTTTCTCAGTTCACACGCTAGGCAAGCCTAGCTATTTAAGGCCGCTATAGAGCAGCGGTGGTGTGAAACCAGTATCGTCATGACAACATGAATAATAAACCCAAAACTAAAATGTATAGATTGCATCGACTATAAGTATAGATATAGTAGACTCAACACCAATGGAGACCTTATGTCCGAAACTCGCGCCCTGATCAAAACACTAAAACAAGCCCTGCGCCGCCACCCGCTGACCTACGCCGAGGTTGCTTGCGGCCTGGGTATGAGTGAGGCTAATGTCAAACGCCTATTCGCCTCAGAGCGTATTGCGCTCGACCGCATTGAGGCCATCTGCCGCCTTATCGATATGGACCTCAGCGACCTGTTCCAGTTGTTTCAGGCACAACGCCAACAGATACAGCAACTAAGCAACGATCAAGAAAAAGAACTAGTGGCCGACAGTCAGCTAATGCTGGTAGCGGTGAGTGTGCGCAACCAACTCAACTTTGCCGAAATACTGCAGTACCACCACATCAGTGAAAGTAATTTGATCCGCGCCTTAGCCAAGTTAGACCGTTTAAAAATTATCGACCTGCTGCCCAACAATAAAATAAAACTGCGTATTGACCAGAACTTTAGCTGGATAAAAGGCGGACCCATCGAACGCTTTTATCAATCAGCCATACAGAACGAGTTTCTTCATAGCCACTTTGACAGCAATGGCCGCAGATTTGTGTTCGGTATGCTAGGGGAAAATTCACAGGCTATTATCCACAATCGACTGCAAGCGCTAGCACGGGAGTTTGTGGAACTGCATCAGGCAGACAGGCAGCTACCGTGGAATAAACGCAAAAGCGTAGGGATGCTGATGGCTACTCGAGAGTGGGATTTTTCAATTTTATCGCCTTACGTGAAAAACAAAGAGGACAAATAATAGTAATGCTTATATTGGCTAACCACTAAGTAACTTTCAAAAAATTTAATCAGCGGCCCATATAGAGTGTAATAATCAATGGTCAAAAAGCATAAAGGTAAAAATTCGCACCATGCATATTTTTAGATGTTGCATGGTTACAGATGCGAGTTTTATGAGGCTAAGGCCGCGATAAATTACCGATAAAAAACAGTAACCTAAAGCGGAATAAAATTATTAACCCGAGCTTTTAGCGGCACTTTTTTCAATATAGGCCATTAAATCGGTTTCATATCGCTGCTGAAAATAGGCGTCAAGTTTCAAAAAACCTTTGCCGCTAAAGGGTAAATAATCTGGGGATCCGTGAAATTTCACAATCTGACCGTCCTTAACCTCAACCAAACCAATCACTTCTTCTGGGTCGATGCCGCCCTCGGCATTGGGTTTTCTAAAATCTGGAACAACCACATTGCCGTTTTGAATTCTTAGCGCCTGCTTCTCAATAGCATCGCACTTGCCAGCATGCTGAGCAATAGACCACTGTAAAAAACGTACGAAGGCAGGGTTAGTTTTAAAACCTTCAGCTAAGTTTGACTCATCCGTTGATACAACTTCACCGGCAATCGCCTCGGCAATTAAACCTTTCTCTTTAACTATGTCCATCGGCAAAGGCGAAAGGTAACGACAATTTTTACCATTAGACTTCACTTCATAAAAATAAAAACCCAATTCTTCACTCATAATAATTTCTTCCCTTAATATCGCAGCCACGGCTGATTATATAAGATTAATCAAAATAATATGATTTTTTCTAGCAAGAATACGCTTCACGCACTATTACAGAGAAACCAATGGCATAAATAAAGATTTTATATCATTACATGGATGTAACTTATTTTAGTAACGCAAATGCAATAAAATACTAGCGAGCGCGCATTACCAATAAACACTCAGACTCTTAAAGAAGCGTTAACCCCGCGGGTAAACCATCCCATAAATTTTATTAGTTTCGACTTTGTCGAGTTGCCTAAGCTCCGCCACCATCGCTACCCAGCTCTCCGGCACTCTAATCGAATGAAGCTTGTCTATCACTTGCTGCCGCAGTCCGAGAGGCCGCGTTCAAGTAGCCAGTTGGCTAAATCGATTTTGTCGTCTTCACTGATATTTTCCAGCGATGCCGCCAGCAGCACCATATCTTCATAGGATTTTTTCTGACCAGCGCTGACGATTTGACGTTTTTTAATATTGGTAATGTCTAAATACGGGGCGATATCCGCATAAAGAGTTTGCTGTTGCTCGGCGTTTAAGCCACCGGACACTCGTCGCCAAAACGTCCACCAGTCACTCCACGCTTGAGTGCTTTTACTGAACTGTAATCCGTCTTTATAAAGTGGCCACAGCTGATCGATACGCCACGCGTCTAAGGCATCGCCAAAACCTGGACGGACGCAGAAACCGCTTAACCGCAGCCAGTTTTGCTCGTGCGCTTCGGTGCGGCGGCGACGCGTAACGCCCGCCAACAATTGGTCACATAAAGGCCTGAGGCTATGGGCCGACCAAGCACTGCGATCACCCAGCAATTTTTCTAATTGGTTGCGCAGAACTTTAATCGCTTTACTGTCGGCTTGTTTTTGTTGCGCGCCAAAAACAGCGTCAATCAGTGCGAGCGCATCAGGAAGTTTTTTCGGAAGAGATTCCACCCCCAACACTTGTTGCGATACCGCAGAGGCACCCCGCACCGAAAATTCCAACGACCAGCGTTGGGAGCTGTCTATGGCTTGGCAATCAATCTGTAGGGTGCCCACTTCGGTTAAGCGCGCGACTAAATTGACCCTCACCTGCTGTGAAGTCTGCGAGTTGGACTCTAGCGCTGTTACCAAGGGCGGTAAATCAATGAACTGCTCACCGTCGAGCTCAACCATTGCTCCTGCGCTGTAGGATTTATCCTGACTGTTGGCGCACAAGCTGAAACTTACCGGCTGGCCGAGTGTTAGGGCAAAGCTGTGCTGGCTCAGTGTAATGTCTTGCTCTTCTTCGGTGCCTTTGGGCAGCAAACAAATACCCTGCGTTTTGGTTTCAGAGTCGGCGGCGTCCATTTTTAAAAAGAACGAGCGCGCCGAGCCGCCGCCAATCTTAATGCCTTGGCCGTGACGCGCAGCGGCATAGGCCACCGCTCCAAAGGCGACGGCAAGATTCGGCTCTAGGTTTTGCAGTTCCAGCACCGTGTCACCGCGCCACTGACTGAGCTGATCCAACACGCGCTGCTTTAAGGGCTGACTGTTAAAAACACCACCGTTTAATAACACCGCGGCGGGTATTTGCACGCCATTACCTAAATCATTACCTATACCATTACCTATGGCAGCGGTTATGGCGCCTCGGTGGTTAGCGATAAATTCGGCTAAATGTTTTGGCACGGCTGCATCGGCAACAAACGGTAGACCGAATTCCAACAGCGCCGAGCGACGCTGCTGCGGGCGTTCGGAAAATTCCAGCAGCGGAAAAAACCCCTCCAAAGCAATGGCACGCACTTGCTCGCGCGTTAGCTGGCAGTGCTTGGCGCCACCGATTAAACGTGAGCCGCTGCCGAGTAAAGTAATTGTGGCTGTGTCGGGCGCGTCGTCGGCCAGCAGGGTTTCTTTGGCGATTCGAGTCTGTTGAATTAATTGCGCCAGCGCCGCGCTGCTGAGTTTCTTTTTAGCTTGGTCAGGACCGCCCTGAGTTTGAATTTGTTGTTCGGCCAAATGCGCCAGTGCCAAGTCGATATTGTCGCCACCGAGCATTAAGTGATCGCCGACGCCAATGCGATTCAACTCCAGCTTGTCTTCGCCCTGAGCATTTTTAGCTACCGTCGCGCTGATCAAACTTAAATCGGTGGTGCCGCCGCCAACATCACAGACCATTAACAACGGAATATTGCTTAACTGTTGCAATGCGGTTTGTTGATGCCGTTTATACCAGTCGTAGCAAACGGCCTGAGGCTCTTCCAACAGCAAGATATTATCCAGCCCCGCCAGTTTTGCCGCCGCCACGGTTAAACTGCGCGCGCCCTCATCGAAGGAGGCGGGAATAGTAATAACCACTTCTTGCTCGGCGAGCAATGCGTCGGGAAATTCACGATTCCAGGCTTGGCAGATATGGTGCAGATAACTGGCGCTGGCGAATACCGGAGAAACTTTATCGACACTGTCGTCATTACCCCAAGGTAAAATTTCAGCATTACGATCCACCTTATGATGCGACAACCAGCTCTTGGCGCTGGACACTAATCGCCCCTGGGTTTTACTGCCCAGCATCCGCGCCCACTCCCCCACCACGACATTAGTTAATTCATTGGGCAAATGGGCGTCGGTGCGATTAGACCAGGGCAGTAAACAATCTGCCTCGGGAATTTCCCCCGCCAGCGGATGATAGCGAAACGACGGCAACAGCGGCCGTTTGGCCACTTTACCCGGGCCGACTAACTGCTCTATTTCAAACAACGTGGCAGGTGTTTTAGGCTCGGAATTTTTATCGACATAAGCCACCGCTACATGGGTTGTACCCAGATCGATGCCGACAAAATATTTACTTTTAGCACTAGCGGACATCAAATTCTATCTGCCAGCGCTGCTGATTGTCCGAGGCAATGGCCTCAAGCTTTAGGGTTCCCAACTCCGACACGCTGGCCGCTAAGGTGACCGCGACAATTTCACCGACTTCGCGCCCCTCGGGCGGCAGAGTAATCGAAATAGCCGGTAATGCTTCTAGCTCTTCTGGCATCCAGTAATCGAGCAGAGTACCGACGCTGTCGTCGCGGCGAACATTGGAGCCAAAGAATTTAAATTCCACCGGCTGGCCAACCACTAGGCCAAATTCACGACCATTCAATTCAACCGAGCTGCCCTCTTCCATACCAAAAGGGGCAACGCATAGGGCTTCCACTGGAGGTTCCATGCCGGGAATTGCCGGCATAGCACTTTCGACACCGACATAGAAGCTGCTGGCGATACCGCCGCGAATACGCACGCCGTCACTGTGGCGCAGCTTGCCGTAATAAGCCGCGCCCGAGGCCACGGCTAAATCGAGGTCGGCGCCCTGCAGCCATTTGGCGGTATCGGTGTTCGCATCCGTTAACCAGCTGTTAATAATTGAAATTAATCGCTCGGCCAACAGGTTAGACTTGAGCACACCGCCGTTGAATAAAATCGCGGTGGGCTTGACAAAACTCTCTGTAGATTGAGACGCGTCATCAGCACCCAGCATTTCATTGCCAGGCACTTCAGGGTTAGGGCTAGATAGCGCAGCGTGCTGGCGGCCGAGGAAGCTGGCGATATGACGACTAACACCCGCATCCTGTGCATAGGGCAACCCCATTTGGGTTAACGCGCTGCGCGGTTTCTCAACAGGCCGCTCTGTTGCCGAGCAAACAGGGAAGAAACCCTCGACCAAGGTTTGCTGTACTTCTTCTTGCAGCAATTCTACCTGCAAGCTGCCGCCAATTAATTTAGAACCACGACTCGGCACGACAATTTTGACTGAGGCTAAATTTGGGTCACTTAACAGTGCCTCTTTGGCATCGCGACAGCCCTGAGTGACACCCAGAATTTGCCACGGCTGCAACGGTTTGCCCTGCTGGGTGAGTTTGGCATTGAGACGGTAGGCCAGCGCCAAATCCATATTGTCGCCGCCGAGCAGGATATGATCGCCCACCGCGACACGATTCAAGACTAAATTGCCCTGCTCTTCGGTGACGGCCACTAGAGACAAATCTGTGGTACCGCCGCCGATATCGACGACTAAGATGACATCGCCAACACTGACCTGCTGACGCCAGTTATCTCCGAGGTTTTTAATCCAGCTGTACAGGGCGGCCTGCGGCTCTTCTAACAATGTTAAATGTTGCAAGCCGATTTGGCGGGCGGCATCAACCGTCAGATCACGAGCAGCGGGGTCGAAGGAAGCCGGCACCGTTAGGGTAACGTCTTGATCCTGTAAGCGAGCCTGCGGAAACTTATTATTCCAAGCCTGCAGCAGGTGCTGTAAATAGCGACGACTGGCTTCAACCGGCGATATTTTATTCACTTCGTCCGGTGCGTTCAGCGGTAACAAGTTGCTGTGGCGATCAACGCCGGCATGGCCAAGCCAGCTCTTGGCACTGGCGATTAGGCGAATCGGTGTTTTACTGCCCAGAGTGCGAGCGGCAGTACCGACTAGCGAGAGGCTATTATCGCTCTGTGACCAAGGCAGATTATTATCGCCCGCGGCTAATTCAGCTTCATGCGCCTGATAAACAAAGGACGGCAGCTGGGTTTTTTCTTCTACCACGCCAGGGGATACCAGCTGTGGAATAGGCAAAACTTCAAGGGTCTCACTGCCACCATCTATAGCCGTGTAGGACAGCACACAGTGGGTGGTGCCTAGGTCGATACCAACGCTGTACTGCGACATTAAAGCTCTACCTCGGCTGGAGCGATTATCGACGTGTCGTGTTCAACTGAAATCTTCGGCAGTTTCACATTAGTCACTTTCCAGCCGCGATGTACCAAAGTGCCGGTAAAAGGCGCGCTACCCACGACATTGCCGGTCAAGCGTACTTCGGCGGCATTAAAGCCTTCGGCCAAGGTTACGCGGCTTTCTTCTTCCTCAGAGCGCACCGGGGCAAGATCAAAATAGCTGTTCAATACTTTTTGGCTACCGGAGTGAACAATGCGCGCGGCGGCGCCAATATCAGCATCGGCGACACCGCTGAGATCTTCTTGGGCAAAATCAACGAATCGGCTTTCTTGCTGCAGCAGGGCGAGCAACTGTAGGGCCGAGTCATTGGAGGCTTCTTTAAGCACAGCGGGTTTTTCAATAATTTTCTCGACAGTCTTCTCGACAATCTTTTCAACAACTTTTTCAACGATGACTTCAACCGGTTTTTCCACCTCAACAATTTTCTCCACTTCTTTAATCACCTCGACCGGTTTTTCTACTACCGTCGAAACCACCTTATTGGCGCGACTTAAATACAGTACGGAAAAAGCCAATGACGAGGCAAAAAGAATGCAATGGAACATGTCGATACTGGTGGGAATAGCCGTTACATCAAAGTTCATGGAATTGTCTCTCAATACAATTGGATAATATGTGCTCGCCGACTGGGCTAAGGGGCGCCAGCTGCGAAGCTTTATATGGGGATGAATAGGCGTAATTCTACCATGCGCGCTATCGATAGACGCCAGTGGCTCTGATCTCTGGTAAAATTCAGCCATTGAGCGGCATCTGTGCCCTCTTCTCCGACTTAGAGCAAGCTATGATCAACAACGATGTACTCCGCCGCATTCGCAATACTTTTCTCTATAGCGATGACCAGATAGTGGCTATTTTTGCCCAAGCCGAGCACCCAGTGACTCTAGAGCAGGCGGCCAGCTGGCTGGAAAACAACAACAAACCCGGCTACCAATTCATTCCGGATCTTGACTTAGCGGCCTTTTTGAACGGTTTTATCAACTTCAAGCGCGGCAAGAAAGACGGCCCCCAGGCCGCCCCCGAAGAAGAGCTCAACCCCAATATCATCTTTCGCAAGCTCAAAATTGCCTTTAACCTGCAGGCCGAAGACGTGCTGGCCATGTTAGCAACAGAAGAGCAAGAGCTTACCAAACGCGAGCTCAGCGCTTTTTTCCGCAACCCCGGTCACAAGCACTACAGGAATTGCCACGAAGCCATCTGTTGGGCCTTCGTAAAGAGCTTAAAAGCTAAATTCGGTGAGGAGTCTGAATAATGACGAATAATGACGTACTGCGCCGCCTAAGATACTGCTTCGATTTCAACGATGCCAAAATGATTGGGTTGTTTGCCCTGGCCGATCACACCGTCACCCGAGCCGAAGTCAGCGCCTGGCTCAAGGCCGACGAAGAGGTTGAGGGCTATAAAGCCATGACTGATCCTGAGTTGGCAATTTTTTTAAACGGTTTCATTAATGACAAGCGCGGCAAAAAAGACGGCCCCCAGCACCCGCCGGAAGAGCGCCTGAACAACAATATTATTTTCCGTAAGCTTAAAATTGCTCTTAATCTGACCTCAGAAGATATGTTGGATTTACTCGAGTTGGCACAGTTCAGCATCAGTAAGCACGAATTGAGCGCATTCTTTCGCAAATCTGATCATCAACATTATCGCCCCTGTAAAGACCAGGTGCTGCGCAATCTATTAAAAGGTTTACAGGTTAAGCATCGCGACAGTGTTTGGGCTCAAGCCTCCAAGCAAGAAGACTGAACAAGAAAGTTACAAAAATGCAATCTAGCCGCACGCGCTTAGACCGATTCTTACGCGCCAATGCCAATATTAATCGCCGCCATGTGCGCGAAGTATTGGCTAGCGGCCGGGTCACTATCGACGGTATTGCGGCCACAGACATCAATCGGGTCATTGATGTTTTCTCTCACGTCACTCTCGACGGGAAAACGCTACAGAAAAACCAACGCCGTAATGTGATGCTGAATAAACCCCAAGGGGTGGTCAGCGCCACGCGAGACCATAAAAATAAAACCGTCATCGACCTGCTTGATTTTGATTATAAAGAGCAGCTGCATATTGTCGGCCGTCTTGACTTTAATTCCACCGGACTATTACTGCTTAGCAACGACGGCGCCTGGTCGCGAGAGTTAACCTCGCCCGCTGGAAAAGTGGCCAAGCGCTATACGGTAGGCTTAGAGAGTCCCATAGACGACAGCTATATCGATGCTTTTCAAAACGGAATGTATTTTGAGTTTGAGGACATCACCACGCTACCCGCTGGTTTAAAGATTCTCGACTCACAGACCGCTGAAGTGACCTTAGTTGAGGGGCGCTATCACCAAATCAAGCGGATGTTTGGCCGGTTTGATAATAAGGTTGTCAGCCTACACCGAGATTCGATTGGTAATTTATCTTTGGATGAAGGATTGGTCCAAGGGGAGAGTCGCGAGCTAACAGCAGCTGAAGTAGCGGGTATCTCCGAGGCATAGCCTCGATTACACAACCTAGACATTCTCCCTAATCGACACAGCACAGGGTCTGTAAGCTCCAGCCATAGAATTAAAAAAGGCCCCGTTGGTAGTTGCTAGCGATTACCAAATTACGCCCTTAAAAGCCCGACAACACAATTTTTCCCATCGACTTGCCCGATTCCAACAGCGCGTGCGCTCTAATTACATTAGCGGCGTTGATATGGCCAAAGTCACTGACTCGCGTCGAGATCAACTCGCCCTCATCAACCATGGCCGCCACTCGCACTAACAGCTTATGCTGCTCGATCATGTCCAAGGTCTTAAACAGCGAGCGGGTAAACATCAGCTCCCAGTGCACCGACACGCTCTTGCGCTTAAAGGGCATAATATCCAGCGTAGCCGGATCATCGATCACTGCCATCTTCCCCTGCGGGGCAATCACTTCGACAATCTCGGCCAGATGCTCACCGGTGTGGGTCAAACTGGCGACGTAGTTAATACCGTCTGCACCTATGCGCTTTAATTCATCGGGCAAAGGCTGATGGTGATTAATTATCTCATCGGCACCCATCAATTCGACCCAGTCGCGGGTCTCCGGCCGCGACGCGGTGGCGATTACCTTCAATGGGGTCAGCTTCTTAGCCAGCTGAATCATAATCGAGCCGACACCACCGGCGGCGCCGATAATCAACAATGTTCCCGTTGATTGGGTATTTAGTCCGAAGCGCTCAAATAATATTTCCCAGGCGGTAATCGCCGTTAAAGGCAGGGCCGCTGCTTCGGAAAAACTCAGCGTCTCTGGCATTTTGGCAACAATGCGCTCATCCACCAAGTGATACTCGGCATTGCTACCGGAGCGATTAATCGCTCCTGCATACCAGACACGATCACCGGGTTGAAACAGAGATACCTGATCCCCAACAGATTCAACGATACCGCTCGCATCCCAGCCCAGCACCTTGTGCTCACCCGCTTCGGGAGTGACGCTGCGGCGGATTTTTGTGTCGACGGGGTTTACCGAAATAGCTTCAATTTTTACCAAGATGTCCTGGCCCACCGCAACGGGTTTAGAGGCGTCGAATTCAACCAGAGCGTTGGCCTCAGTGACAGCCAAGGATTTTTGATAGCCAATACTTTTCATAACAGTTCCAGTATAAATAGGTCGGGGTCAACTCGATAATTGTAGCGATATTAATACAAACCTAGCCAGTCGATATGAATTTTATATCTGCCGAACCTGGTCATCAAAATAAAAACCTAACTTTTTTCATAAAAAAAGCGAACCAGTTACCTGATTCGCTTTTTCATGCCACCCAAACTTGTCATAGGGTGCCTTCAAAATAGTCGATTTTTCGCAAAGTCGAGGAAGTACTGCGCGCTGGGAGGGAGTGTACACTTTGTACATGACCGACTGAGCACAGCACTGACGAAGCTATGGCGAAAAGACGCCTTTTAAAGGCGCCCTACCCCGGTAGGGTGACGTTCAGCTCTAACACCGAACAGTCATCGTCATTATCCAGCTGCACGCTCACCTGATCCATATCGATAGCGACATACTTGCGGATAACTTCGAGAATTTCCTGCTGCATTAGTGGCAGATAGTCGGGCTGATTGCGTTTGCTGCGCTCATGGGCGACGATAATCTGCAGGCGTTCCTTGGCCAGGTTCGCCGAGGCGGGTTTCTTATCCTTGATAAAATAATTAAAGATGCTCACGACTTAGGCTCCCATTAAGCGCTTCAAGAAGCTCTTTTTTTGCACTTCAAGAAAGCGGTGTGGCACGTCTTCACCGAGAAGACGCGCAATAGCATCCATATAGGCCTGACCGGCTGCCGATTCGTTATCGAGAATCACTGGCGCGCCAGAATTTGAGGCTTTTAATACCGCTTCAGACTCTGGAATAACGCCCAGCAGCGGTACTGCCAAAATGTCTTCAACATCGCCAACGCTAAGCATTTCGCCAGCGGCTACGCGAGTAGGGTTATAGCGCGTCAGCAATAAGTGCTCTTTAACCGATTGGCCCTGTTCGGCTTTGAGTGACTTACTCTGCAGTAGACCCAAAATACGGTCGGAGTCACGTACTGAAGACACTTCTGGGTTGGTCACAACGATGGCTTCATCGGCGAAGTACATAGCCATATGAGCACCCTGTTCGATACCGGCTGGGGAGTCGCAAAGAATAAAGTCGAAGTCTTCTTTCAGCTCGTTAAGGACAGTTTGCACGCCTTCCATGGTCAGAGCATCTTTGTCGCGGGTCTGTGAGGCCGGCAGGATAAACAAGCCGTCGGTACGCTTATCTTTAATTAGCGCCTGTTTCAGGTTGGACTCGCCGTTGATGACATTAACAAAGTCATACACCACACGACGCTCGCAACCCATAATAAGGTCGAGGTTACGCAGACCCACATCGAAATCGATAACGACAGTTTTATGACCGCGCATGGCCAATCCTGTGCCAATAGCTGCGCTGGATGTGGTTTTACCCACACCGCCTTTACCCGATGTTACTACAATAATTTTAGCCATTTTATCCCTCTACAATTAGCCAGCTTTTTCGTTCAGTTCTATGTGAGTAATTAAATTTCTTTGATTTCAATACTTTGATCACGCAAAAATATTTGCGCTGGCTTTTTCCAGCAACTGTCTCGAATTGTGTCACTCAGTACAAATTGCCCCGCCACTGACACTAGTTCAGCTTCTAGCTGCTGGCAAAAAATTCTCGCGTCCAGATCGCCTTTGACACCCGCCAGAGCGCGACCACGCAGAGTGCCATAAACGTGAATATGGCCATCGGCCAATACTTCTGCACCTTCGCTAACCGATGCCATCAAAATTAGATCGGCGCCCTCGGCGTAAATCTGCTGGCCCGAGCGGACCGGTTTGGTCACGATTTTACTGGGGCGGTACAAAGGTTTGGCACTCACTAAACTTTCAACCACAGTTTCTGGTTCTGTATTAGCGCTAGCCGCCTGCAACGGTAATTCAGCCTGTTTCTCTATATTGGGGGCAGGCTCGGCGCGGTCTTTCGCTGCGGCGCCCGGCGCCTGTGTCGGCGTGACCTCTTTTGGCATCTCCACTTTGCGGATTTTAGAAGCCGGTAAACTGGCCAAGCCCAACGCATAGATCATGTCGTGCTGAGAATCATGGGCCCCTTTACAGGCGATAGGCTGCAAACCCTGCTCGCGACAAAAAACGACCAGTTGCTCTAACTGCTCTGCCTGCAAGGTGCCATTTTGCTCGGCATCACAACAGGACAAATCAAACACCACCGCCGCGCGCTGAAAAAACATCGGCGCGGACTCAATTTTTTGCTGTAACTGTGAGAAAAATTCTTCGGCTACAAAGTTATGCAATTCCAATACAACAGTCGCAATTGTTGAGCTTTTCATCTGAAAACAGGCATCAGCCATTAAATCATCCTAATTTACACTTGCTAGGCACATCAACCAGAAGCCCTAAGCTACATTCAAAGTAAGAGTAAACGCCAGCATAGTCAATGTCCACGCTTATTGCATAGAATTCAAACCGAGTAATTGGTCGCTTAAATTAATACTCAAAGCAGGCTAAAACAGGCAACAAAAATGCTTAAAAAGAGTACAACAAGAATGAAAAACGAACAATATTTCTGACCTACTATTAGAAGTTAATAAGCCATAAATTAACCCACTCAATGGCCGCAGAGTATTTTCTCTGCGGCTACGATAAAAATGCCTTGACGATAATAGCCCGCACACCTATTATCGCGGCCTCTTAACGACAGGCAAGCGCCAGTTATTGAGGAACGATTCCGCTTTAGCTCAGTTGGTAGAGCAAATGACTGTTAATCATTGGGTCGCTGGTTCGAGCCCAGCAAGCGGAGCCAAATTCTAGCGTGTAACGCCGCTAATAAAAAAACCACCCTCGGGTGGTTTTTTTATGCCTGCTATCCGGGCTCGAGCGCCTTCATAGTTCGAGATAGCAAACTGACAAGATCGCTTTTATCTGTGCGGAAAGAATGCATATCTCCAATGCCCAGCTGGTTTTACTTTTTTAGCTGTCGCGCTGTGGATCGGCAGGTTTACCCAGCAGCGGCTTAAAAGCCCGCCCTGCCCTTCATGCTGGTGCTACTTTTAACGTAGTTAGGTTTGGGCCTCGGCAGCGATTACACTGATTAAGGCTGGAGCAGGGTACGAGACAGAACAGAAGCCGCTAGTTTGATCGAGACCGATGAGTAACGCCGGCCCAATAACATCGCTGCCATTAAGGCCGCCTGAGTCAGCTTCCTGGCAACAATCTACTCAATAACTCTGCATTGGTTGGGTACTGCTCAAGCAGCGCCACAAGTTTCCTTGCGCCCTCGGCAGGTTTAAGATCGGTAAGCGCTCGGCGTAACTTGATAACACTTTCAATATCTTTTGGCTTCAGAAGAAGCTCTTCGCGGCGTGTACTACTTTTGGCAATATCCAGCGCGGGAAAAATACGCAAACTGGCAGCCTCACGCGATAAAACCAGCTCCATATTGCCTGTGCCCTTGAACTCCTCAAAGATCACCTGATCCATTCGACTGCCGGTATCCACAAGTATGGTCGCGAGAATAGTCAGTGAACCGCCATTTTCAATCTTGCGAGCAGCGCCAAACAGTTTTCTGGGTATCTCCAAGGCTCGCGCATCAACCCCGCCCGACATAGTGCGGCCGCTGCTCTTTCGTTCTGCATTGTGTACTCGCGAGAGTCGAGTTAGGGAATCAATAACAATCATGACATCGTGACCCGCGCCGGCTTCTTTACGAGCGAGATCGAGCAGGTTATCGGCCACGCGAACATGCTGATCATAACTTTCATCGGAAGATGAAGCGTGTACCTGTGCTGGCACACTGCGCTTAAAATCAGTCACTTCTTCAGGCCGCTCATCAATAAGCAGCGCATAGAGCTTTATTTCGGGATAAGCTTTACCCACCGCTTGGCAAACGTGTTTCAAAATGGTTGTTTTGCCCGACCCCGGTGGGGCCACAATCAAACCTCGCTGCCCCATGCCGATGGGCGAGATCATATCGATCGCCCGGGTGGTAGGTTGCTGGGAACCTAACTCAAGGCGAATGCACTGATTAGGGTTAATGGCTACGCCATTTGAAAAACGCTTGTGTGGGTCTGCATGGGGGATATCATTCACGCCTGCAGTTACTGGCTTGACGACTTTGCTTCTTTTTGCCGCTAAGGATAATGTTTTTCTCGTCATGGTATCGGTATGTAACTCTTTGTATTAAGTGCTAGCCGTGGATTAGTTGACGCCTAAGGCAAAGCACTTTGGAATGTTCGCGGGCAACGAAACAAATCGATAACCGCCCATAACTCAGGGGTTACAGATCAAGATTGCGCTTTAATACCTTTGCGGAAGTAATGATACGGGTAGTACGATAAAGCTCAGGATGCTTGTCACTATTGGCGTAGCGCGTTGGATCTCCTGATGACGGGCTAACAAACCAGGAGACTTCTGGGCGAGGCTCACCGAGTTGTTTTTTTAGCGCTTGTGCCGTGATGCCGAGCGCTTCGGCCGCCGCATTATAAGTGCAGCGTGTTTTAACTGCGTTGATATACTCAATTACCACATTAATTTTTTCATGCACCACAATAATCTCCTCATACAGTAAACGCCAAAAGCAGTAGCGCTATGTTTAACGGCCACTTTTGCTCGTGTATTACACACTTATAGATCAAAGTGTTATTTTCACACCACCAGTATCGACCTTATCCAGACCTAGGTCTTACTATTACTGCATCACCCAATAGGGTGAAACAAGCTCACATTTCAACTATCTGAAGGATAAAAAATCGTTATCACGATATTCGGGGGGGGGGGGGCAATAAAATCAAAGCCTGTTATGGGCTCGAAGTCACTTTAGCGCAGCTGTACTGAGAATATGCTCTCTAGTGTTTCAATGAAACACTAGACGCTCTCAACGTCGAGTCATCCGTTGAGTGTCGATACTCTCAATTTATGCAGCATTTTTACCATCTAACGATTCAGTCTAACCTTCTGTCAATGGTGGCTGTTCAGCCTCATCACCAACGGTACTCTTTTCTAGCTTCTTCAATCGTTTTTCTTCCTTTTTCTTCTTTTTAGCAAGCTCTTTTTGCCGTTTTTCAAATGAGTAATTAGGCTTCGCCATTAGAGTTCTCTACCTTTGATTTGATATATTAATGATCTTTTAACACAGATGTGTGCCAAAAACAGCAGACACCCATTAAGCAACACTATCGTAATAGGTACTTTTAGATTCAACGGAACTGATAAAGCCATTGATTAGATCCCACCTGTGTCAATTGTAAGACATTACAGTTTATTCGGATACGCTTAGTCAATTTGCAAAGCCAACAGGGAAAAATAAAGAGTGACCGATTAACCCAACATATACGCCAATTCTTTCAAAAGAACAGTCAAATACAATAACCACATTTGCTGCCACAAGGGATAACATCGGGGTAGACCGATAGGCTCAATTTTATCAGCGACTAGTAGAATACAGCCCGCTACTACACAAAGACATCTCACTGAATCCCATGCGCGCCCAAGTGATTAACGACACAGTAAGATTTAAGATTAGCTAACTAAAGCCGCAAGAACACAAGCTAGATTTAACGTTCCTCAGCAAACTGGCTCGAGCAAGGTCTTCCCAACAGAGGCGGCTGGTTAGTAATACTGCTTTTGAACCTAGTACGACATTAGTATGCGGAAGCCTCTTGCGCCTTAACTTTATTGATTCCCCCCATAAATCATGCCTAGGTTTGGCAATTCGGTGAGGGGCTCTCCGGCCTTATTAATCCAAGAAGCTTACATTGCAGAAATCACTTCCAGTCTTGCAAACCGTATTTAGCCAGAATGACACTCAGCTCCCCAGATGAGCGCAATTTTTGAATGCCCGCCGAAAATAGTTTTGCATATTTTTTTGATGAGTCTTTTACTGGTGAGCAGGCAATATACAAATTCCCTGGGCTCTGGGTCGTTCCGGCAGTACGGATTTTATCGGAGGCACCCATTTTCTCTAGCTTTGCCTCCATGACT
>CAJWZU010000035.1 GCA_913050115.1 uncultured Cellvibrionales bacterium
GCCGACTATAACGGCGATGGTCGTGTCGATATACTTTGGCACAAATCGGCTAATGGTGATCTGAATCTTGCTATGAGCGATGCCGCGGGCAATCAGCAGACTGTCAAGTCTATTGATCCTTCGACCTGGATCAGCGGTAACGACTCTTCGTCGAGTAGCAGTTCTAGTAGCTCTTCTTCTAGCTCTTCTTCAAGCAGCAGCTCTTCTTCAAGCTCTAGCAGTTCATCTTCTAGCTCTTCTTCAAGTTCTTCGTCTGGTGCAGTAATTATTGATCACTGCGCGGGCATTAATGTACACCCTAACTGGCCCCAGGTTGATTGGCAGGGCAATCCTTCACACGCCAATGGCGGCGATAAGATTCAGCGTGGCGGAAAGAAGTATCAAGCCAAATACTGGACTACTTCGACGCCACCAAGCGGAGACTGGACCTTTAAACGCGATTGTATAGAAACTGTCACGAGCAGTTCTTCCAGCAGTTCTTCAGGCGGCACCTCTTCAGGCGGCAGTTCTTCAGGTTCAGTCATCAGTGATCCTACTGCTGGTGGTGGTAAAAACGGAAAAATTCATACCCGGATAGACCCGGTTGAATTAGCCGTTAAAGGCTGGCCGAGCAGTTTAGCGATGGGCACCGTTACCGATAATGACGAAGCTAGCGCCAGTTTATATTCTGACGCTAAGGTCGATTCAATCTTTACTACTGCCGGCGATGGTGCAGGTAACCGCGGTGTGGTAATCGATCCAACGGTGACCGTAGACACTATTATGTCAGCGCGCGAAGTTGAATCTAATCTCGGTGAAAACGTTGTACCGACCATGGTAGTTACTACCGCGCACGCAAGCGACGGTGGCATTGGTGCAGACGATATTCTGGACTACGACAACCTAGTTAAGCATTATCAAAATCTTATTCGTATGACGGCTGTTATTCAGAGCTACAAAGATGATGCGCATGCTTCTCCTGCATCTATTGTGTTGAATGCCGATTTATTGGGTGCATGGCAGGCGGCCCAAACCGGTGCTTTTGAAACTGCCTTTGGTAAAGCCGGAGCTTGGACATCTATTCAGGTTAAGCAAGCGCTTAAAGAAGCGATTGCCGCTGAAGCTGGCTACGAGTTTATGGATGCGAGCGGGTCTCTAACGACGTTGGCCACTGTCTACGATTTGCCAATGATCGAAGCAGACATCGATGCAGGCGTTGCCAACAACATTACGGGTTGGGTGCAATCGCAAAACCTAGTCATCAATAGTTTCAGTCCAGATGCTGCCTTTGGTTGGGGTATGAGTCTGCAAGGTAACACTGATTGGACCCACGATGAGTTCCCAGGCGGTTTGCAAGTGCTTTGGGATACAACGTCTAAGCCTACCGTTACCTTTATTGAAACGATTGGTGCCTATGGTTCTAATAACCGTCCAGACTTTATCAGTTTTGATAAAAACGTCAGTGATGGATTCTCTCCTGATGCCCGTGGTGCCTACGCGTTTGGCGCCAAGGAATGGGAGAATTACATGAACTACATCAGACAGGTTACCGACTACGTTACTATCCCGGTAATGCTTTGGGTTCCAGGTGGTCACATGGCTACAGTCGGTGAAGATACCGGTAACTATGAGTTAGGCGATCATTCTGCTAGTGCAGGTACCTATTTTATGGGTGATGCAAATATCGGCACTGACGTTTCTAATATTCGGGATACAGTACTGAATATTTCACTGGACGAGAGTGTTTATACCGGCGCCACTACCGTGAGCGAATTGCTGCAACAAACCCCTGACTACGATTGGAGTTTGTCTAAGTTGCGTCACGCTGCACACTGTAACGTGTTCGCGATGATGTGGGGCGGTGCCTCTAGTACAGGTATTGTGCCAACGGCAACGAATGGCTCTGATGACAACGGCTGGTTGAAAAACAAAGTGGTTAACTACCAAACTACCGGTCAAATTCCACTGTATTTCGATGCTGCTGAGGACGAAAAAGTGCCTCTAACCGTTATCGCACAGCTTAACGATGAGTTGGAAAGTGTTGCTTCGGTGATGAACAATGAAGTGTTCCTTTACCAGATGCCAGATGAAGTCACTTGGGTTCCGTCCAGTATCTATAAGTGGAATGATTTCCTTGCTGCTTTGAACCCAATGCACAATGTTGGCGTTGCCGGTGATAAGTACTGGTTGATCGATCCAGAAGCGGATGATGCTACCAACATCAAATACGCCAAGGTCGCGATTGCTGCTTTCCTCGCGCAAAGTATGAAAGAAACTATTCAGTACGATGCGTGTGACGAAAACAACTGGTCGGGTCCGGCTTATCATCTGGATTCTGCTTGTGGTCAGCTTGGCCAAATGTATGCCGATTACGGTACCAGCAATGGTCAAGACCACGCTTACTCTTGCCCTCGTACTCCAAAAATGGAAGTGACTGCACTGACTCATGCTAAGTGGTACGGTGCTCCGGCGCCTTTGTACAGTGCGCCTGACTCTGTGTTGGCATCAAGAGGTCAGCTGAAAAATGGTAAGGTCGGCAAATGGTCTTACAAGGGCCCTTGGTGTTCAGGTAAAGGAACTCAAACTCCTCAGTTAGGAAAACAAGGTTGGCTTCGTGGATCATGTAAGATCTATCAAGGTCAACTGGCGGGTGGTTTCCAACATAATGGCGCCTCTGGCACTAGCCTTGAAGGTTGTAACTGGTGGGGCCGTGGTGTTATTCAAACCACAGGTCGTCAGAACTTCGGTACGTTGAATCACTTTATTGGTCGTAGCCATGTTGATCCAGCCGAGGTAGGTACAGTCGTTAATGGCACTCTAGTGGCGGCGCCTCCGGAATCACCATTGTTCGCTGATATGGATTTATGTTCGAACCCACAGTTAATCTGTAGTTCTGAAAAGCATAAAGAAATCAAGTGGATTGCCGGTATCTTCTTCTGGATGAATTCAGTCCAGGCCTACAATGTAGACAGTGGTCCTTACGCCGACTGGAACTACTACACTGAGCTGAAGGCTTATGTAGACGGCGGCTTAGTCGGTAGAAGCTTTGTTGATGCAACCTCTGGTATCACTAACCGCGGTTGCCCAGATAGCACCTGCCCAGGCAGTGGTGCTGTTGGTGGACTCGATCTGCGTTACGCTGCATTTGTTAAAGCGGCTAAAGCGATGGGGCTTGATCCAAAATAGTAAGGGTTTAAGTTTTACCTTATGAAAAAACCCGCTGCAGTTGCAGCGGGTTTTTTTTGCCTAAAATTTGGCGAATGACAGCTCTGTAATATGTTGATTTAAACCATTTTGTAGGCGGCTAGTAGTTTACTCTGCGGCTCTTGGGTGGTTTTAAACAGGCATTACAGCAGCCTAATAAACGGCTGCATTCCTGCAAAATAGGGTGGTTGTCCCAGTCTTTAGCCGTCGCTCTAGCGCAGCACTTGCATGCTGTTATTTCCCAGCTTCGCCTGAGCTCACAGCTACTAATAGTGTGCTTAGGTTGCAAGTGTTATGGCTGCATCAAAAGTTCAGGTGATGTTCTGAGCACTGGCTCACACATCAGTACTTATGCTTAGCCTCGGTTAGTGTGGGCGCTTGTAGAAGCATGCTTTGTTCGGTTCTCTAGAATTGATACTTGAGAGGTAGCGGTATCTCTTTCGGTGAGATGATAAGAATAATGATAGAGTGCGCGTTTTTATCGTCGGATGACTTTGAATAATCGATTTCAATCACGAAATGAGTTCACTTATAAAAACAATAACAGGGATTTTTATGAGAAAAGTAACCAGCTCGGCGCTGCTGCTCGGGGCGATCATCGCTTCTGCTAATGCTAATGCAATGGCTGCTGACTGTACCGGTGTACCGGCTTATAAAGCGGGTACTTCGTACACAGGCGGCAAAGAAATTAATTATCAAAATACGCACTATAAGGCCAAGTGGTGGACCGATGCGACTCCGCCGAACAGCTCGTGGGCTAAAGTAGCTACTTGTGGCAGTGGTTCTTCTTCGTCTTCAAGTTCTAGCAGCTCAGCTGGCTCAAGCGGCTCATCTAGCGGCGGGGGTAACACTTGCGACGCTTATCCTAACTTTCCTAACTTTCCTAATTTGACTTGGGATAAAAAACCGAGCCACGCCGATACTGCAGACAAGATGCAGCACAACGGCAACCTCTACGTGGCCAAGTGGTGGACAACTGAAGAACCGAGTAACGGTGGTCCTTGGTCCTTGCTAAAAAAGTGTGAAGGTATCGACTCTAGCTCTTCTGTCATTAGCTCTTCTTCAAGCAGCAGCTCTTCTTCCAGCTCATCATCGGGTGTTGATCTCATTGACCATTGCAAGGGCATAAACGCACATCCCAACTGGACTCAGCTAGATCACGCCGATAAACCTTCTCACGCCATCAGCGGCGATCAGATGCAGCATAACGGCAAGCTGTATCAAGCCAAATACTGGACTCAAGAGATTCCGAGCAACGGCGGGGCCTGGAAGCTATTACGCAATTGTATAGACAACACATCAACGGGTAGTAACAGTTCCAGCGGCGGCTCTTCTTCAGCTAGTGACCCTACGGCCGGTGGCGGCAAGAACTTACTCATTCATACTCGGGTAGATCCGGTTGAATTGTCGGTTAAAGGCTGGCCGAGTAGCTTGGCGATGGGAAC
Source organism: uncultured Cellvibrionales bacterium (assembly GCA_913050115.1). Classification (GTDB taxonomy): domain Bacteria; phylum Pseudomonadota; class Gammaproteobacteria; order Pseudomonadales; family Cellvibrionaceae; genus UBA1124. The sequence continues at coordinate 4,629 of CAJWZU010000035.1, forward strand.
CGTCACAGATAATGACGCCTCTAATGTTATTCAATTTTCTGATGCTCAGGTCGATTCAATCTTTACCACTGCGGGCGATGGTACCGGTAACCGTGGCGCGGTAATCGATCCTACCGTGACCGTGCAAACTATTATGCTCGCGCGCGATGTGGAATCAACCCTCGGCGAAAATGTTGTGCCGACTATGGTGGTTACTACGGCGAATGCGAGCGACGGTAGCGTCGGTTCAAAGGATATTCTGAACTACGGCAACCTGGTTAAGCATTATCAAAACCTTATTCGCATGACGGCTGTTATTCAGAGTTACAAAGATGATGCGCATGCGTCTCCAGCCTCTATTGTGCTCAATGCCGATTTATTGGGCGCATGGCAGTCGACTCAAAACAGCGCTTTTAAAACGGCGTTTGGTAAGGTCGGCGCCTGGAAAGCCATTCAAGTTAAAAAAGCACTCAAAGAAGCCATTGCCGCTGAAGCTGACTACGAGTTTATGGGCGCAAACGGCTTGACGACATTAGCCAGTGAATACAATTTGGCCGCGATCGAAAGGGGCATCAATGCCGCCATTACAGATAATATTAAAGGCTGGGTGCAGTCGCAAAATTTGGTGATCAAAAGTTTTAGCCCTGACGTGGCTTTTGGTTGGGGTATGAGTCTGCAAGGTAATACTGACTGGATCCACGATGAGTTCCCAGGCGGTTTGCAAGTGCTTTGGGATACAGCATCAAAGTCTACCGTTAGTTTTCTCGAAACGATCGGTGCCTATGGCTCTAACAATCGTCCCGACTTCATCACCTTCGCTAAATATGAGCGCGATGGCTTTTCTTCTGACGCCCGTGGCCGCTATGCGTTTGGTGCCAAGGAATGGGAAAATTACCTGAACTACGTAAGACAAGTTACCGACTATATGACTATCCCGGTAATGCTCAGGGCTCCAGGCGGTCACATGGCTGCTGAGGGTGAAGACACAGGTAACTATGACTTGGCAAATCATTCCGCCAGCGCTGGCACTTACTTTATGGGCGATAAAAATATTGGCACTGACCTTACCAATATTCAGAGAGCGGTTTTGAAAATTCCATTGGATGCGGCTGTGTATAAAGGTGCGACTAATGTACAAAAATTACTGCAACAAACGCCCGATTACGATTGGGGTATTGCAAAGCTGCGTCACGCAGCCCACTGTAATGTGTTCGCGATTATGTGGGGTGGTGCTACCAGTACCGGTATAGTGCCAATGGCTACGAATGGCTCTGGGGACAACGACTGGTTAAAAAATAAGGTAGTGAGCTACCAAACCGCGGGTAGAATCCCACTCTATTTTGACGCTTCTGAGGACGAAAAAACGCCTCTAACCGTTATTGCGCAGCTTAACGCTGAGTTGGAAAGTGTTGCCTCGGTAATGAACAGCCAAGTGTTTCTTTATGAGACGCCGTCACACGCTTGGGTTCCGTCAAGTATCTATAAGTGGCAAGATTTTCTCGCGGCTTTGAACCCAATGCACAACGTTGGTGTGGCCGGTGATAAGTACTGGTTGATAGATCCGGAAGCGGATGATGCAACCAACATTAAATACGCCAAAGTCGCTATCGCTGCTTTTTTAGCGCAAGCGATGAAAGAAACTATCCAGTACGACGCGTGTGATGAAAACAACTGGTCGGGTGGCTATCCACTCGATGCGGCCTGTGGCCAGCTTGGCCAAATGTATGCCGATTATGGTTCCAGCAAAGGTAAAGACCACGCCTATTCTTGCCCCCGCACTCCAAAAATGGAAGTGACCGCACTGACCCATGCTAAGTGGTACGGTGCTCCAGCGCCTTTGTATAGTGCGCCTGACTCAGTACTGGCGGCGAGAGGTCAGTTAAAAAACGGTAAGGCCGGCAAATGGAATCACGGTGGTTGGTGTAAGCCAGGTCAAACTGCACAGTTGCATAAACAGGGTTGGCTGCGACCGGCGTGTAAGGTATATCCCGGCCAAAAGGCGGGTAACTATATTCATAACGGTGTTTCTAAAACGAGTCTTGAGGGCTGTAACTGGTGGGGGCGTGGTGTTATTCAAACCACAGGTCGTCAGAATTTTGGTACCTTGAATCACTTTATTGGTCGCAGCCATGTTGATCCGGCCAAGGTTGGTAAAGTGGTTAACGGTACCTTGGTGCAGGCCGCTCCGGCCGCGCCTCTGTTCGCTGACATGGATTTATGTTCCAACCCAGAATTAATCTGTAGCTCTCAAAAGCATAAAGAAATTAAGTGGATTGCCGGTATCTTCTTCTGGATGAATTCAGTTCAGGCCTACAATACAGACAGTGGCAAGTATTCCAAATGGAACTACTACACTGAGCTGAAGAAGTATGTAGACGGTGGCTTAAAGGGCACCAAATTTATTGATGAAACCTCGGGCATTGTTAACCGCGGTTGCCCAGATAAAGTTTGCCCCGGTAGTGGCGAAGTGAATGGCCTCGATAAACGTTATCAAGCGTTTGTTAAAGCCGCTAAAGCAATGGGCCTTAACCCGAAAAAGTAATGGTTTAAGTTTTATCTTATGAAAAACCCGCTGCAATTGTAGTGGGTTTTTTTTGTCAAAAATTTGGTGAATGAACAACCCGAATCGGGGCATATCTGCGCGGCAGAGTGGCTGCACATTGAGCAGTTATACTCGGCGTAGAGCAGGCGCTCGTATGGCGCAAAATGATGAGTCCTTGTAATTGCTACGTCACCCTGAAGATGCCTGCTGTTGCATTACCTGTCGTTACTATTTGTCCGTTGTTATAGCGTTGTTGTTACTTTTTTTCCGTGCTGTTACTGGTAATTTTTTTCTCTTCTTTTAATCGGCACAAGTGTCCTTTTTAGCGAGGATATTGGCTCCAAACCTGTTAAATTAGAAGGATATATAGTTTTTAAATTTATTGCTGCGGAACCCAAAAATGGTTTTAAAGTAATAAACACACAAAAACACTAGTCATTTCTGGAGTTGTAGATGAACCAGCCACGTCTCATGGGACGGTATGCTCGGTATTCGTTACCTGGGTTACTGTCCAGTACAAAACAGTCGTCCTTAATGCGAAGATCTATTGTCGCGCTAACTTTTTTGGCGTCAATGTCGTCAATTAGTGCGGTGGCTGCAGTCAATAACGACTTCAATGGCGATGGCATTGCTGATATTTTCTGGCGTAACTCTGTCGATGCCAGCGTCGAGATTGCTATAGCTACTAATGCGGGTGATATTTCTCGCGTCGAAACCCTTAATAGCAAGTCGAGTGATTGGAATGCTCAGATGGGCGATTTCAATGGCGATGGCGCTAAAGATATTCTCTGGCGCAATCAGGTTACTGGCGCGGTTAAAGTGGCCATTAGCGATGCCAACGGCAATCAAGGCATAGTTAATAACCTAGCGGCTAAGGGCAATGTTTGGCTGACCCAAATTGCTGACTTCAACGGCGACGGTCGCGACGACATTTTATGGCGCAAACCGTCTGAAGGTTATGTTCGTATCGGCATCAGCAATGCCGATGGCGATCAGGAACGCATTGAGTACTTCTTCAATAAAGGTGAGGCCTGGCAGGCCTTCGTCGGTGATTTCAACGGCGACGGCCGTGGCGATATGTTGTGGCGTCGAGGCACTGACGGCGCCTCAAAAATCATTTTAACCAGTGCTAGTGGCGCGCAAGACACCGTGGTGAATGTTCTCGCCTTCCCGCGTTTCTCAGCCTGGCAGGTACAAATTGGCGATTTGAATAACGATGGTCGTGACGATATCCTCTGGCGTAAGTCGACCGACGGTACCGTTAAGGCTGGTATCAGTGGTGTCGATGCTAAGCAGCAAGTATCGGTCACCCACTTTGCTAAGTTTATGGCATGGACCGCAACTTTAGGTGACTTTAATGGTGATGGTAGCGATGACATTCTGTGGCGTAGAGCGGCGGATGGCACGGTAAAAATTGCCATCACTAACGCGGCAGGCCAACAAGATAATGTGGTGGGTTTGCCCGAAAGGTTCTCTGCATGGACTCATCAGCTGGCCGATTATAACGGTGATGGTCGCACCGACATTCTCTGGTACAAAGCGGCCAGTGGCGAAGTCAAACTGGCTGTCAGTAGTCCTATGGGCTTTCAGGAGAGTGAGAGGGCCATTGATCCTTCGAACTGGAATGGCGGTGGTGGGTCATCATCCAGCTCCTCTAGCTCTGCTTCAAGTACCAGCAGTTCATCATCAAGTTCTAGTAGCTCTTCTAGTAGCTCTTCGAGTAGCAGTTCAAGTAGCTCTAGCTCATCGTCTTCAAGCTCTTCATCGAGTTCTGGCGGTATTGTCGACACTTGCGTGGGCATAAATGAATACCCCAACTGGACTGCGACAAATCACGCCAATGGCGGTGATCAGATGCAGTATATGGGCAATCTGTATCAAGCCAATTACTGGACTCAAACGCTTCCGACTAACACCGCAGACTGGACGTTTGTGCGCGCATGTCTAGCAAGTTCCAGCTCGAGCAGTAGTTCTTCAGGCGGTACCTCTTCAGGATCTTCCTCCTCATCTGGTGGCAACGTTGTCAGTGTCGAGTTAGATTTTAATAACACCCATGATATTAGCCCGTTAATTTATGGATTTAACCAAGATCATGAATCCTTAACCAGCGATAATAATTTCACGGCCCGCCGCTTAGGTGGCAACCGCATGAGTGTATTTAACTGGGAGAATGGCGCGTCTAATTCTGGCCATGATCAAAGTAATTACCCTAACGATAATCGCATCGCCAGTCTGGTTGGCCTACTTTGGGCTGACAAAGATAAGCCAGGTGCCGTGTATCAAAAATTTCATCAAGACAATTTAGATGCCGGTCTTACCTCGATCATTACGGTTCCGCTATTGGGCTGGGTTGCTGCGGACAAGGATGGCGGCAATAAAACTGTACCGCCGTCGGCTCGCTGGGATGAGTTGGTTATTGAAAAGGATGCAGCATTCTCATTAACACCTGACACCACTGATAACAAAGTGTATGTGGATGAATCGATTCACTTCTTAAAACAAACGTTTGGTTCAGCGTCTACAGCTAATGGTGTTAAGTATATTTCACTCGGCAATGAGCCGGGGCTATGGAACTCAGGCCACGATATAGTCACTGGAGCACAAAAAGTTAATGCAGCGGATTATGTGCAAAAAGTTATTGCTACAGCCATCGCGGTCAAATCGGTTGACCCAGACGTACAAGTCATTGTCGGTGAATTAGCCGGTATCAATCTTTACGATTTGCGTACGGCTCCAGACTGGCCGACTGTTGGGTCCGGTTATGACTGGTTTGTTTCATATTTGTTGGATGAGCTAAAGCAAGCATCGGACGCACAAGGTTATCGCTTAGCCGATATCGTTGCTTTTCATAACTATCCGCAGCACAAAGTGGACGCCAATGGTAACTTTAATAGTGGCGGCACCGTGGTAAAAACGAGCACCTCTACAGCAGGTTATATTCGTGAAACTCGAATGGATTTTGCGCGCTCAATGTGGGACACCAGCTATATAGAACCGAGTTGGTTAACCGCTTCAAAGTTAAACAATCAACCGAATAATATTATTGGCCGTATTCAAAATTCGATTGATACTTACTATCCAGGCACCAAGATAATGCTGGGTGAATTTGACTATGGTCACGATACCGATATCTCTCACGGTATTGCCATAGCCGACTTACTCGGTGTGCTCGCCGATAAAGATGTAACCATTGCTACCCGCTGGGATTTGAATGTAAACAATGACGGCATCTATACTAACGCCGCTTATAAACTGTTCCGCAACTACGATGGCTCCAACGGTGGCTACGGTGATAGGGCCGTGCCGACAACATTTACCCATGTCGATGGCGCTTCGGTGTGGGCCTCTGTGGATACCAGTAGCAACGACCTGCACCTGATTATCCTCAACAAAGATATCAACAACAGTCGTGACTTTTCTATTAATCTCGGCAGTGTGCACAGCCATTCTATCAAGGGTGTTTATGGTTTTGACGGTAGCTCAAGTGATATTACGGCCAGACCTCTGATTGGGGCGGTGTCCGGCGGCAAGCTAGACATTACCTTACCTAAGCTAGGTGCTTATCATGTGGTGCTAACTCGGAATTAATGAAGTCGTATGGCATTGCCCTTCACTCATGTACTAATGAGTAAGGGCAGTGCTGAGCTTGATCAAGAATTTTAACTTGAATGAGTGGTGGCTAATTTGAGTGAATTATCGCAATAAATACCCAGCTACGATTGGGTATTCTTAAGTGACGTCAGGCTCGCACTGCAATCGGTCGCAATGATGCGGGGGTGGTGTTTCCACTATCGGTATTGTACTAGCGGCTTCAATGGCTCCGATGATAACCACTAGACGAAAAACAATGTGCTTGACTACCAAGCGATCGGTCAAAAAATCTACTCTTTCTCGACGCAAATGCTGGAGCACTTTTCTCTGCAAACGCACTGGCGCCTGCAGCTCGCAAGACGTCCTTGAACGATGTTAAACAGTTGTCATGGGCTCCCACAAAAGCTGAGCTTGATTTGGCGGCTATAGCTGCATCTCTGCAAGACAGGCTGACCTTGCTTTGTCCTGTTGTATCGACCTGAAGCATGCAGCCGTAAGGCGTGCATGATAAGTCTTCCGCCAGTATTGCACCTTGTTTAATGTGCCGGCCGTTACATATTTATTCGTTACTATCTCCCCATTTTTTTAGCACTGTTGTTACTATTTTGCCAAAATTTTGCTTCTCTTCTGTGTTTAGTCAAGAATGTGACTCGGTAGTCTATTATCACGCCAAATCACTGCCTAATGCTGTTAGATTAGATACCAATGTAATTTTTAATTGGTTTCATGGAGAGCCAGTTAAACGTTCAAAGCATTACCTACACAAAAAATAATAATAGTTTCTGGAGTTGTTGATGAACCAGCCAAGCCTTATCAGGCGATATACTGGGTATTCGTTGCCTGGGTTACTTCCCGCTACAAAACCATCGTCTTTGTTGCGCACCTCTATCGTCGCGCTTACTTTTCTGGCGTCAATGTCGTCTATTAGTGCAATGTCTGCAGTCGATAGCGATTTTAATGGCGATGGTATTGCCGATATATTGTGGCGTAATTCTACCGACGCTAGCGTCAAAATTGCCATGGGAGCTAGTGACGGTGTTATGTCTCACACCGAGATCCTTAACAGCAAGTCGAGTGATTGGAGCGCCCAGATGGGTGATTTCAATGGCAATGGTGCTGTCGATATTCTCTGGCGCAACCAAGATACTGGCGCGGTTAACATTGCGATTAGCGACGCTAACGGTAATCAAGCTGCAGTTCATAATATGGCGGCTAAAGGCAGTACTTGGCAGACCCAAATTGGTGATTTTAACGGCGATGGTCGCGACGATATTTTGTGGCGCAAGGCATCTGACGGGACTGTTACAGTAGGTATTAGTGATGCCGATGGTGATCAAGATCGTACCGAGACTTACTTTGATAAGGGTCCCGCTTGGGACGCTTTCGTCGGCGATTTTAATGGTGACGGCGGCGACGATATGTTGTGGCGTCGTGGCTCCGATGGCGCTTCAAAAATCATTTTAACGGATACTAATGGCGCGCAAGAAAGTGTGGTCAATGTTTTAAAATTTCCACGTTTCTCGGCTTGGCAGGTACAGATTGGCGACCTGAATAACGACGGTCGCGACGATATCCTCTGGCGCAAATCTACCGACGGCACAGTTAAAGTGGGTATTAGTGGAGTGGATGGAAAGCAGCAAGAATCGATAACTCACTTTGCTAAATTTATGGCTTGGACCGCAGGGTTAGGTGACTTTAATGGCGACGGCGGCGATGACATTCTGTGGCGTAGAGCCGTGGATGGTACGGTAAAAGTTGCCATTACTAGCGCAACAGGTGCTCAGCTGCGTGTTGAAAACTTAGCGGCCAAATTTTCAGCCTGGACTTACCAGCTGGCCGACTATAACGGCGATGGACGCACTGACATTCTTTGGCATAAAGCCACTGATGGCGACCTGAAACTGGTTACTAGCGACCTCCAAGGGAATGAGCAGAGCGTTTTGTCGCTGGATCCTTCGAGCTGGACGGGAGGTTCATCGTCTAGTTCAAGCAGTTCATCAAGTAGCTCCTCTTCTAGCTCGAGCAGCTCATCAAGTAGCTCCTCTTCCAGTTCAAGTAGCTCATCGAGCAGCAGTTCGAGTTCAAGCAGTTCATCTTCTTCGAGTTCCTCTTCTTCAAGTTCCTCTGGCGGTGGTGTGATTGTTGTCTGTAGCCAACCCGCTTGGGACAGTGGTGCGGTTTATACCGGTGGCAAGAAAGTTTCCTATAACGACAATGAGTATTCGGCCAATTGGTGGACTCAAAACGAACGCCCGGATAAAAGTGGTGCTTGGTCGCTCATTGCTGCCTGCCCAGTTATTAACAATCCCAGCTTGGACATAGGTTTTAACTTAATTGACGACAATACTTGGGATACCCAGGCGGTGCGCCGAGTACTTTATACCTTCGCCTACGGCGGACAAGTGAGTGAGGCCCAAATAGAAGCATTGGCAGCACTTCCTCCTAAAGACGCAATCCAAAAAATGCTCACCTTTGCCCCGTCTAACCACGAGATATCTCAGCCCCACCCAGACGATGAGGCAAAGTTATGGGAGCTTACCGATGGCAGTATGCGCGACAATGCCGAACTTTGGTCATCCAACAACTCTCAAAACCCAGTGGTTGCGGATTATCAATTTCGCTATGAAATAACCCTAGGTGATTATCAACGTCTCGAATCCATCTGGTCACGCCTGGGTATGAGTCGAGGGCTAAACCCATTCAGGCAAAAGATAGGCCTATGGGAGACGAATTATCATATGGCTGCGAATGTGGATACAGGCGTTAATTACGGTCAGATTATTACCTATTATGATGATATTTTGGCGAGCTTGGCAGATATCACCACCCCTTATACCGATACCCTAACCACGGCCGCCGCGTCGGCCGCTATCGCAACACAGTACGGTCATCACAGCAATAGAATGGTGAAAGATGAGTGTCGCTGCAATGAAGATTTTGCGCGCGAATATCATCAGCTGTTTTTTGGTATACACGGCGATGATGATATGGATTATCACGAAGAAGTCAGCATTAAAAATACCGCCAAAGCCCTAACCGATTTTACTGATTTTAAATTTCGGCCCGGCATTGGTTTCCCCGAAATCATTGGCTATGGCAGCTCGTCTGAACACTATGAGGGGGCGCTGGAAATACTCGGTCCTCTGAACTTTGGTAATCATGCCTACGAGCGTATGAGTGAGTTGTCGAAGGTGGCCATAGAGCATCCCGAGAGTTTAAAGCGCTTACCGGTGATGATTATTAAGGGCCTAGCTGACGATAGCCCATCCGCTGACGATATGACTGAAATTCGTGGCGCCTGGAATACGATGGCAAATAAAGACTTGTTAACATTCTTGCAAGCCTACGCCATATCAGAGCAATTTCACGATGGCTCGGTGATCAAATATCTCACCAGCGTGGATCGGAAGATGCAAATCAATAATCAGTTGGTGGTCACCAATAATGATATTGATCCGATATTTCATGGGCTAACAAGTAATCTAGAATCTGAGCAGGCGTTGCCCTTTCGTTTGAAGCACAATGTATTTGGTGCGCAGACAGGCATGGAAGCGGCACAAAGTACTGACGTTTTCCGTCATAACTACAATGATCTAACCGAGGGTAGTTATTATCTGCATCGGGTGACCGATACCAATCAGCCCAACTGGGGTAAAGATTGGGCCAGTATCATTCCCCAAGCTGAGACAGAAAATTACCGGGTGAATGAGGTCGGCGAATGGCTTTGGAGGCGTTTTATTGGCAGCGATTTGGCCAACTATGGCAGTTTAGAGCGCGCCTATGTTAATGCATTATTAGCTACTGGCTCTTCTTTGCAACAGGCCGCATCACCGGATGATCTAGCGGTATCTTATTCTACCTTGGAGCTTGAAACCGACAGTGACTTATTGGCTATCCAGCAAGAACAGGCTAATACACTGTTGAATTTAGACAACGACACCATAAGTAAACAAAGAAGCGCCAATCGTTATGTGGGTCAGGCCATTGCGTTTATTGTCGCTACGCCTTATATCTTTGCTCGTGGAGGAGAATGATCATGAAAAGACGAGACTTTTTAAGAGCCGCAGTGTCGAGTAGTTTAGTTTACGGTTTGGGCAGTATGCCGGGCATTGCATCCAGCGTGCTGGCACAAAGCGCAGCAATGGGCTTAACGCGCAATACTTTTGTTAATGTGATGTTAGAGGGCGCTCCGGATTTGCGCCACCTAATGCCACCTGCGTATTCGAGTGACCAAAATAGCTACGGTTATCAATTCTGGAAAGCCAAAGCGACCGCTCACGGTTTGTCAGCATCCGATTCTAATGCTTGGGCCAATCGCTGGGACAATGATTATTTCCACCTATCTTCTACTGATGGCAACAAAACGGTTGATTTTGGTTTAAGCAAAGAAGCTGTTTGGTTAAAGAAAATGTGGGACAAAGGTAACTTGGCAGTGATCAATAATATGGTGGCTGGTGTTGACCGAAATCATTCTCATTGCCAAATGCAACTTAACCAAGGTGATTCGCATTCTCACATGAGTGACCAGCCTGGCTGGGGTGGCAAGTTGGTGCGTGCCGCTGGCGGCAATGTTGTTTCACTGACAGCGTCACCGAGTGATTTTTGTTTTAGCCCCGATGGTGATAACTGGATGAAGCGCGGCAACGACAACCTTATTTCCGCATCGAATACTCGCGCAATGGGCTTGTATGAGCCCCTGAGCGATGATAATTCTCGCCAAGCTGGTATTGCCCGTAGCTTAGAAGGCTACTATCAAGCCAAGCAAGACGAAATGTCTAGCAACTCGCTTTACCGCCGTTTTGTCGATCAGGAAGCGGAGGCTCGGTACTATGGCGGGCTAATTGACGAGCGTTTAGCGGATCATCCTGTGCCCATGGCTATTGAGGCGCTTTATACCGAAGGTGCTCTTACCGAATTGGCTGATATTAAATTGGCTCCACAAATCCGCAATTTATACGACAGTATTTTGTGCAATGACATTATGGATATGAGAGTGGCGTCCATGCTTGTCGGTGGTTGGGACACGCACAAAGATCAGAAAATGAAGTTGGATAGCCTGTTTACCGATTTGTTCGGTGAAGGTCGTGCGTTCGACGCCTTACAGGCTTCGGTTCCCACTGAAGTCTCGGATAAGATGGTGTTTATGTTTGCCGGCGAATTTGGTCGTCAGTTAAAGTCGAACGGCGATGCCGGTACCGACCATGGCCGAGGGACGTCATATTTACTGGTGGGTGAAAATGTGCGCGGCGGTATTTATGGCGATATGTACCCAGCAGAAGAGTTAAGTCGATTGGGTGATAAAAGCCCAGATATTAATGGTTTAACCAGTTTGGAACATGTGCTAGCGGAAGTTAGTAACTGGGTGCAACCCGGTAGCAGTAGTGTGATTTTTCCTAACTTAGCGCATAAAAATAAAGAGGATGGCTTGGACCTAACGCTGTTCTCTTAACGCTAACGTAAAAAGGTATTCCTACCATCACAAAAAAGGTCTAATCAATATTGATTAGACCTTTTTTGGTCTAATGCATCCGTTAACTTCCGTTGCATTCTCAGCCTTCTCATTACTGTTTAGTGTTGATAGCAGCTGGCTGCCCAGTTATGTAGGCGATTTTGGATCTGAATATGTTAATTTATAACCTATTGTAAATTTTAGCTTGGGCCCTTATAGAGGTCCGCCTGTCGCTTTAATACCAGAGTCACCTGTAACAATTTAATATCTGGAGCCAAAATTATCCAAATTAGCCGTATGGGCAAGCATCTCAGTCGTGTGCTGTCTGAGTTACTTTCGATTGCAAAATGGTCGTCTTTATTACGCATATCTACCGTAACGCTTACTTTTCTGGCGTAACTCTCTAGACGGCAGCGTCAAAATTGGTAGGGGGACTAGTGAGGGTGTTATTTCTCACACCGAGATTCTCAACAGTAAGTCGAGTGATTGGAACGCCCAGATGGCGGATTTCAACGGCGATGGCGCTGTCGATATTCAAAGGGTGGAGTTCTTTGCTACGGCCTTCACTGTAATCAGTTCCGAGGGCATCGAGTTTAACAATATCGATGCCACTAATTACGCTTATTCCAAGCGTATGCTCGGCGACCTAACGCGCGCGCTAACGATCAAGTTCATCAATAACGCCAACATCAGTGAAACTAAAAATGTCATTCGTAACAGCGTACTGGCCTACACCGATGGTCCGGCCTTAGAAATAATCAAAGAGAGTGGCAACCTGGTCGACAATAACTTGATCCACAATATCGATTATTCCAACTTGGGTACCGGTGGTGAGGGCTCTATCAATATGGCCAATCAAAGCAATAACATTCCCTTTACCAACAACACCTTTCATACCGCCGGTAACTCCGAAGGTGTTCGTGTGGCTGCGGCTTCGACAGTAACGGGCAACAACGTCTACAACTGTGGATTACTGCAGCACGACGGCGCCGCTATTAATATCGGTATCGCTGAGCAGGCGGGTACTGAGGTTGCCTTCAATTGGGTGCACGATTCCAGCAAAGCCGGTATTCGTTTCGACGGCGTCAAGGGTGCCAGCACGATCGGTCAAGACGGCGTGGTTGATCATAACGTGGTGTGGAACACCGAATTCAACATGATCAAGGGCGAGTATCAGGGGGTTTATAACAATATCTGGTTCGGCCACGAAAAAGCCGATCTGGTTATATTCAACAATGTGGGCGCCGATGGACTCAATTACCACACGGAAACGATGAACAACCTGTCGGCCGTAAGTCGGGCACCACTGAGCAGATGGCGATACCGGGTGTGGTGAGCAATAACATCACCGATGCCGATGCCGATGGCGCGCCAGTGCAGAGTTACTTAAAAGGCGCGGCTTGGGGTGACTTCCGCCCACGGACTGATTCAGCTCTGGTAAATAGTGGTAGCGCCAACGCGATCTATCTCGCTCTGGATTATGTCGGCAGTGCCCCGGACATTGGTGCCTATAAAGACGGCGATACCCCATGGGTGCCTGGACATAGGCACGCTGTGGCAACTAACCCAGTGCCATTTAATGGTGCCGAGAATGTTGCCGTCGAGCTTGAGCTAATGTTTAAAGCCGCGATCGGCAACAGCCGTATTTATCTGGGTACTGACGTTAACCGACTGAGTGATATGAGCGGTACTTTGGTCTCTGGTTTGATTCCATCCACCACATACTTTTGGCGTGTTGATACGGATGGTGAGGCCGGTGAGATCTGGAACTTTAGTACTGCGAGTGAATAAGCAATTTTGGACAGTTATTAATTGGCCTGACATATGTTTTAGCTGAAGTTAGTAACTGGGTATTGCTTGGTAGCAGTTGTGTGTTTTTTCCAAATTTAGCTGAAAACATAAAGAGGCGGTCCTGCGCGCTAAGGTTGAAGCACATCTTGATTACTTGCCCAATCAAGTTCGCGCCATCGATGACGGCAACAGACACAAAGGCTGCGCCGCGAAAATTTTTACGAGGCGATCATGGTGAAATTGTCATCAACACATCGTGACGGCAGCTTCAAATCTCAGCCAGTCCAGCAGGGCAGACACGTATCAGCGGTATGAATGAGGATGAGACGCTTTATGATCAAATTCTCGGAGCAACTGGCTAGGTATATTAAATAGCGCGATTACATAGAATTATTGACAGCTCGGTTTTTCTGCAGGGCATGCTGGCTTTAATTTTATCTTGTTATATCACCATAAATACGCCGCTTTAATACGGCTATAATAAGTCTTCGGTAAGTCTTACTCCTTGTTTTGTACGCTAAAAACCGTATTGCCATGTTTTATTAAACAAGCGTGAAACCACAAAACTTACTTTAACTGATTGCAGTCCGACATAGGACACGATGCTGCAGGGGGTATTAGCGAGGCTGTAGCTTCGGCTTTTAGCTTAGCTTTAGCATCAAGCACAGGGCAACGAGTTAGCACGGTGGTGGGTAGCCAATATAGGTAAAGGCTGACGCTGGCGGCAATGCTGAGTAGTAATAGTTGCAACCACACCGCGCTGATGAACAGTATTGTGGTGCTACCGATGCTGGTCCATATCATAGCGATGGCAATAATTTTGCACTTTTTCGGTATGCCTCGCCCCGCGTGAAAGTCGCGCAGGTAAACCCCAAAGCGGGGGTGGTTTAGTAGCCATTCTCTATATTTTGGCGAGCCGCGGCTAAAGCAGAATGATGCCAATATTAAAAAAATGGTGGTGGGCATCAGCGGCACAATAGTGCCGATAATACCCAGAGCGACGAATACCCAGCCAAGTATGTTGTAAACCGATCGCATAATGTGCCTTTGGTTATTTGCGTACCTCTATCATAGATCGCCATTTGCATAGCATCCATATAATGGCCAAAAAAAATGATGAAATCACACAGGTATTGCGTGCCTAAGATAATATACTTAAGACTTTAATTTTCTTTAGTGGCTCCTTATGGCTATTCTGTCTCTACTCTATCGTTTGGCGGCCTTATCTGGCGCGTTAATTTTCTTTACCGGCTGTTCTAGCCAGCCACAAGCACCCATTGATTGGACCCGCGGTGACTATGCCCCCGTTATTAGCTACCTAGAAGATAGCTTGCAAGCTGAACTGGATATCGGCGATATAGTTGGTCTTAGTGTGGCCCTCATCGACGATCAACAATTGGTATGGCAGCAGGGCTTTGGTTATAGCGATCTCGACTCGAACGCATACACGGATATTAATAGCCGCTATCGCGCCGGTATCCTTACGCAGATGTTAACGGCCACTGCCATTATGCAACTGGTTGAGCAGAAAAAGGTTACGCTCGACCAGCCGCTAGTGGAGTTATTGCCTGAATTTACCATCAACAGCCGTTTTGTGAGTAGCGAACCCATTACTCTGCGTAACTTACTCAGTCATCACTCTGGCTTGCCGGCCAATGTATTGGGAGATCGCGATCTGGCTTTTAATCAAATGTTGCCGTCGCTTAAATCCATGTACACATCATTTCCTCCTAATCTGTTAAAAGCCAATTCTAATATTGGCTATAGCTTGCTGGGGCAGGTGATTGAAAAGGTTAGCGGGCAGAGTTATCAAGATTATATGGCCGCTCATGTTTTTGCCCCTTTGCAGATGAACCACTCTAGCTTAGAGATTAACTTTAGTGGTCGCGCTTATAAGCGCGGTGAATCAGTGACAGAGCCACCTTTGCGCTATATTCCTGCGGCGGGTCTGGTCACTAGCGTTGTCGATATGGCCGAGTTTGCAAAATTTATTCATCGGCGCGGCGATGGATTGTTACAACAAAGCAGCGTTGAAGAACTGCTGCGGGCGCAAAACAGCGATCGTGCCATGGACCTCGGTAATAAAGCCGGTCTCGGCTGGCGCAATTTCGAGCGAGTTTTGCCAAACTCTTTACCGGTATTGGGAAAGGCCGGAGCCACTTATGCGCATCGCGCGATGATATTGACTAGCCCCATGCATAAATTTAGCGTTGTTCTTATGGCCAATACCGCTGAGGCCAGCGATTCACTAAAACTGATGGCGGCTGATGCCATGCGCTACGGTCTGGCCGCACAAAATGGCACCTATCCCGATTACTACCATCCCCACAATACCCAACGCGCCAATTTTTTATCGCTCACCCCGCAGCAGTTGGTCGATCAACTACCCGGTGATTACGCGTCTATTGCCGGTTTAATTCAAATTGAAAAAAATCAGCGCGGTGACTTGTCAATGCGTACGCTGGGGCAAGATTTAAAATTGATTCAAAGTGGTGAAAGCAGCGTTAGGCCTGAACTGAAATATTTTGGCTTGTCGGTCAATTTAGGTGATTATTCCATTATGGATATCTACCCGCAAACACTCTCCGGGCGCGAACTATTAATCGGTGATGTCGAAGGCGAAAAAATGCTGCTGGGGGAAAAAGTCACTGTTAAAGGCTACTCGCCATCACTGCAAAAATTCTTTGGTCGCTGGGTGCCAACTGAGCCTGCGGCGACAGTATGGGTGCAGATCAGTGCGATTGAAATTCATGAAAAATCGGGTTATTTAACGTCGTCATTGTCCACCGGTTCGGCCACTGAATTGCACTATCCGCTTCAGGCATTAGATGCCAATACAGCTGTGACCTTGGGTGTGGGGGAAAAACTCGGTGAGTACTTTCAGTTTTATTATCAGCAGGGTCAGCCGCGCTTAAATTATTCGGGGTTGGTGTTTAGGCCCGACGGAGAACGACTGGTAAAGCTTGATTAATGGCGACAATTTTCTATCGAAGTGGCATCGTTACAGAATAGCCGGTACCACTAATACTGGGTGTACGCTCGATAGCCGCGGTGAAAATGACTGGGCTCCAATTTTAAGCCAACTACCTAAAGAGTTTAGTGCGTCAGTAATGGATGGCTGTTTTAATTATTGATGCTAAGAATAAAGTGTGAAGCAAGTGGCCGGAGGGCGCCATTGGATGTGCGTCGCTTTTTTCTCAATGTTAGTCGAATCTCTTGGCGATGCTAGATGTCTCTGGTAGAGCCGAGATCGCTTAAATAAGGCACATCGCTACCGATCTGTGTCTGTTTTATGGGTTCGGTTTGTGTGTTTTTTGACCACTTAGCCATAGTCAGCTATTGTCTCAGTCCTGCACTTTATCCACAGAGTTACCCACTTTTGCAGTTGATAACATTTCTCATTTAGCGGTTTTCGTTAAATTTCAGTTCCCATGAAATGCTGTTTTTTTATACAAAAGATAAAACCACAGACACCGGCCCAATAGACCTTATTGATGAGTGATTACCCGACCTTCGGCCATACATTCTGTCTAGGCTAGGTGGCGAAGATATCAGCTAATCTACCCACCCCGCTCCATTGCTGGCGCCCTTTTTCGCTGAGGTTATTGACAGTTAAAGTGAAGCATAAATATAAAAAAGTAAACCTCCACAAAAAAGAACCTCCGCAAGGTTCGCTTGTGGAGGTTTATAGTTTATTTTCGGCAGAGCCAGAAGTGCTAGTGAGCATTGGCTTAGTGGCTATATGAGCAGCGTTTTAATGGTCAGTGTCTATTGCTGGTTTATGCCTAAAGGGTATGCGGCGACGTCTGTGTTGGCGCTGCTTGTGAAGATTGAAGATGCATAGGAGCTTGAACAACACTCAGGCTAGCGCTTAGTCGTTTTAGAATACATGCTGGCTCATTACATTAAAAATGAGTGTGCCTACTCGCGCCAGATCTATGTGTTTAATGATCTTTGCTTGCCGAGATAGATATGATTTTAGCTGGATCGAAACCCGTTGTAGAGGCGCCTTCGGTATCGTAGCCAAACTGGTTGCTCACAATACGTGTTCCACTTTGGATGACGTCTATGGAGTGATGAGTATGGCCGAAGAACCAAGCGTCTATGGCGTATTGTTCGATCAGCGCTGATTGATCGGTGATGAAATAGGCGGCTAATTCACTGCCGGTAAATCGTTGCGGTATCGCCTTTAGAGTAGGGGCAAAATGAGTGATAACGATTGTTTTTTCACATGTGGTTGGTTTTGACAGTTCTTTATTTAGAAAGTTAACTGATTGGCGATAAAAGCTAGATATGTGCTCAGGAGAAAGTACTTGCTGACTTTTGCCATAGCGAATAACTCGGAAATCATTAATTTTATTGCTGGCGATGTCTGCTGAATTGAGTCGATGTTCGTGACCATACAGCGAAAAATCACTCCATAGTGTTGCTCCCAATATTCTAATGGTCTTATCGTTAACGGTAAGTTGGATACAGTCGTTTTCAAGGAAATACACATCAGATGTTTGAGCGGCTAATTCACGTATATCAGGTAATGTTTGAAGGTAGTCATTACCATAATATTCATGGTTGCCAGCGATAGTGATTACTGGAACTGCATACTCATCAGCAATAGATTTTGCATAGCTAATAATTTCTGTGCCAGAGCCAATGTCACCGGCGAGAACCACTATATCGGCATCAGCTAGGCAGGGGTAACAGAGACTATTGGCACCATGGGTGTCGCTGAGCAGTGCTATGCGTATAGACATACTTTCTACTATAAACTCCTCTTGTAAAGACAAAGTATATTAGCTATTTATTGTCTGACAAATTATTGTTGTTAGTCAATTACTGCTTCACTGTGCCGAAGAGCGGCTTAACCTTATCGGCCGGCTAAAACGGCAATGGTATCTGAGATGGTTATTCGCGACACCCATCAATAAAAAAGGGTGCATGTTTAATGGGGTGCTTGGCAAAAGTTGATGTTCAGTTTTGCGGTTGCACTGACTATTAACACAAGGCATTTGAAGTAAGGGGCGGCTTAGGCCATGGGTGAAGCTAGCCGTTAATCTACCCATCCCGCTTTGTCGGGCCGATACAATCTTCGACCAAAAATCTGAATTAAAAGAACCAAGTCATGAAAACTATCACCCTTACTATTGCACAACAGGCGACCCTATATAAGGTACTGCGGCAATACTTACACGCTGGCTTTAGTTTGGCACAGGCATTTACTATGCTGGCTGAACAAGAGCATGGCGACAGAGCATTGGCGCAATGCTGGCAAGGTATGGCGCGGCGTTTAAACAATGGGCAATCGTTAGTTCAGGCAGCTAAGGGGGTAAAACTTACGGTGCCTGAACCATGGTTATTGATTGCCAGTGAGAGTGGTTTTTATGAAGCCGTTTTTGCATTTTTAGCCGACCGTTCTGACGAGTTATACAGCAGCATTGCCACCATAAAAACTCGCACAGTGATGCCCATCGCATTATTTTGTGTACTGTGTTTTATTCGCCATGCCCAGTCATTAGTATTGGGTGAACTGTCGTTGTGGCAATATTTCTGGTTGGCTATACAACCGATATTTTATGCCGCTGCATCCATTGCTGTCATCATCGCAGGGTTTAAGTATTGTTATGCCAGCGGACATGGCCTGGTATGGAAAATACCGGTGGTGTTTGCCTGGCAGAAACTGCAGTTCAGCCAAGCCTTGGTCTTGGCGTTAAACAGTCGTGAAGATTTAGGCACAAGCCTTAGCCATTTAATTGCCTTGCTCAGTGCTAGCCAAAAGTCAGCATATGCCGCACAGCTGCAATTAATGAAACGCGGCAAGTGTCGAGTTCAAGAGGTCATATTTAAGGCCGGTTATTGTAATCGTGGCGAGCACCAATTATTAACCTCTAGCGAGAAAGTTGGGGCTATGGGTAGCCAAGCAGAAAGCTTGCTTATTCAACACATTCACCAATGCAACCAAAGCCGCGAGCAGACATTAAAATTTTTGCCCTGGATTTTATATGGCTATTTGCTGTTACTGCTGCTTTACATATGAGGCTTGGGCGCGATCATGTGTGTATAGGTTTTTAATCACTGTTTAGGGGCGATATTAAAGTGTTTGAGGCATAACCTGAGTATAGGGTGGAGGAATTAACGCGAGCCCAAGGACTACCCATGGGTATAAAAATGGAGCGAACCACAGGGCATCAATGCAGGTTGTGCATCACTGCATAGATGTAACCTATTTGAATAACTTAGGAGCGGTTATCAAGGACCAAAAAACTGTGCATAAGCATCCTTTAAACTTATCCCTTCGCTCCAATCAAATGCCCTAATTAAAATCAAACCTCTTCATAATCGATAGCAATAATATAATAGAGCTCATTAGACTCGGGTTTTACGACAGTAACGTCGGCGTCTAATTTTTTACCCAACAAAGCCTTAGCCAACGGCGAATCCATAGAAATCCAATCTTTGGTCGCGTCAAACTCGTCCGGCCCGACTATTCTATAGCGCGATGTACTTTCATCTAAGTCGGCTTCAATCGTCACCCAAGCACCAAAAAATACTTTGTCTCTTTCGGCCGGCAATCGATCCACCACGGTGACTTCATCTAGTCGTTTCGATAAAAACCTAACCCGAGCATCAATCTGTCTTAAGCGCATCTTGCCATAAATATAATCGCCGTTTTCACTGCGATCGCCATTCTTAGCGGCGGCGCTGACCGTCGCCGTAACAACAGGACGCTCAACCTTCCAAAGCTCTTTTAATTCGGCCTGCATGGCCTCGGCGCCCTGCGGCGTAATATAGGCCGAGCGTTTCTCACGCGGGGGGCGCCAGCGGCCCATTAACGGCCTTCCTTTTGAATTAATGAATCGGCGTTTTTAATCTCTACAGGTTTAATGTCGTCGCGGGGGGTAAAGCCAAACACCTTGCCGTAAAAATCCAGCTCGCCTTCCAATGCGCGTTCAATATTGGGCGCCTGACGGAAGCCGTGGCCCTCGCCCTTAAAGGGCACATACGCGGTAGCGATACCCTTTTGGATTAATGCCCCAAACATATCTTCCGCTTGGTTCGGCGGCACAACTTTATCGTCTAAGCCCTGGAAAAAAATCACTGGGCAATTAAGTTTGTCGATGTGATTAATGGGCGAACGGTCGAGGTAAATGTCTTTAGTCTCGGGCCATGGGCCGATTAAAGCGTCGAGGTAGCGCGATTCAAACTTGTGTGTGTCGGTGGCGAGTGTTTGCAAATCACCGATGCCGTAGAGGGAGCAGCCGGCCTTAAAAGTGTCACTAAATGTAAGCGCGGCCAGCACGGTGTAGCCGCCGGCACTGGAACCTTTGATGGCCACTCGGTCTTTATCGGCTAATCCTTTTTTGATTAGATAGTTGGCACCTGCGCAGACGTCTTCAACGTCTGTGATGCCCCAGTTGTTTTTCAGCTTATCGCGGTAAACTCTGCCGTACCCGCTGCTGCCGCGATAGTTAACATCGAGTACCGCAAAGCCGCGGCTGCTCCAATACTGTATTTTTAAATTCAGTGAGGACTCGCTGGCGCCGGTGGGTCCGCCATGGGCGAGTACGATTAGCGGTGGTTGCTCATTGGCCATCGGCTGATAGTCGGCATTGCACGGGGGGTAATAAAAAGCGTGGGCTTGTTCATTGTTATCTGTGTTGTCACTGCCATTGCCCGTCGAGTAGGTGATCGCCTGTGGGGCGGCGAGATAATCGCTGTCGAGTGTTGTGGCGCTGGAGCGAGCCACAATAGTATTTTGGCCGCCGTCGATTAGCAGCAGTTCTTGTGCGGTGGTGGTCGAGGCACAGAGAAAAGCCGCGCGGCCATTACCGGCTATTAGCGCGGAGATATCACTGTAGGGGGTGTCCAGCTGATTGAGAGTGTGCTGTTCGAAATCGATGCAGGCCAACTGCCATTGGCCATCTTGACTGTAGCAACAGAGCAGGTTGTCGGCGTCGATAAAGCCGTAACAGCTCATGCCAAACACCCACTGCGGAGTGGCAAACTCGGCCGCCATTTCAAATACACACTCTGTATCGCTGTCAGTGCCGCTGCCGTTGTTGTTGAGGCGATACAGATTCCACCAGTTGTTCTTATCAGATACCCAGTAGAGTTGGCCGTCGGGCGACCAAGATGGCTGAAAGCAGCTTTCTGGCGCCTGACTGTTGCCGCCTGCGATTTTGCGGATATTACTTAATTGCATATCGGTGTTTATGTTGGCACACCAAACTTGGCTATTGTCCCAGGGCATGTGCGGATGGTTCCAGCTCAACCAGCTGAGCTGCTCGCCCGTGGGACTGAGGCGTGGGTTGGAGTAAAAGTCGCAGCCCTGTTGCAATATTTGGGTGGCACCGTCTTTGATTGAGATGGCAACAATTTGATGCCGCTCTTCTCGGTTTTCGTCGCAGGGCTCAGTTGAGTGGTCTTCACGAACAGCGAGCAATTGCCCTCGCGTGCTATCAAAGCTCAAGTCGGCATAGCGGTATGGGCCCTTTGCGGTTATGGCTTCAGGGAACGCAGGTTCAGAGGCGGCATCAATGGAATAGATTCTCTGGTCGTCGGCAAGCACGAAGTAGATGATGCCCGCATTGACACAATAGTGGCCGCCGCCATATTCATGCGCTTTGGAGCGCACATTAATGGGTGCAGGTGTGACATCAAAAGTGTTGCCGGTGCCATCGCGCTTTACTATGCAGTTGCGGCCTTTTTCCTGCGGCCGCGATTCGAGCCAGTAGCAACTGTTGTCATCGGTAGGGTCAAACCGAGGCTCGGCTAAACGCACTGATTTTGCAGTCAGTATTTGCGCACTAATAGGCGATTTCCAGCTGCCGCAGGGGGCTTGTTTGGGCGTGGTGGTGGGCATGAAACTTCTCTATTGATAATGTTGAGTGTTGCTGGCGTTATTTTGCCATGCTTTGGCTTCTCTGTTTGTTTGGCTTTGCATTTTGCTTTTAGTTCGGCTTTCTGTATTGCTTTTTGTTCCCAATAGACCGCAGGCTATAATGTGCTCTCTATTTAACCCTAAGGTTTTTTCGGTGTCAGTGCTTCTTTCTCATTTACAGCAACAACTCGATAGCCTGAGTGCCCAGAAAACGGTGACGCGCTGGCTTCTGGCGTTTAGTGGCGGTCTCGACTCTACCGTGCTGCTGCATGCTTTGGCGCAGTTACAAATCTCAGCGCCACTAGCTGCTCTGCACATTAATCATCAGCTGTCCGACCAAGCGGATGACTGGCAGCAAAGTGCGCAGCAGTTTGCCGAGTCGCAGGCTATGGAGTTTATGGCTGAGCGAGTTGATGTGGTGCAATCAGGTCGAGGCTTAGAAGATGCCGCTCGGCAGGCCCGCTATCGCGTGTTTGAACGCCATCTAAATAACGATAATGTGCTACTTATGGCCCACCATGCCGATGATCAGGCCGAGACCATGCTGCTGCGTTTATTACGCGGTGCTGGCCCCGAGGGCTTGGCGGGTATTCGCGTCTCTCGCGCTGTGGGCGCGGGTTGTTTGTTTCGGCCGCTGCTGGGGCTAACTCGCGCCCAGTTGCAAGATTACGCCTATGAACACCGTCTCAGCTGGGTTGAAGATGATAGTAATAGTGACACGCGCTTTGATCGTAATTTCTTGCGTCATGAGGTGTTGCCGCAATTAAAAGAGCGCTGGCCGGGGTTTCAGTCGCGCTGGCAGCAGGCCGCCGAGCACTGCAATACCGCAGCTGAGCAGTTGCAGCAAGTGGCGACAACTCGCTTGCAGGGCTGCGATCCTAGAGCCGAGCGATGGGGCCAGAGCGTGTCGTTGAGTTTGCTGGCGGCGTTGAGCCAAGCGGATCGCTTCAGCGTTTTGCGGCTCTGGTTACAGCGGTTAGGAGTAAATCCTGAGCTGGCGCAGTTGCAGCAGGTTGAGCGCCAACTGGTTGCTGGGCGCGCCGACGCTGTGGCCGAGGTGCGTATGGGTCTAAATAGTCTGCGACGTTTTAACGAGCGTCTATACGCTACCGATGTGTTGCCATTAGAGACAATACCTACAGCCTCCTTACCTATCGACGAGGAAAATAATCGCTTGAATTTGCCGCTGGGAACATTAACGCTAGAGGCGGGTGGCGTCTTTAGCCGGGAGATGCTGCAAGGGCGTCAACTGAGTGTGCGTTTTCGCACTGGTGGCGAACGCTGCAAGCCCGCAGGGCGCGCTCATTCACAATCGTTAAAAAAACTGCTGCAGGAATACCGATTGGAACCTTGGCTTAGGCCCTATGCACCGCTCATTTACGTCGATGAGCAATTGGCGGCGGTGGCGGGGCTGTGGCTATGCGCTGAGTTTGCCGACACAAATATCACCGATATGGGGTTGTGTTGGCAGCTGCCCGATAGTCGCGCGTGCGTGCTTTCGGCTCCCGTTGAGTAGGGCGGGGGATTCCTCTATAATGACGCCCCTTCTTGGGGGTGGTATTGAAGCAGGTTAACAGAGCCTTTCGATAGCTACATCTGCACTCGAATTCGATCACAACATATTCCGCAAGTGCTCCAGCGTTTAGGCCGGAGTCTTGCAGCTTTACAGCGAACATTATTTAACAGCGGACATTATTAATGACACGATTTATCTTCGTAACTGGCGGTGTTGTTTCTTCATTGGGTAAAGGTATTGCGTCGGCGTCTCTTGCCGCGATCCTTGAAGCCCGTGGCTTAAAAGTCACTATTATGAAACTCGACCCTTACATCAATGTTGATCCGGGTACTATGAGCCCACACCAACACGGTGAAGTGTTTGTCACCGAAGATGGCGCCGAAACGGATTTGGATCTTGGCCACTACGAGCGCTTTATTCGCTCGAAGATGACCCGCCGTAATAACTTTACTACCGGCCGCGTGTATGAAACCGTGCTGCGCAAAGAGCGCCGCGGCGACTATTTGGGTGGCACCGTACAAGTGATTCCGCACATTACCGACGAAATCAAGCGCCGTGTAATTGAGGGCGGTCGCGATGTGGATGTGGCGCTAGTAGAAATCGGTGGCACCGTTGGCGATATTGAATCGCAGCCGTTCTTAGAAGCTGTACGCCAGCTGATTTTTGAACTGGGTCCAGAGCGCACTCAGTTGATGCATCTGACCTTGGTGCCTTACATTGCCACCGCGGGTGAAACCAAAACTAAGCCGACTCAGCACTCTGTTAAAGAACTGCGTTCGATCGGTATTCAGCCCGATATTCTACTCTGCCGTTCGGAAGTTGAAATCGACGAGGGTTCGCGCAACAAGATAGCCCAGTTTACCAACGTTGCTAAAAATGCGGTTATCCCATTGCCGGATGCCAAGACTATCTACTCAATTCCGAGCCTGTTGCAAAACTTTGGCCTCGATCAAATTGTTCTGGATAAATTCAAGCTCGTTTGCCCTGTGGCTGATTTGTCTGAGTGGGACCAGGTTGTCGATGGCAAGTTGAATCCAGAGAAGACCGTTACCATTGCTATGGTCGGTAAATACATGGATTTGCTCGACGCCTATAAGTCACTGAACGAATCACTTGATCATGCCGGTATTCACACCAAGACTAAGGTTAAAGTGAACTATATCGATTCTGAGCTGCTCGAAACTCAGGGCACCTCTATTTTAGAGGACGCCGACGCTATTTTAGTGCCCGGCGGTTTCGGTAAGCGCGGTGTCGAAGGCAAGTTGGAAGCGGTGCGTTTCGCCCGTGAAAATAAAATTCCTTATCTCGGCATCTGCCTAGGTATGCAATCAGTAGTCATCGAATTTGCCCGCAATGTATTGGGCTTAAAAGACGCCCATTCCACCGAGTTTGATAAAAACACTAACAGCCCTGTGATCGGTTTAATCACCGAGTGGACCACAGCCGAGGGCGGCCTTGAGATACGTGATGAAGCTTCGGATCTTGGCGGTACTATGCGCTTAGGTGCACAGGAGTGTCGTTTGGTTGCCGGATCTAAGTCGCGCGATATCTACGGCGACGATATGATTACCGAGCGCCATCGCCATCGCTATGAGGTCAACAATAATTATGTTGATCAGCTGCAAAAGGCCGGTTTAAAAATTGGTGGTTGGTCTGCCGACGACACCTTGGTAGAAATGGTTGAACTGGTAGATCACCCTTGGTTTGTGGCCTGTCAGTTCCACCCAGAATTTACTTCTAGCCCGCGCGATGGTCACCCATTATTTGAGAACTTTGTGGCAGCGGCGATCACGCAGTCACAATTAGTGAAGTCTACTGCATGAGTGCAAATACCAAAGATAAGCTAATCAATGTTGGTGGCTCGGGTGTTGCCAGCGTGGACATCGCCAACAACAAGCCGTTTGTATTGTTTGGCGGCGTCAATGTTCTCGAAAGCAAAGACTTTGCTTTGGAGGTTGCAGCCCATTACGTAGAAGTGACTCAAAAGCTGGGTATTCCGTACGTTTTTAAAGCGTCATTTGATAAGGCTAATCGCTCTTCTATTCATTCTTACCGTGGTCCTGGCATGGATAAAGGTCTGGAAATTTTCCAGGCAATTAAAGATGAATTCAAAGTGCCAGTGATTACCGATGTGCATGAAATTTACCAGTGTCAGCCGGTTGCT
>CAJWZU010000036.1 GCA_913050115.1 uncultured Cellvibrionales bacterium
CGTGGCGTGGTGACCGACATTGAAGTCGGCCAGCCGGTTTATATTAGCGTCAGCGATGGCAACACAAACATTCAAGCCACTGGTCAGGTGCAAAGCGGCGGCCTCTGGGTCGCTAACGACATAGACCTGTCAGCCGCCAGCGGCGAGACATTATTTTTAACTATTAATGTTATCGACAAAGCTGGCAACCCAGCTAGCGCCAGCGCTACCATTGCCTACGACCCCGAAGCTATCATCGATGACATCGCTTACGACAATAAAGACAGCGATCAAGATCAAATATTTAATGCTGTCGAGACGGCCGCGGGCATAACGCTTGAAGGCACCACCGATAATATAGAATCTGGCCAGCCTCTGCTGGTGACCATTTCCGACGGCATCCACCCTGACATTGTGGTAAACACCAATGTTATTAATGCCACCGGCAGCGGCATTAATGCAAGCCCTGGGGACTGGATTACCGCACTCAACGGCGTCGACATATCTAGCCTCGACGATGGCGATTTAGACGTAACTATCACCGGCATCGATGTGGCGGGCAACACTGCCATCGGCACCGATGTAATACACAAAGACACTCTAGCGGCAGTAACCGTGAGATTCGATGGCGACGACAAACTTTCTGTTAATGAGATAGTCGCTGTATCCGTCAGCGGCACCACCACTGACATCGAAGCTGGGCAAATCGTCACCGTTACCATTTCAGGGGCCGGTGCTGCAGACATCAGTTTTAATGCCAGCGTAGTGTCTGATGGCAGCTACAGCAGCCTTAACGAGGCGCAGACACGTTACGATCTCAGTGCATTTGATGACGGCACCCTAGCCGTCATCGCAGAGGTGGCTGACGCAGTGGGCAACCCAGCTAATGCCGTTAATAGCGTCATCAAAGATGTCATTCTAGAAATCGACATTGATACCGGCCTCAATGGTCTAGACATCGGAAAAATCAAGCTTGGCACACAGGCCATCTTTCGCGGTACCACCGATGCCGAAGAAAACCAGATTGTTACACTCACCTTTAGCGACGGCAGCAATCAATTCCAGGCCACTGCCAGTGTCGATAATACTGGCCAGTGGGCCACCAATCTAATCTCACCCTCGGGACTAAACCCCGCGTTAGCCTGGACGTTCAACGCCGAGGTCAGCGACCAAGCCGGTAACGTGGCTCTGGACGACACCCCCACACTGGATTTCCCCTCTGATATTACACTCTCGGAAACTGCGCTGACGGTGTCGCCCGATATTGGAATATCGCAGCTGCGCATCGATATTGGCGGTGAGCCGACGTTTAATCCGGCGCCGTTTATGTTCAGTAACAGCACCCGCCAAACGGCCTTTGGCAGCCTTTTATCGAGCGATGGCGTTAGCCAAAACACCACCACCACCGTTAACGTCTCAGGGGATGGGAAAACTATTCAACTGATTCGCGCGGCCGACGGTTTTGTGGTGATTGAGGGACTTATTGATGACACCAGTGCCAGTGTTAACCTTACGCTTTACGGCAGCATCGAACAGTCTGGCGACGTTGTAAGCATCGGCAGCGAAATTCTGATCCAGGCAAGACAAAATGACGCATTTACCGACCTCACCGCCGACCGGGTAGAAACGCGCCTAAAGTTTACTGTGCGTGATGGCCTTACATTTGCCGAAAATGATAGCTATCAGGTGATTGAAGGCAGAGCCTTTAGTGGCAACCTATTCGACAACGACAATCAGCTTGAAGGTCCTTTAGAGATCAAAGCGATTTATTACCAAGGCACTAAGTACAGCGTTACCTTTGGCGGCTCAGCCGTTATTACCGACGCCATAAAAGGCATGCTCACAGTTAACCAAGATGGCAGCTGGAACTTCTCCGCCGCACGCAATCAAGACCATTCAAGCAGCAATCCAATCTTTGATTTTATCTATATCGCCGAAGACGCCGATGGCGATGTAGATTTTGCCAACGTTGTGCTAGATATTTCCGATGGTGATGAAGGTTATTTAGGCGACATCGCTCTTAAGTCCAGTGAGCAGCTGCTTAGCGACCTGCCAAAAACCACCGCCTCAACAGCAATAATAGAAGCGGGTTCCGATAACCTAGTTACTAATTCAGCAGAGTTCTTACCAGAGACCATCGCTCTGTTACAGGCATTGAATTTAGAGAGTGATGGCCAGACACTTAACTACCTATTAAGCGTCGACAATAAAACAATTACCGCAACAACCAATACCGGTATTGATAGTGTTTTTGTCACTGTTGTCAGCGCTGATCAAAACGCCAACGGCAAAGATCTAGACGTTACCGGCACCACCACTTGGTATCGCCCACTGGATCACGACAATGCCTTAGGTGATGTACTTAAGCCGGTTTTTTTAGTCACCGCCACAGATTCTGATGGCACAACTATTGCTCCAGCAATCATTGAAATCGACTTCGATGACGGCCAGCATCTTAACGCCACAGCCACTATTCGAGCGGCACTCGATGAAGATAATTTAGCACCTACAGTAGCAACCGGCACCCTGCGAGTAACGCTCGGCTCTGATTACCTTAATTCTATACAGTTTGATGATTCCAGCGGCCAGCCAAGTTTTACCAGTAACGGCGAAACGCTTAGCTACACGATTTCATCCGATGGCCTAACACTCACGGGCTCAATCTCAGCCGGCGAGGTTATTCAGGTAGTACTCGACCCTGTCCCTGCCCACACCACAGCACCAACACATCCGACCAGCCTCAACATCACATATACCGTGACATTAACCAGAGCGCTAGATGAGCCTAACACTGCCGGCAGCGACAATGCCGAGCTCGCTCTGCCATTTGCAGTGACACTAACCGATTCCGATGGCGACACTGCAGCCAGCACTTTGAATATTGGGGTTAACGACCAAATGGCATCAGTGGTAACAGGTGTATCACTGGCTGTTACTGAGATCCCCAAAAAAGACAGCAGTGGTCTAAGCGAACACGACGAAAGCGTAATATCTATTACCGCTGGCGCCGATAAGATCGTCTCACTGGAATATGGTGTGGTCGACGGCAGCGCAGTACTAGATAACGGCGGTACCGCTATAACCAGTAACGGAGTAGCGCTACTGTGGCGCAGCAATGGCGCTGGCACCTTAGATGCAGTGCTAGATGCGAATAGCCGCTCCAAAGCAGTCGGCAGCACTATATTTACGGTGACCACCCCCGACAGTATTAATGTTGCTGTCGGGGCCAGCACCAACATCAAAATTGAGCTGGATATTCTCGGGCCTCTCGACCACATCACCGGCATTACTGACACCGCCGTTATTGATCTGGCGCTAAACTTCATTGATTCAGACGGCACCGCCTCGACAGCTACCGTTAGCCTAAATATCGATGATGGACACGATTTTGTACTCTACAGCCCCCCCATATTTGGAGTTAATGAAGCAGATCTAGCCACTGGCGCCAGCCTCGCAAGCGGCAAAATATTTGGCTCTAAAGGCAGTGACGAGCTAACAGCTATTAACCTTGCACTTAACACTACCGGACTCACTACCAGCGAAGGGGTTGCTATCACTCTCAGCCAATCCAGCGACTGGCTCTGGGCTGGCATGGCTGGCGCCACCACAGTGTTTGAAATTACCGCCGACTCCGCCGGCAACTTTATTTTTGAGCTGTTGGAATCTATTACCCACCCAGATCCCACTACTAACCTCGACACCAACACCAAACAACTCGATTTTTCCGTTTACGCTAGTGATGCTGACAACGATGATTCCAATACTGTTCAGTGGCTAATCGACATAACCGATGATGTACCACTAGAGCCTATTTACGATCAAAACAATGTATTAGTAATAGAAGAATACAGTACTAACAGTGGCAATTTACTCCGCGGTACTAACCTAACCACTAGTGGTAATTTTGGCGAAGACAGCGGCCGTATTACCTCAGTCAATTATAATTCTGTTGATTACCTCGTGCCAGACGGTGGCTCAGTTGACATCACGCTTGAGCGGCTAGCATCTAATTATGGCACCCTTTCTTTAAGTAGCAACGGCGACTATACCTTTGTCACCGGTGACGTATTTAACATAATTGGCAATGACTTTTTTGATCATCTATTGTTTGACATGGTCGATTTGGACAATGACACTATTAAAGATGTGCGCTTTGATATAGAAGTCAAAGACGCTACTGGCTCATTTAACGTCACGCCCAGACAAACTGATGAGGATGTGCCTTTAACCATTGCTCTTATGGGAAACCCAGGCGACCTTGATAACGGCGAAAAAATACAACGCTTCACGTTTGATAACGTTAAATTAAGTGGCGCAAGTCTGACCTTAGACCATCCGGTACTGGGCCTGATTAATCTGCCTCTGGACAGCAGCGGCAACCCCTATTTGGGGTACAGCAATGGTGATCCCAACAGTTTACTGAAATTAACTGGCAGCGGTGTGCCCGGTGAGATGACTGCTAATGGCGACTTAATATTCACACCGGCGCTAAACTCATCCAATCAAACGGTGAATGTCCAGTTTGACATCACCATGACGGTTGGCTCTCTTACCGGCCCTTATGATGTCAACGATACATTTAATATCAAAGTAAACTCTGTGTCGGACGCGCCGCTATGGGATGCCGCCGGCACCTATACTTTTAATGTCGAAGAAGACGCTTTAAGCGAAGCGCTGTCACCCACCGAGGCCACACTCTTCGACGCGGATACCTCTGAGACACTGAGCTATCGTATCGAGAGCATTGAGGCCGGTATAACCCTCACAGACGGCAACACAGCCATAGACAATGACACCGTTCTCACCGCCAGCCAATTTGCTAACCTGCAAGTCAGTACTGACGCCAATCTCTCTGGCAGTTTTAACTTCACTGCCGTGGCTATAGCTACCGAAGCTGAAAACCAAGATACTGCCGAAACAGCTCAAATTTTCACTGTAGAAGTGGCCGGAGAAGCCGACGTGCCAAGCCTGCAGGTCCGTAATATTCACGGTACCGAAGACATCCCTATCGAGATCAAAGATACCATTTCAGGACTACTAGCTGACCTCGATGGCTCCGAAACCCTGTGGTTTGAAATTACTCTACCCTCAGGCTGGGCTATTGATAGTGCACCAGCGATCATCGATTTAGGAGGAGGTATTTATCGTGTCTCAGACGTTGACATCGCTGCGGGCGCGACTTTAATACCAAAAGAAGATCTCAGCCAATTCACAGAAGTACCCAGTATCAGTGTGCGCGCCGTATCCGTTGAAGCGGCTGAAGACGGTGTGGCCCCAACCTTAGGCTTAGTCGAGGCCTTCAGCGCCAGTAAAAGCTTCACAATCGACCTCAAAGGCATAGCCGATATCCCAGCTATAGATCCTGGAAGCAATTGGAATTATGTAGCCGGTACTCCAGGGCATATTATCGCCAACGTCGACTTCGACGAAGACAGCCGTATTGCACTTAATTTTGATATGGGCACCGAAGATGACGACAACTCCGAGGCAGTCAGCTTGCTGTTATCTGGAATTCCTGCCCACAGCCAATTTTTTAATAACGCTGGCATCGAACTATTTTTACCGGTATTTGACGCCAGTGCTGCCAACAATCCCATTTACTCGATCACCCAAGCTATATTAGACGACTTGCTATTTCAGCCACCCAAAGACTTCAGTGGGGCAGTGGAGTTAACACTGGTCCAAATAAATACCGAACCCGACGGTGATAACGCTGAATTCGATTTGCGAGTCGACTTCAATATCGCTCCTTCTATCGATACCAAAGACAATCAGGGTATTGGCGCCAACGGTATCGAAGATCAAGCCAAACCAATCAATTTGATGCCAACGCGCAATGACATAGATGGCAGCGAGAGTATTACCGAATTGACCATACTGCCGGGCTTCAGTGGCACCTTATATTTAGATGGCAGCGTACTCAACGTCCCCGTCGGCGGCTTGGCGTTAAGTTCTCTGGCTGGCGCTAACCTGACCGCACTGCTCACCAGCGGCCGCATAACTTTTCAGGCACCGCTGGATCAACACGGTCTATTTAGCTTCGACATAAGTTATGAAGTGACTGACACCAATGGGGGTTTAAGCCCCAATGAGGTAAAAACATTCAACGGTCGAGTCGATGTTAATGTAGTCGCTAGAGTTGAGCAAAATGAGTCCACCACCGAAGATGACACCCGCATCGAGACGGCCATAGGCACACTCAATAGCAGCGGAGGCTTGCCCATTGCCCTCACTGGGCAAGTTAAATTTTTCGAAGCGGATATCGATGGCTCAGAAATACTCGATTACGTATTACTCAAAATGCCCGACGCCCTCAATTGGTTTGTCGAAGCTACCGACGGTCGTCAAGTGCTGCATGACGGCAACGGCAACTGGCTACTACCTGCGCCCAGCACGTCCACCTCGCTAATGGAACAAAACCTAAGCCTGTTCGATAATATCTTTATCCACAGCCGCAATGCATTCACCGGTGTTATAGCAATAGAAGCCAGAGTTCTCGACGGCACCGACAATACCCCTGTCGACGATGCCGATGTGATTACCGCCGAAATAAACGTGGTTTTTTCAGATCCAGGCGCGATGACGATAGCGTTTACCCCTGACACATTAGAGGCCAGTATTGCTGATGGCGTTGAAGATCAAGTAATCACCCTCAGTGAACACGTTAATACAGGGTTGCGTAACTCCGCAGATGACTCAGGGACTGACCAGATAAGCTTTCGTATTACCCCAGCCGGTTTATCCAATGCGGGTATTCCAGGTGCCTGGCTTAGTGGTACAGGCATGCAAGTTCACTACGCCCTAGATGGCACCTCAGTCATAGCTTGGGTTTTCGACGAAAGTGCGCTGACAAACCTCAAGATACATCAACGTGAAGACCAAGATTTTGCTGGTGACATAAGCCTGCCGGTAGAGGTTATTGCTACTGACCCGAGTGGCGATACTATTGTTGACAATCAAACTATAAGTATTGATGTCCTCCCTGTAGTAGACCCGTTACAGTCGATTGACTCGACCATGGGACAAGAGGATCAGTTATTTAATTTAACCTTTGACCTGCCGCTTGGCGATGCCGATACAGCGCCAACACGCGGCGTCGAGACCATTACTCAGCTGGTGTTTAGCAATTTAGGTGGTGCCACACTTTTCGACCCCTTTGGCCACCTAGTTGAAGCCCCCACGGGAACCTTCACTCTTAGTGATCCCAGTAAATTAGCATTTGTATTTTTTCGCCCGCCCGAGCATGTCGATGGCAGCGTCAGTTTAGACGCCGATATCACTGTTACCGATATTACGACCGGCGGCAGCACGCAAACCAACCAAGCCACTGCGGTGAAAAGCGTAGTCTTAGACTTTGAGCTAGAGCCAATAACCGACTCCGCGGAATTGTGCGTCGTTAACTCCGGCGGTGACGAAGACGCTCTCATTAGCTTTCAAAGTGGCTTCTGCGCCAACTTAATAGACCAAGATGGTTCAGAAATCATTAGTATACAAATTAGCGGCGTACCTGAAGGCGCCATAATGTTTGCCAGCGGCGTAGAGCTGCCTGACAACGGCCCAGATGGAGGTAATGTCCTAGGCGGTGACTTGGATGGCGTTGCCACTTACAGCTTTACCGTGAATCAAGCCCAAGTTGATTCTCTGCAAATTCAGCCACCCGAGGATTTCTCTGGTGATTTGAACTTAACACTTAAAGCCATCACCAATGAAAAAGGCACGGCCGATTTTGTCACCACCACCGCCGATTTCATCGTGGCCATATACCCCATAGCCGATGGTATTCAAATATTAGACGCCGACACCAGTGCCAGTGGCGATGAAGGCAGTACTATTACTATCAATCTCGGCGCTGAAACACAGGAAGTAGTCAACCCCAACGAAACCGTTGAAATCAGTGTTACCGCACTGGCAAGTTCGGATAGCACAGCACTGGAAAAGCTCAGCCGTATCATCGCTGATGGAGTGCAAGGCCGCTTTAAAGATAATGGCGACGGCACACTCACGGCCGCGGTGGTAACTAATGCGGCAGCTCTTGCCAGCTTCGACTTGTTAACTGGTAATCTGGCTTGGGGCCAGCTAGATTTGGAAATCGCCGTAGCCAGCTACGACAGCAACACAGTGCTGGGTAACTTGGCCGGCGATACTTCGCCACCTGAGACTATCCTTATCAGTGTAGACATTGCCCCACTGCCAGATGCAGGCAAAGTCACATCGCGCTTCGACGGTTTGATTTCCAGTAATGGCCTCAATATCCCGATGGAGCTAACACTCAACATTTCAAACAAGAACAGCCATCCCGATGAAATCCACGAATTGGTCATTCATGGCTTACCCGACGGATTTCATTTCAATTTCGGAGCCCGCGAGGGTGGACGATGGGTAGTCTCAGAAGCCGATATACCCAACTTAGAACTACTCACTACCACTAACACTGGGGATTTCAGCCTCACCTTAGAGGATCGTTCCACGCTGTATGGCGACAGTGTTATCGGCACCAGCATCAACCTCGATATAAATATTCAAACTGCAGGAATAAATACGCTGGTAGGCACTGGAGGTGACGATCGCTATGAAGGCGGAACCGCAAGCGACACCTTCACTTGGAGCAATGGCGATGAAGGCAAAATTCTATTTCCGGTTAAAGATACTGTAATTGATTTCAACTCCAGCGGAGGCAGTTATAACGCCGCAGAAGCAGATAAACTAGACCTCAGAGGATTGCTCACGGGCATGAATATTACCGCTGGCACCTCAGCCGCCAGCGTAATAGATGTCGCCGACAATGGCGCCAATACCGAGTTCAGTATTCGCACTGACGGTGCCGTTGGCACTACCCAAAAGATTACATTAGAGGGCCTCAGCATGTCAGACCTTGTCGCCAGCTACAGTAACGAAAGTGATTTTTTACAAAATTTGATCGACAGCGGCCTGCTTGTAACCCAATAAATGACCATTAAATTAAACACTAGACAAAGGGGCTGCGGCTTTAATGGATAAAGCCTTACTCAAAAACGACCCTTGGCTCGCCAGTCTCTACTGGCTGAGTCAACACTATGGGCTGCGGCGTCACCCCCAGCAACTGCTGGCGGGCCTGCCACTGGTTGGTGGTTACCTGTGCGCCGATATATTTTCCCGAGCCGCCTCTCAAGCCGGTTTCGACATCCATCGCGCGTCCGCCGCAACATTAAAGCCCGACACATTACCCGCCTTAGCCCAAGTGCATCTACCCGGCAGTGGCGAGAACTCGGCCGCCGAGCCGGTCATCATAACCGCAATGACCGACAGCAATGTCACACTGTTACAGGCCAGCGCCAACATGGGCGAATGCCAGCTGAGCCGTAAGCTTTTCGAACAATCTCTGGTGGCACCACTGTGGTGGTTAGCCCCGAGCAAGGTCACTGACCCCCGCTCAGAGAATCTGGCGCCCAGCAAACAGCAACACTGGCTACTGCAGGCAATTATTGAAGCTAAACCTTGGTATCGCGACCTCTTGGTTGCCTCACTGGTGATCAATATAGCGGCCCTGGCTGTACCACTATTTACTATGAACGTGTACGACCGAGTGGTGCCCAATCAGGCCTTCGACACCTTGTGGGTACTGTCCTCTGGAGTTGCCATTGCCATAGTGTTTGACTGGCTGCTACGCAAGGCTCGGTCACGTCTGACCGATATGGCTGGACGTCAGATAGATGTCAAAATCTCGTCGATACTTTATTCAAAAGTACTGGGCATGACATTGGAAAATAGGCCCCAATCCTCCGGCGCCTTCGCCAAGCAAATTCAAGAGTTCGACAGTGTGCGGGACTTTCTTACCTCCGCAACGCTTAATACCGCCATAGACCTGCCCTTCACTGGGCTTTTTTTACTGCTGATCTTTTGGCTCGGCGGCCCCATGGTCTTAGTGCCGATAATAGCTATTATTTCACTGATCGGTTTATCTTGGCTGGTGCAAAAAAAACTCAAGGGCACCATTGAGGAGAGTTCTCGGCTGTCGACTCAGCGCCAAGCAATACTGTTCGAGCAACTGCAGTTGCTGGAAGACACCAAGCAAAACAACGCCGAAGGGCAATCGCAACAACGTTGGGAATTGACAGTAGCAGCGCTGTCCGACTGGCAGACAAAGGGCAGAGACTATTCTAATACTCTCTCCTACACGGTAATGAATGCTCAGCACTTTGTTACCATTGGCTTAATTACCAGCGGCGTGTACCGAATCTCAGAAGGGCTATTATCAATGGGCGGCTTGATCGCTATTGTTATGTTGTCTGGGCGCGCCGCCTCTGCCGTCAATCAGCTATCGATGCTCTTGGTACGCTATGAACAGACCCGCACAGCTATTGCTGGACTAGAAACCGTGATGCAAACCCCACAGGAACAGCACCCCGCCCAAGCCATGGAACAAAAGGAATTTAGCGGCGCTATAGAACTGCGCAATGTCATGTTCAATTACCCCGACAAAGAGTCCGCGGTACTAGAAAACATCTCGGTAAAAATTAAACCGGGTGAACGCGTGGGCCTAATCGGCAGCGCCGGCGCGGGAAAGAGTACCCTACTGGCCCTCCTCGCCTATCAATACCGTAGTACGAGCGGCGCAATCTATTTTGACGGGATCGAAGCGCAACAGTGGCCAGTCAATGCTCTGCGCCAAAAATGCGGCTGGGTTGGCCAACAGCCTCAACTGCTGTTTGGCTCGGTTCTGGACAATATCGCCTTTGGTGCCACGCAACTCGATAAAACACTACTCGCTCAAGTCATTGACGCCTCGGGCATTGCTCTGTTTGCAGATCGTCTCGACAGCGGGCTAGAGACTCAAGTGGGCGAACTGGGCCGCTGCCTATCGGGCGGCCAGCGCCAATCAGTCGCACTGGCACGAGCGCTTGTACGCCAGCCAGCTCTACTATTGTTAGATGAACCTACCAGCGCTATGGACCGCACACTTGAAGACCAAGTAATGGCAGGACTGCGCCAACAACCCCCAAGCTGTGGCATGATTATCGCTAGCCACAAACCCAAATTATTGCAGCTATGCAGCCGCGTCATTGTGCTGGAAAAAGGTCGTGTTATAGCTGACGGGCCAACCGCACAAATACTGGCGCAACAGCAATCAAATAACTTGAACGGCCCAAACGATGATGCCAGCCCAAGAAACAACAAACATCGTGTGCGTTCTGTCACCGTTAGGCGGAAGGACGAATCTAAACAAACTGACGAGAGCTCTGAACTAACCGATAACAAGGTGCAGCCATGAGCAGTCGGCTGTATTGGCAACAATTAGAAAGGGCCTACCAAGCACGCTCAGTGGTTTGGCTCGTCTGCGGCTTAATTCTATTGACTTTTACCTGGGCCTCGCTGGCACAATTAGATGAAGTTGTCGTGGGCGAAGGAAAAGTCGTTCCAGCCCATGCGGTGCAAAAAATTCAGAGCCTTGAGGGCGGTATTCTCCAGTTAATGCAGGTACGTGAGGGTCAAATAGTTGAGGCTGGGGCGGAGCTGGCCAAACTCGACGACACTCGTTTTCGCGCAGCCTATCAAGAGGCTCAACAGGAACAAACTTCGCTGCACGCTAGGCGCGCGCGCTTGGTCGCCGAGCTCGCCACTATTATCATCGACAAAAGCCAGAGCGACTGGCGCGCACGCATTAGTATTCAAGAACAAGTGCTCAGCAATGAAAATGTATCATATGCGGCACTCGCCAATGCCAGCGCCAGTTACCTTGCTCGTATCGAGCAATTGATCGCCCAACTAGAGCAAGCTCGCCAGCAGGTAGAGCAACAAGTGCAGTCACTTGGGGAAAGCCGCAATAGCAGCCAGACACTGTCGCACAATCTGCTTTTAGTAGATGAGGAAGTTGAATTAACACGCTTGGTGGTAGCAAACGGCGCAGTAGCGCGAGTTGAGCTGCTACAATTACAGCGCGAACAAAGTAGCCTCAAAGGCGAGCTCACCGCCTCACGCATTGCGACTCAACGGCTACTGGCGGCACGTGAACAGGCCATTGCTGAATATCGCAATACCGCACGTGATTTTCGCTCCAAGGCCCAAGCTGAATTGGCCGAAACCGACAGCCAGCTGGCGCAACTGGCCGAACGCCACGCACAATTAAAAGACCAGCTGCGCCGCACCCAGTTAAGTTCACCGATACTCGGTAAAGTTAAAAATATCGCCACCCGTTCGGTTGGCGGTGTAATTAAGCCTGGCGAAGCGCTAATGGAAATAGTGCCCATTGATGACCAGCTAATTGTTGAGACTCGCATAGCCCCGCAGGACATTGCTTTTGTTCGCGAAGGACTAGAAGCTACGGTAAAATTCACCGCCTATGACTTTGTGATTTACGGTGGCTTAAAAGGCGAGGTGATTTACGTTAGTGCCGATGCCCAGCAAGACCCCGAAGGTATGACGTTTTACGAGGCCCATGTTAAAACCCATGACGCAAGTTTACACCGCATGCCCATTATTCCGGGAATGCAGGCGGGGGTAGACATTTTAACGGGTAAGAAAACCGTATTAAATTACTGGTTAAAACCGCTATTAAGGGCCAGAGCTACCGCGATGCGAGAGCCATAAAAAGAACATAAAGATTTGCCTCACTCGTGAGTCAAACCACATTAACTAAATGCCTCGATTGGAACAATATTAAATGCGACGATTATTTTTTGCAGCTAGCCTATCACTGGCAGCACTTGGTACCGCTGTCAGCGCCCAAGCAATGACGCTTGAAGAAGCTGTAGCCACCGCTATCGACAGCAACCCCGACGTACTGCAAC
This sequence comes from uncultured Cellvibrionales bacterium, assembly GCA_913050115.1. Classification (GTDB taxonomy): domain Bacteria; phylum Pseudomonadota; class Gammaproteobacteria; order Pseudomonadales; family Cellvibrionaceae; genus UBA1124. Next base: position 12,744 of record CAJWZU010000036.1, read on the forward strand.
AGTATGCACGCTATCAAACCGCTAACAGTTTGCAGAGCAGTGCGCGCGGTGATTATTACCCTCAGGTCACAGTTAGCGGCGGCTATGGTCGCGAGCGCACGGACTACAATTCTGGCCAAGACTTTGATCAAATCGAGCTCGACCGGCAAGAATTGGGACTAACGGTGTCTCAGCTATTGTTTAATGGCTTTAAAACCCAAGCGGATGTCGAGCGACTGGGCCAAGAAGCTTCATCAGAGCGCTTTGCACTTATTAGCAGCGCCGAAAATACCGCTCTCAAAGTGTGTCGTATTTATCTGAATTTACTTAAGGCCGAAGAGACTTCAAATCTAGCCAAACAGAATGTACGCGACCACCTTAAGGCCTTCGAAGATATTCGCGAGCGAGCCGAAAAAGGCCTGTCGAGCAAATCTGACTTAGCCCAAGTTAGAGCGCGCCTGGCCAGTTCTCGCGCCTCACTAATGTCCGCCGAAAATAACCTATTCGATCTTCGCTCCGAGTTTATCGGCGAAGTGGGCACAGAGGCTCGCGACTTAACCGATCCTATAGGAGACAGCCGTCTGCTTCCTGACAGCCTCGACACTGCACTACAACAGGCAAAAGATCACCATCCTGAACTGCTTGTCGCGCGCGCCGATATTGCCGCTGCCAGACAGGAGCAACGGGCAGCTAAGCACAGCTACTACCCACGTCTATCAGTGGAATTTGCAGTCAATGACAATGATAATGTCGGGGGCCTCCCTGGCCGCGATGAAGATGCTCGACTCATGCTACGCCTAGAATATGATCTATTTAACGGTGGTCGAGACAAGTACAGAGCCGAAGCCTCTGGCTGGCGCTATAATGAAGCCATGGCCATATCCAAACGCACTCGCCGCCAAGTGGATGAAGGCACGCGCCTAGCTTGGAATGCCAAAAAATTTCTCGCCAAACAAATTAGTTTCTACCAAGAAAATGTCGATGCCAGCACCGAGGCCAATGCTGGGTACATCCAGCAATTTCGTCTCGGTCGCCGCACTTTATTAGATGTACTAGACTCCCAAGTTGAACTATTTTTAGCTCGCCGCAACTACATCAATGCCAAATACGATCACAAATTTGCCAACTATCGCGTTAATAATGCCGTAGGGTCGCTACTTTATTCTCTGCGTGTCGATTACCCAACTCAATGGCAGGAGCAAGACTAATGATTAGTGTCTTTAAAAAGTTGTTAGGCGTCTCTGTTTTATTGCTGGGTGCCTGTACTAATGTTCCCGACGCTAATGTCGACCGCCCGCACTTTGATGATATAGCCGACGCAGATAAAGACGGTGTGATCAATCAGCGTGACTACTGTAAAAACACGCCTTTAGAGTCTCAAGTTGATATTAAAGGCTGCAGTGAATGGCATACCGATAACGGCAAAAAAGTTTTCAATATCGACTTTGACTTTGATCGTTCAGAAGTACGCAATGATCAACGCGCCACTGTACTAGCGCTAGTATCCTTACTGAGTCAGTACCCCGAAGCCATCGTCGAATTAATTGGCGATACCAGTGCCGAGGGATCTAGTGAGTACAATCAGACATTGGCAATGCGCCGAGTCAGCAGTATCTCGGTAGAATTAATACGTCTTGGGGTTAAATCGCAACGCATTGAGCAGCATATTTACACGGAGCAATCTGCACTTGTAAACCAGGCGCTAAACCATCAGCGCCTGCGCCGAACCAGAGCTATTTTGCACCACCAAGGTAAAAACCAGGTGAATACCGGCTGGTCTATTTACAGCGCGCAAAAACTGCTCCAAAAATCGCAATAGACCAAACTGAGAATTCTATGAAAGCTATTTTATTGGCATTAACTTGTTTAACGTTTATCTGCGCCTGCAGCAATAATGAACCTCGAAAATACTCGGCCAGTGTCCCAGATCTGTCTATTGCGGCGAGTATTGATGTAGCAAATACACTACAAGGCTTTGAAAAACTATCACTGCTCAGTGTAAGCAACCCGCAACAAGCCTTGTTAAGTGGTGATGCGTTGATGGCTATTAGTCGCGACAAGTGGAGCGATGAAAATATCGCCGAGCTGACTCAGCGCTATGGCGAAACACCGCTGATGACAGTGTTTAGCGCAGACAACAGTGCTGGCAATGACTTCGAAAAAATCAAACGCGGCGAAATGACCATAATTCGCCCTTGGTATCTTTACACCAACTTTAGTGATAGCGCTAATAACAACCCGTTACTATCGCTACTGCAATACCTTTACTCCGAACAGGGTCAACAGCAACTGGCTGATCGAGGGCTACTCGCTCTGCCTAAAGCGCTGAGAAGTAGAGCACATGTACAACTTGGATTAACATCAGCTCAATTTGATGGTGGCTATAAATAAATGGGTATATGAAAAATAAAACTATCGCTTTGGGTGATATTTATACCCATTTTGACCGAGTTAATAACGTAGAGTATAGAATTCAAGTTACTAGCGGATATTTTTAACATGCCATGCGCCGAATTGAATTTGTAGCGTTGTCGTTTACAATACTTTTGGGGAGATTTTAAAATGGTTAGATTAATATCTTCGTCGGCAGAGTAAAAGTTTTCACTATTTGGCAAAAAATATCGTAGCGTAAGCATTAAATATCTAGCCGGTTCAATACTGCTGCCGGCTTCAATAATGACAATAATTTAATGGTTTAACTTTTTCAGATACACAGCGTTCGCTCTAGAGCTTCGCCAATACGGCAACGACTGTAAGAGTATCTGATTTTTGTTATAAGGATATAATGATGAAAAAAATATTTGCCCTGATGTTACTGGCCACCATCAGCACTAGCGCTCACTCGGATGCCGATGACTTAGCCAAACAGTTGACCAACCCAGTAGCTGACTTGGTCAGTATGCCAGTACAAATTAATTACGACTCAGGCTTTGGCAGTGAGGACGGTCATCGACTAGCGATCAATGTTCAGCCTGTTATACCGATTGAAATCAATAATGACTGGAATGTCATTTCCCGTACCATTATACCTCTGATTGAACAGCATAATATTGTCGGCAATAGCGGCTCTCAGTCGGGTATTGGGGATATCGTACAAAGCTTATTTTTCTCTCCCAAAGCAGCTACAGCCAGCGGCTGGATTTGGGGTGCGGGTCCGGCACTGTTAATCCCCACGGCTAGCAACGAGCTTCTAGGCACAGAGAAGTGGGCCGCAGGCCCCACCGCCGTGTTTTTAAAAATGGACAATGAATGGACTTATGGCATGCTCGCCAATCATCTTTGGGATTATGCCGGTGAGCCTGATCGCGCCGATCTCAATGCCAGTTTTATTCAACCGTTCGTGTCTTACACCAATCGGGGTTGGACCTACACACTACAAACCGAAAGTACTTACGACTGGGAAAACCAAGAGTGGGCTGTGCCCATTAATGGAATCCTCTCTAAGGTCCTACGCATAGGTCAATTGCCTGTCAGTTTTGCTGTAGGTGCACGTTACTGGGCTGATGCACCGGAGAATGGCGCCGAAGGCTGGGGCGGTCGCTTTTCTATTACGGCTATGTTACCTAAATAATGACTCACACGCCTTCAATGCACTGACATGCAGACTTCAATTAAACGGCTGAATAAATCACTTTGCCTTCGATGTTCATAGCTTATGGATGTAATAACTATGCGGTATCCAGGGCAATAAGAATTACCAAATTTTCCGCATTAGAAAAAACATTTATTCACTGTGCATAAATCAAATCGAATAATCGGTTAATTTATACAGTATAGCCAAAAAAATGTTCGATAATCTGAGCAAAAAATGTACTTGATAGGCTTGAAAAAATCTTAAAAAAAACCAATCTAGCTACTAATTAGTAGCAACAAAAGGAAAAAAAATGTTTAAACAACTATTGGCACTCGTGGCTATAACTACACTGTTCGGATGCAGTGAAGTTGCTAGTCCGCAAAAAGAGTCGGTGAAAAGTCCCAGCCCGTCGCAACAGACCCTTTACTATGGCGGCGACATTATTACCATGAATGGTGAGCAGCCAGAGTACGTAGAAGCTGTGGTTGAACGCGATGGCAAGATTGTCTACGTAGGTGATAAAGCTGGCGCTCAGAAAAAATTTGGCAACCAAGGCACAGAAATTGATTTGCAAGGGAAAACACTACTGCCGAGTTTTCTCGATGCCCATGGCCACTTTATATCGGCCATTCAGATGGTGCAGCAGGTTAATGTCGCCTCACCGCCAATGGGTACGGTTGAGGATATCCCGCAGCTGATTCAGAAGCTAAAAGACTACCGAGATAAAAACCAGATTCCTGCGGGTGGCTGGATCGTTGGCTGGGGTTACGACCAAGACCTACTCACCGAAAAGCGCCATATTACCAAGCTCGACTTAGACGCTGCTCTTCCCGATCACAAGGTACTCATCATTCATGTTTCCATGCATGGTGCGGTGCTCAACGCCAAGGCACTGGAATGGGCCGATATCGATGAAAATACTCAGACTCCATCGGGCGGCATAATCGCACGCCTAGCCGACAGCAACGAACCCGCCGGACTGCTTATGGAAATGGCTTATATGCCGGTATTCGAAAAATTACCGCAACCGAGCCAAGAAGAAATGCTTGAGCTGATGAAACCAGCACAGATGCTATACGCCAGTGACGGTTATACACAAGCCATAGAGGGATACACTCATATTCGCGACCTCGATTTTCTACAGCTAGCGGCCGAACAAAATAAAATTTTTCTAGATATCCTATCCTTACCGGGTTTCGATCAGATGGAAGCGTGGCTGGACAACCCTAAATACCCCTTTGGTGAGTATCACAACGGCCTCAAAATCCAAGCCTGTAAAATCACCCTCGACGGTTCACCTCAAGGCAAAACTGCACTGGTTACTCACGACTACCTAACCGGTGGACCCGCTGGTGAAAAGCACTGGCATGGGGAGTCGTCAATCAGCCAGAATCAACTGGATCAACTCACCCAGACTTTATTCGAGCATGACGTTCCCCTGCAGATACACACGAATGGCGACGGCGCTATCGACATGATGATTAAGACGATCGAGAGTGCCGGTAAAACCGTCGCCGATGATCACCGCACGGTCATCGTTCATTCGCAGTTCCAGCGCCCTGATCATTTACCGCGCTACGCTGAGCTAGGCTTAGTACCCGCCTACTTCACCCAGCACACTTACTACTGGGGCGATGTCCACATCAATAATATCGGTCGCGAAGCAGCCAATTTCATAAGCCCGATAAAAGCGGCCAAAGAAGCCGGACTTATAACGTCTAATCACTCCGACTTTAATGTCACGCCGCTCAACCCCTTCTTTATTATGTGGACGTCGATGGCGCGCGAGTCACGTACGGGAGAAATTATCGGCGCCGACCAGCGAATCGATGCTTATACAGCCCTTCAGACCCTGACTACTGGGCCTGCATATCAGGTGTTTGAAGAAAATAGAAAAGGCAAGATCAAAGAGGGAATGCTGGCGGATTTTGTCATCATCGACAACAATCCTCTCAAACAAAAAGTTTCAGATATTCGTAACAACGATGTGGTGACTACAATTAAAGAGGGTAAGGTGATCTATCAGCGATAAGCTATAACTGATGAAAAAAGGCGCTCTCAATATCAATTGTGAGCGCCTTTTTTGGTGTAATTTAACTGAAAAAATAGTCTACTAAAGATTTTTTCATCGACCGATTAATTTCAACTGCTTTAATATCGCGAAATACAACGGTATTTGAAATATGGTTATTATTCCGCTCAAAAGTGATGGCATGATTAATACTTACACTCACTTAGTTACATCATCACAGCGGTTCTAATATATGAACACTAACTTTCAGTTAGCCTAACGATCTACAATCAGGCACACAGTTTTTATTTAAATAGACATTCAAGGCAATACCATATTTTCATGTTTTGAATAGCTATAGATTATGGCACCGGGCTGACTAAAATCGTTCTAGTTTCCTCTGTATAGTCATGCAACACAGTCGATAGCCTGAATGAATCTTTTATACAATCGAAAAAACCACTTAATGTGTCAAATGAAAATAAAGTTAATATATTCAACTTTCTTCGATTATGACATTTTCATAATTTATAATCGGCCATTACCTTATTCATGAAAAATTTATGCTCGATCTTATTATCACTCCTATTATTTTTTTCTGCCTTCACACAATCGGTAAATTTTCCGTCACTCTGGCAGAGCGGTGATACTGATCTCCAAAAAAGCCTCGAACAATTACTGCTACAACAAGGTTTAGCTGATGCTGTCAGTAACGACCAATTAGCACTGACTCTAGTCGACATCACCGATCCGGAAAGCCCAAAAGTGGCCTCGGTCAATGGCGACAAAATGTACTATGCCGCCAGCCTACCCAAGATCGCTATACTACTGGGCGCCTTTGTTGAAATAGAGCATGCTAAGCTGGAGTTGACCGATAAGCTATGGATTGATATGAATCTGATGATTCGAAAGTCCAGCAATGCGGCCGCTACTCGTGTCCTTGACACTATCGGTCGAGACAGGTTATTGGAAATACTTCAGAGTCCTCAGTATGCCCTCTACAATCCAGATCGAAATGGTGGCTTGTGGGTAGGTAAACCCTACTCCAGCGCTAGTGCCTATAAGCGGGACCCACTGAATAATTTGTCTCATGGCGCTACCGCCATGCAGACCGCTCGGTTCTATTATTTACTCGAAACCAATCAACTCGTCAGTGTAGACATGACCGAAAAAATGAAGCAAGTATTGGTCAACCCCGCCATCACCCACAAATTCGTCAAAGGACTCAAGTCCGTTCCCGATCTAACACTTTACAGAAAGTCGGGCAGTTGGAAGCAATATCATGCCGATTCGATAATGGTAGACGCCAAGGGACACAAATACATCATAGTAGGTTTAGCGCAGAACTGGGACGGGGACGAATGGCTGGAAAAACTGGCCCTCCCCCTTCACAATATGATAACCAATACCCAATAAGACACAAATAAACAGACTGCATCTGCTCTTGTTAGAGGGATGCAAATAATACAGCTAAACAGGACGTTTCTCATGATAAAGCTCACCCAACTGTTAATAGCCGCCTCTCTTGGCGTGTGTAGCTTCAACCTTAACGCTACTAGCAGTGAAGAGCATAGTACTTGGATTAGCGCTATGAAAGAGGCCTCGCGCGGCCCCTTTTCTCGGATTCGCTGGTTTTGCAACGATGGCACTGTACTTGCTCCCAAATCCTATGCCTGCACAAACCATGGCGGCGGTGTACAACATGGTGAGTACACGAGTCAAACTAAAGAGCTGCGCGACAATGGTTATTACATTGCCAATCTTCTGTCAGGAACAGACATGCGCACACTGGTTGACAGTGTCAATTTCAAAGATCGATACAATCAAATCTTAATTGAAAAATTTCTGATCAATGCTGATAACGGCTGGATTCTCCGCAGGGCACAGTATTATCGCGGCGCCTATCAAGAAGAGAGCGAACGCAGTCAGGCTCGTAAGCTATTAATTGAGATGGTCACTCGCGATGAATGGCTCGGTGCTGATTATGCTGGCTTGCGCACAGGTGTGCGCCTACTACCCCATGGCCCAGACTCAGTTTCGGCACAAAAGGTTCGCCAATTGGCGGCAGCCTTAGCGAGCAGAGACAGCAGTTTCATGACACTTCGAGTCAAAATCCATGGCTCGCCCGATGCTAACGACGAGCAGTTGGTGCGCAATTTTGCAGGATTACAACAAGAGCCCGCTAAATACCTAGAACTGGCCGACGAAATTAATAAGCTATATAGCTCCGCGCCCTTGTCAATGCAACTGAGAAAACTGTCAACTCAGATGCGCAACGCGGCTCAGCTGCAAACATTTTTATTGCGTAGCGCCGATGATTTCGAAGAAACAATAACTGCTCAGCAGCGATATCATTTATCAGCACAACTATTGGCTGCTTTGCGCGACCAATTAGAGTCCCTCAGTAGTTCAGATGATCGACTCAAATTACTTGAATTAAGCTTACAAGTTGAAGCGGAAAATTTCAAAGCAAGCACTGAGTTACGTCAGTATTTAGCGAGCAGCAGTCGTACGCAGCGAATTGAATATTTACACAGTGCCCTGCAAGCGTCTTACGGCGTTGGTCTGCTCAACAAGCGCTTACTAATTGCCAGTACAGAATCTATTAAACGCCTTGATCAGAATGAAATTGCTTTAAAGTCTTACCTAGATGAGCTTAGCTACCTCGGCCGCGCACCCGGCTGGGGCACACAGGCTCTGCGCTTTCATTTTTACGAATCTATGGAGAAGCTCGCTAATATAGAACCACTGGCCATGATGTTCATCCAAGATCAGTTGCGCGGCAGCCCACTACTGTTTTTCTCGAATAATCTTGACGGCTTGTCTCGAGACGCTAACCAGCTAGCAGGAGTAAAGCATAAAATCTTTGGCCGCGAACTAGGTGTGGGCTTTCACGCCCTTAACCCAGGGCTCGCTCGCGGCAAACTGCATGTCAAACTGAACATGAATAAACTGCATGATATAGAAGCCGACGGTATCTATGTTCTGCCAGAAACAGTATCCGATCTGCCGCCGCTGGCTGGAATTATCACCGCCGGTGAAGGTAATCCACTATCACATGTACAGCTATTAGCTCGCAATCTGGGTATTCCTAATGTCACTGTTAATCCCGAACTGATTCCTGAACTTTCGATCTATGATGGCGAAATAGTGGTATTGGCGGTTAGCCCTTCAGGACTGGTGGAATTGCATAAAGATAGCCCAACATGGCAACGCCGCTTCGCCCATGATAGAAATGGTAGCAATGTAATCATCCGACCAGATTTAGATAAACTCGACCTAAGTGTGCGCCGTTTTATCAATCTCAAAGAACTAGTCGCCTCCGACTCAGGACGTATTGTCGGGCCCAAAGCTGCCAAACTGGGTGAATTGCATCATCATTATCCAGATAAAGTAGCCAATGGTGTCGCTATTCCATTCGGGTTATTTCGAGAAACGGTATTGGACAAGCCCTATAAGAACTCTGACCAAACTGTATTCGAGTGGATGGAAGCACAGTACGCAAACATTCAGTCTCAACCAGAAAACTCAGAACGGCGAGCCCAAACGGCAGAGACCTTTCGCGCCGAACTTCATAATATTATCATGCAGGCAAAACTCAGTGATAAGTTTAAACATGATCTGAACACAGCAATGATCGAAACGTTTGGTCATAGCGATATAGGGGTATTTGTGCGCTCTGATACCAACGTTGAAGATCTGCCTGGTTTCACTGGTGCTGGTCTAAATTTGACCTTACCCAACGTGATCGGTATCGATGGTGTTTTAGAAGCAATCAATAAAGTTTGGGCCTCACCCTTCACAGCTCGGGCCTTTGCTTGGCGCCAATCCCATATGGAAAAACCCCAACATGTTTACCCTGCCATACTATTACTAAAATCAGTCGCCAACGAAAAATCTGGGGTTATGGTCACACAGAACATTGAAAGTGGAGATATGAATACTCTGTCGGTAGCAGTCAACGAGGGTGTTGGCGGTGCAGTTGATGGCCAATCAGCTGAATCTTTACGTATTAATATTGGTAACGGTAAAGTTAAAGTACTGGCAACAGCCACTGCGCCTTGGCAACGCCAACCCTCTACCAGCGGCGGCGTTAAAAAATTGGCTAGTAGTGGAGCTAACGCCGTTCTGCAACCGAAGGAAATCGCACAATTAATTCGCTTCGCTAAGGATCTCCCGATAAGTTTTCCGCCAATTATTGATGACAAAGGCAATCGCGCCGCTGCTGATATTGAATTTGGTTTTCTTAATGGCGATCTACAGCTGTTTCAGTTACGCCCCTTTCTACAGAGCGAGCAAGCTCAGGGAAACAAGTATTTAAAGACCATGGATCAGTCTTTAAAAGGCAATCTAAATCGTAAAGTTAATATGAAAAAGGAAGTTCAATGATGAACTCTATTAATCTTAAAATTATGGCTACAATTACTTGCCTGCTGTTACCATTAATCACCCAAGCTTATCCGTTAGATGGCTATGAGGACACCGGCATTCGTCGAGTCGAGGGTTATAGGTTAATGGCCGAGGGATTAATTCCAGGTAGTAAAGTACCCATCGGTGCACGTTTATCTACCGAGCAGGTAGATCTCCGCCTTATTGATGAAGCCGTCACATCGTTACCGCAACTGGATGCAAAATTAACGGCTAAAGTTCAGTCACTACTCGGCGAGCATGGTGATAGTTTTGGTATTGCAGTGCTGGACATTAGCGATAAAAAAAATCCCCGTTACGCCGAGATAAACGGTGATTATCGGCAGAATGTAGGTAGCGTGGGAAAAATCGTCGCTGCCCTTGGGTTCTTTCAAGCACTGTCAGATACCTATCCAAAAGATATCAAAAAACGTGCAGCGCTACTAAAAAATACCATAGTTACCGCCGACCAATTCTCTCAACATGACCATCACACAATTAAAGTCTACGACGTTGAAGACAAGGTGATGCATCGCCATCCACTAAAGGTCGATGAGCAGGGAAGTTTGTGGGAATATTTGGACTGGATGTTATCCGTCAGTTCCAACGCTGCCGCCGCGATGATAATGCGTGAAGCCATGTTATTGCGCCATTTCGGCGATGCCTATCCTGTACCAGAAGACGAGATCCAACGATTTTTTCAAGAAACTCCTAAGGGACAACTTACTGCCCTTTATAAACAAACCTTTTGGGAACCTATTTCACGCAATGGCATGGACATCAATCAGCTACGTCAGGGAAGCTTTTTTACACGCAATGGTAAGGCCTCTGTTTATGGTGGCGGTAACAGTTACGGTACGGCACGCTCGCTAATGCAATACAGCCTGCTTATGGAACAGGGACAATTAATCGACCAATGGAGCAGCCGTCAGCTCAAACGTTTACTGTATATGACCGAACATCGTATTCGTTATGCCTCCTCGCCGGCACTATCAAAATCAGCTGTTTATTTTAAGTCGGGCTCCCTCTATAGCTGCAGAAAAGAAGAAGGTTTTCAATGCGGCAAATACCAAGGCAATATAAAAAATTATATGAACTCTCTCGCCATTATTGAAAGCCCAGCCGACACACAAAAAATGCACTACATAGTGACATTAATTTCTAATGTGCTAAAGGTCAACTCCGCTGTGGCACATCAAACCTTGGCTACCAAAATTCACCAAATGCTGGTAGAAGAACACTTAAATGAAAAACCAGATGAATCTGATGAATCTGATGAATCAGCGATAGGAAAATAGAGAGTGGGCCTGTCTCGCACCGAAAAATTTCTCTGTATCTTCACCGAAGTTAAAGCTGGAGAAGGCAAAACAGCATTATTAATGTTTGCCAATGTATTTCTCATATTACTGGCTTACTATTTTATTAAGCCAATTAGAGAGGGCTGGATTGCTGTCTCTGACATTCAGGGACTCACCAAAGTTGAGGTAAAAGCCTATTCCAGCTTTTTTCAGAGTATTTTATTACTGGCTATCGTTGGTTGGTATGCACGCCTTTCCGATCGCTGGCCAAAAATAGTACTATTTACTAGGGCGACTTGGTTCTGTGTTGCCAACATTGTTATTTTTTGGATTTTACAACCTGATTTCTTTTTTGGAAATCTACCGTTTACTGGATTTATCTACTATTTATGGGTTGGTATTTTCGGCGTATTTGTGGTCGCTCAGTTTTGGACTTTTTGCGCCGATGTTTACACCGATGAAAGCGGTAAACGTATGTTGCCATTTATCGCCATAGGAGCAACATCTGGTGCGGCCTTAGGCGCGTTGTCGGTTGAACTACTAGTAGAACATCATATAGTTCCCACCGAGTGGCTTTTATTGGTAGCCACTCTGCCGCTAATGGCATCGATTAATTTGATGAAAAAAGTAGATCGCCGCGAAGACTATCGCCACCAGCAAAGCGCTATTGATGTAATAGATAAAAGTATGCAGAGGGCTAGCCTATGGGTGGGTACAAAATTGATTTGGAGCAGTAAATTTCTGCTACTAACAGCTCTGATCACGCTAGTCAGTAATTGGGTTAATACCAATGGCGAAAACCTATTGTTCAGCGTAGTTCAGTTCAATTTGACTCAGCAAGCGATAGAACAAAAAATGGGCAACGATACCCTGCAATTCGTGCGTGATGGCACCACTATCTTTTATGGGACATTCTATTTTTGGGTCAATGTATTAGCCACGCTACTGCAGGCATTTGTAGCCTCACGCCTACTTAAAATCGGGGGTTTCGCGGCAATCTTATTAATCCTGCCAGTGATTGCCTTGCTGTCCTATAGCTTTATTTTATTACTGCCAATTATCTACATCATAAAAATGATGAAGATAGTGGAGAACGCCACTGACTACTCTATTAATAACACTTCAAGACAAGTACTTTGGCTGCCGGTGAATTCAGAGACTAAGTTTCATGCAAAACCCGCCATCGACACTCTTTATGTACGCCTAGGCGACGGCTTAGCAGCATTAACCGTGCTCATTGGTATACACATACTGGCGCTACCACTGGGTATATTACTAGCTTTTAACTTATCGCTTGTTGCGGTGTGGCTACTAATAGGGGTTTTACTAGTACGAGAATATCGCCGTGTAAAGGAAGCGAATAGCCAGGTACCTGTAGAAGAAGATACAACATAACGAATCGATAACAAGGAGCCGCCCTTAAACACAGGCTAAATATAATTCTTACCCTGTTATTGATAATATTTAGTCGATAAAATTTACTAATTAAAAATTAGCTCAACCTTGCACTTTATCGGCAAGCTATCTATAGTCAGATCTTGTGTTTTAGTGCTTTACATTAAGGTTATAAACCGTGCCAAACCGTAATTGGTTACTAAAAAAAACAGAGTATATTTTCTGGTTGTTAGGGGTAACTATTCTGGCCGCTTACCTGCTATTAATTGGTCAAAACAGCTTAGCTCAAAGTCAAGCGGCAGATGATTTTATTGAAGCCAAACAAGCTTTAAAAATAGCTCAACCGAGCGCTAAGAAGATAGCCCCTATAGCTACGAGCGATGAAGATACCACTATAGATATTGCTTCCATTAACTCAAGCCTAAATACTTTTGAGGCTGCAGCAGACCAATCCGATAAGTCCCTCTGGTCCAGTGCCTTTGTCGGCCACCATAAGAGTGCGGTCAGCAGAGGTGGCAATAGCGCTATTGCCTTATTAAAAATACCTAGCGTCAATTTAGACGTAGCGATTTTTGACGGCGCTAACAAACACAACCTTAATCGTGGCGCAGCGCGGATTCTTTCGACAGATTCGGTTAATGGTAATGGTCGAATCGGCATAGCCGGACATAGAGACGGCTGGTTTAGACCACTCAAGGATATCCAGATTGGTGACATAATCGAGCTAGAAAGCTTGACTGAGACGCGCCGCTATCAGATTAATAAGACACACATAGTCACCCCGTCAGATGTGGGAATACTTCAAGGAGATGACCACACTCTAGTATTGGTGACTTGTTACCCATTTTATTTTGTTGGCAGTGCTCCACAGCGATTTATCGTTGAGGCTGTACGGTTAACGGATAAAAGTTGAACTACCCCCCTATAATTTAAGGATGAGATAATGATTAAAAACACCATGAAAACACTGCTCGCTGCTGGCATCATTGCTGCTGCATCTTCAGCTTCCGCCCAGATGACTAGCTCTTCTGTGAGCTGCGCTGATGTAAATTACAACAGCAGTATTACTGAAAAATTCCCTGAAATTAACGACGCTTGTGTTGAAGTCGTTGAATATAATGGCGAGCTGTTTACCCGCGTTGATGCAAAACTGCGTGACAGCAAAATCAGTGGACGTTACCGCACCCAGATTAAACTGAATGACGGCAGCTACGGCCCTACTCACCATGTTAAGAAAAGTGCCAATGTCGGTGCTTGGGTTGATGGAAAGCGCGTTAACTTTGCTGACATTCGTCCAAATACAGATATATCTGTATACCTTCCACACGACCGCTTTGAAGTATTGGCTGATCCAAGCGACCAAGCAATGCTGCCAGAAACAGCCAGCAGCATGCATTGGATAGCTCTGATGGGCATGGGCCTTCTGGGCTTTGCAGGCGTTACTCGCCGTATGCGCAAACGTACATAAGACATATCCATAAAAAAGCCGGGCATTGCCCGGCTTTTTTATGGGAGTAAATAACCCTGATGGCGACGCACAAGCTACTCAATTAGCATGCTAATAACCCCGTTATTGCTATAAACCTGACACGGTCCTCACAACACGCTGACACCTCAGTTACAAACCATATTCTTTTCTACTTATAAGTTACTAGGCTCATAAAAAAGCCTTATCTGATCCGAGTGGCTATTTTTAACATCAATATCAGCACATTTAATATTTAACGATCAGTTTCTATACTTGACCTTTCTAGATCCCCCATAATCAATTTGTATATATCTTCACTCCACGACATTAAGCCACCGGTTACATGAGGTCATAAAATCTGAAATAGCTTCTTGATAGGTATACAAAAATATTTGTCATTGCGACCGCATAACTTCGGTTGTCGCCGGTCTCGATAGCACAGTCCTAACGCCTACAGACAAGAGAACAGCATCACTTATAACCTGCTAGCAACAAACAAAAGTGATAATCATTTGCATTAAGTGGAAATCGTGATTATGCTCTTAACAAACGGAGAGCATTATGACCGAATGGAAAAGATTAATTAGCCGCGCCAACGAGCTCTACTTCAGTGGCCAGCGGCGTGCTGCCGAGCGGCTTTATTGCAAAGCACTTGAGGTGTCCGAAAGACAGCTCGTCTATTACCGAGACAGGCAAGACGCGGTCGCGGCCTTTATTAGCAGCCATCGAAATCTAGCTGACTTTTATCAAAACAGCAACCAGACGTATGAAGCCTGTCTACACCTTAAGACGGCTCACCAATACATATTATCACTGGCCCACAACCGTAGCTGTTGCGTAGAGTTGCGACGCGCTGCACGCCAAAGTGCTGAAACATCGTATCAGCAGCTATTAGAGTTTTGCCGCCAACACCAACTTCCCGTGCAAGACATTCGACAATCCTATAAATACAAATAACATCCATTTGAATTTATAGGATTTAAACCTATAATCGCTGCCTTTCATTTATTAGCATCACTACAAAGCAGCGACTCATTATGTCTAAACGCAGTCCCTGGCTCAAACTCAGCCGAAAACTTCACTACTATGGAGCCCTAGTCTGCGCTCTGCCCGTACTCATCGTTATTGTTAGCGGTATACTGCTGATCTTAAGAAAGGACCTCGCATGGGTACAACCCCCCACTCAAAAGGGCCAGAGTACACTGATGACGCTGTCCTTCGAGCAAATATTGCAGCGATCAAAAGCGGTAGAAATTGCCGCTATCAGTAACTGGGGTGATATTAGCCGCTTAGATGTACGCCCAAGTAAAGGGCTTATCAAAGTGCGTGCCAAAAGTGGCTGGGAGCTCCAGCTAGACAGCCACAGCGGTAAGTTATTACACACCGCTTATAGACGTACAGGCATGATTGAGTCTATTCATCAAGGTACCTTCTTTCACGATTATGCTAAGTATGGTTTATTTTTACCGGCTGCCTGCTTGCTACTGCTGCTGCTTATCACCGGCACCTACATGGGTATTAAGCGGCTAGCGGGCGAAAGAAAAAACAGGCTGCAGTCTGCATCAATCCAGCGAAAATCAATACCACCAGCTCAGTCACTTTGAACTTTTAATCAGCGCTATTTGTTTATACCTACTGCCAGTGACCGCTCATTCAGGTCACTACTTTTGCCAGGGTCGGCTGCCATTTCATATCCATATGTCACAAGTTGATACCGTAAGACCCAATAAATACCGCTGGGTAATAGCGTCAATTCTTACACATCTGAACAGTAAGCCGATCATAACTCCGCAACTCAATGGGTCGACGTGGATCATTAACGTTGACGCATTCAGCTCGTCCAGAGAAAACTTACACAGGCCTATAATTGTTTATTGGGTAAGCGGCTTAAATCTAGACACAAGACTTTATCCAAGCAGATAGACACCGAGAATATGGGAACTGCTGAAACCGTTAAAGGGACTAGCTAAACTATGGCTTAAAACTCAAACCTTAGACCAAAATCAATGCCTCGACCGGGCTCATTACTGCCGGAACCATGACTACGGTAAGGTGTATCGAGTAAATTATTGAAGGCTAAACTCAGCGATGAGCTATCACTTGCATCCCAACCTACTCTTAACGTCAGTAAGGTATAGCTGGGCGTACCCCCAATAGGTATGCGCTGTGTATCGGCCTTATCAGGACTCGATAAACGATCCGCCTTAGCCGCATATGTCACATCTAAATGAGCCCAAAGGTTCTGACTCAAATACGCCCCCTGCCACTTTAGGCCAGCATGAAGGGTGAGAGGCATTAGGCGGCTAGTCGGTTCAGACACCTCAATGCCAGAACGGGCATCGAGCACGGAGGTCAGCTCGCTGTCCAAATAGCTGGTATTAATAAAACTCGACCAGTCGCCGCCGAGCGCATAACCCATATCGGCATCTAACGACAATTCAAGGCCGCGAATGTAACCACTGGCCGCATTTTTTTTGCTCACCTCAGTCATGCCATCCACCATGCGACCTGTTGGTGTACTGGCTATATAGTCGCTCATGTCAGTGTAAAAGACGCTGCCGCTAAAATTTAGGTTTTGCCACCGCTGCTTTAGCCCCAGTTCGTAAGTTACAAAGTCCTCAGGACTCAGCTCAGTCGCCGCGATTTCTAGTTCATTCGAACGACTACCGCCATAACGACTAATATCGGCAATATTGGGGGCACGAAAGGATTCACTCACGCCCAGCCAAAGCATTGAGTTATCAGATGCATCGAAACTAAACCGCACGCTATTAACCCAGCTATCCCAGTGCTCACCGTAACTGACAGAAAAACCGCTAGCGGGGTCTTCAAAGCGCCCGACTTCAGCCTCAACACGGTTGTAGCGAGTCCCGAACGTAATTTGCGCCCGGTCACCTAAGTCGAGAGCCGCTTGAATATATGCACCGCTCTGAGCAAACACACTGTCGTCACCCACTGGGCCCTGAATTCGAACGCTATCGACACTGCCGTCTGGATTAAAATCAACGCGGCCTGTATCCACCTTATCCAAGTAATAATCAATGCCATAAACGAGATTTAGGCGAGCAAAATCTGACTGCAATTGTATATCTAAACCCCACATGGTGGAGTCAAACCAGTCTTCAATGCTTTTACCACTACTCTTAATACGCATACCCTCTTCGCGCCAATTCTGACGGGAAAAAGTTAAATTGGCGGCATCAATAACACCACTTAGTTCAATGCCACTGAACTTAAAGTAATCCAGCTGACGGGCTTGGTCTTTTACTCGC
>CAJWZU010000037.1 GCA_913050115.1 uncultured Cellvibrionales bacterium
ATATTGTCATTATGACTAGCGAGCACAAACTCATCGTTGACGCTGACTTTCGCGCCCAAAACCCCAAAGTAAAGTATGTGATGATTTAGAGTATTTATGCGTTTGACGATCTCGCTGAGACAGCGGGTCAAACAGTGGACATTTGGTTTCTCGAAAAACGCCAAGGTTTCATCAATTTCATCTATATACTGAGAGTTGAACATAAGTTCAACGATGTTTCTGACGGTTTCAAAGTCAGAGTTCATAAGTGATTCTTCAGGTATTTCCAACTCGTGGTCAAGCTCCATGTGCATTAATAATTCAAGCAACATAGATGACTCTATGGCAAGATCATCGATAAGATGTGCATCGCTATTGAATTCTACGAGGTTGGGGTTGCTCATTTTGACACTTAGTGTGGTAAAAAAAAGGTCAATAATTTGTTCTCTAGTTTTCATAGCTACAGTTTCTTACAGGCTATTGAAATACCTTAAATTTGACAGCCTGTTGTCAAAAAAGGAATGTTTCGCCCCTATGGCGGAGCAACTAAAATGGAATACTTATTACGGCTATTTAACGGAGTGATTCGGCAAGTTCTTTACGGCTGACTTTTCCATTGGGCTTTCTGGCAATTTTGTCGACACGCTGTATGACCATGGGGATCTGATGCGAAGCAAGGTTTTGCCTACACCATTTTCTTATTACGCTGGCCTTAATTACCTCAGAGGATACGTATTGCAGGCAAACTTGATCACTGCCCGAAGCCTGTTGGCTTTTGAATACCACCGCGTCTTGAATGTCGGCCAGTTCAAGGATGACATCCTCTACTTCAGAGGGATAAACGTTTAGGCCAGCAACATTGATCATGTCGTCAATTCTGGAGATGAAATGTAAACTACCGGTATCATCAAAATATCCGATATCTCTAGTTTTTATTACTTCATCACGACTGTTGGTAACGACAATCTCCTCCGCTTGATCAGGGTTTGATCCGGAACTGACGTTGAGATATGGGAGTGGAAGGCCTATTTCATCGTAGTTATCAATGTTCTTGCCGATTGAGATACAGCCCGTTTCAGAACAGCCATACTGCTGAAATAAGAATTTTGATTTAGTTTTTACCATGTCAAACCATTTGGGCTGCAGTAGAGTACCCGATGACATAATGGCATGCACAGGCTCTGACTTATCTATTAGCATTGAAATTGTTCCTATCAAGGCTGGCGATGAATAGAGAATCGAGTTTTTATGCTGTCTAACTTTTTTGATGATATATTTTGGGTTTAGATTTTGGATAACAACAGGTACAACACCTCTTTCGAGGGCAACCATTAAACCGCAGATAAGCCCATATGAATGACTAATGGGGCAGGCTATAACCGGCGTCATGTCATTGGCCTCACTAAAGTGAGCGACATAACTGCAAACCTCTTCATTGATATCAGCCCAGCTTCTGGAAATAACCTTAGGGGTACCCGTAGTGCCTGAGCTCATTTGTATCAGCACAGATTCTGTGTCATTAGCACTGCTGCAAACCTTCTCAATATTATTCAAAACATCATCGAGGCTATTGCCATAAAGTAAATAGTGGCTGCCGCTTCTGATCGCTCGTTTCAGCGCAGCGGGTCGTGGCGTACCGGCAGGAAGAGGGAACGCCGAGCCGCCTTTATTTTTCATATACAGACACAAAGCGATGAGCACTGCCGTGTCAGTTGTGCAAATAGTGAATCGAATGTTGTCGCTATTGGCCAATATGGTATTTATTTCAAAGGCTGTATAAAGACTATTGAAGTCTTTTTGGGTTAGCAACTGGTCATCTAAATAGATCATTATGTGGCTCTAGTCTGGGTGCTTTGTGAGGATGTAAATGTATTGCTCACTCGGTGTTCGTGGTGCTCACGAGTACTGCCAGTGTGGATTTTGTTCTGAAGTATTGATTTAACCGCTATGGTCTTATCGGTTGCGATAACATACTTAATCTTTGCAGCGTCGGTAACTCCACAATGTTCATAAGCATTAAGTTTTTTCTTGATCATCTTCCAGAATAAAACCTCAGAGTATCCACAATGTTTATCTAAGCTGAAGGATAAATCGGCAAGGTTGTAAACACAGGTGGTGCTCATAAATATTTCGCGCAGGTATTCAAAGCACTTAACATCAAAACCATAATCAGTGGGGTTATCATTAAATGTTGGTTTGATTGCAGCGAGTTTTTGCGCACACTTTTCCGTCGCTAAAAAGTCCTCGGCATAGATGATATTTTCATGAACATCACGCAGTACAATTTTTTCTGGCCAGCCTTGATTGTGTATTAGGATTAGATTTTGTGCCTGAGCTTCAAATGCAATGCCGTGCTGGCATAGCATATGCCAGATTGGGATAAGGCATACGTCAAGTAAGCGTGACAGCCAACGCTCGACCCCATATTCATTTAGCCAATCTGTGATAAAAAAATTACCATCGGGTTCATACGTTGTCAGCGCGGTGAACGGCACAGAAGACTCATCATTGCCAAGTCTGCTGAGCACGCTCTGTCGATAAACTGCACCGATTTTACCCTCGAGTAAAGATACTATTTCAATTTGTTCTGCAGTAAAATTTTCAGTGTTATTATCTTTTATACAGATTTCTGCATAATCACTCAGCAAAAGTAACGTACCTTGCTTCTGCAAAAAACTATCATTCGCTATTATATTTTGTAACCAAGACGATAGCTCAGGCGCCTTACAGGCTATTTTTTTTGACAGGTGATTATGTGAGTCGTCGTAATTAATATTCAGCGGCAATTTAACATTGGCTTTAGTAGGTTGGGTGACGTTAATCAGTGTCTGCAATGCCTGGCTGGCCTGATAATGGTCTCCGACTGCGCCAAGATTAATTATATCTTGGCGTTTTTGTGCTATCTGTAGGGGTTTTTCTAGGTTCTGAAGCTGCCATGGGTGTATTGGAACGAGACTATAATCGCTATGATTACCACCGCGCCGTTCTAGTATTCCGATTAAGTTAGCGTATTCGGTAGCACCAATCTCACATTGCCAATGCATCTCTTCTGACACAGCGAGATTATCGCTTATTAACGATTTCCTGATACCGAGCCAGTGCAGCTGAAAATTATTGGCTGACTTTAATCCATAATGAATATGGTCGCTTAAGCTGAACTCAGTTTGTATCTGCAGGCAGTGTGGGTAGTGGATGTTCTCATGAATAGCCGCGCCTATATTTTTCAGGTGTAGTGATCGCGCAGGCAACTTATGCGAGAATATATTTTCCGCATTCCAGCGAGAGAGTAAAATAGATTGTGTAAGCTCGCCGAGAAACCGATCCTTATCTTCGTCATTAATGCTTAATAGATTGACAATATCCTTGATGCTGGCTTTTGAATAAAAGCGTGAGCTCATTTTTTTTACGGATTTTTCAGCAACTCTAATTCGGCCGAATGAACCAAAATGAGCTATACATTGCAAAGTAGTGTTCGCAATCGAAAATTCAACTTTGTAATTATATATATTGTGATAATTGAAATCTTTGCAGTAGTTTTCTGAAATCATAGATTTGCTGTAGACAGTAAACTCCTCAAATAACAGAGCCTCTACCAGTTGGCACACTACGCGATCTTCAAAGTTATCGATAAGATCGGGTTGCAGGATTAAGTCCTTTAAATCTTCACATAAAGGGTCAACGCTTTTTTTCTTAGTTGAGGCGGCTGGAGCCGAAAAATTAGGCTGCATGGCAATATTCCTCTTTGGCATTGGTCATCGATTACTTTGCATCAGGCTTTACGAAACATGGTATGTAGAGTGAATTTAAAGTTTTTAATTTAGGGCCTCATGAGCATCCTCATAAAACTCACAGTGTTGCTATATATAACGTTTTACAGCTTATAATAGCGATGGCGGCGCCTCTATAAACTCGGTCAACCAATAGTCACCCAATCTCCAGCGACGCAATAGCTATAAGACTTTCAATAGCAGCTTAATAGCGTATTTACCCTTCAAAAACTAAACTATGAGTTTCAGCGCCAGCTTATAAATACCTCTGGTTGAGTGGTTCATAATATTACTTGCCAAATAAATCGACACATTTAACCACTGCAATGTAGTTACAAATGGTTATCATTTAAAGAATGTTTACAATTGTTACAAGCTTTAATGCAGGGAGTCTTTAATGTGAGATGTTTGGAGGGACTCATAATTATTTTTAGTGTGTGAATGCTGTCTTTAGGTTGGATTTTTCTCTTTGCACTGGTCGCAAGGGCGCGCTAATAGAGAAGAGAGTGCACCCGTTATTAATTTAAATATGCCCCTGCTAAGGCTGTATAGGTTATTTTTTTAGGCAAGTAGTTTTGACAGACGATAGTCGCTTTATGCTGTGTCTAAAAACGGGTAGAAAAGTGCTAGCTTCAGTACAGGCTAGTGCATAAAAGAAGGATAGAGTGCGCTCATAAGGAGCATGTGTCGCGAATCCAGTGCAACCTAATCGGTAGTATTGGAGTTCTTGACTAGGCAGCGATGCGGGGTTAACTGCCTGTTTAGTTACGCTTAGGTAGCTGCTCGCTAAGATCCTGATGTCGTTTAATCATTAGCCGGAATGATACGCAGATATAAGTAGGTGGTATGTAAGGGGCCACAGTCGTCGCCGTCGAGAAGACGCGACGCGCTAGAGAATTAAAATATTCATAAGACTATCACTAATACTAGGCTGAACTCGCCTATTAAAGCTGTGGATAGCGTATCAAGATATTGTGTATTAGTTGAGTCTACCTATAAGTCTTAGTTGAGTAGACTATGAATAATAAACAGCTGTAAGTTAGCCGGTCTTTTATCTCTGTACCTATGCTAATGCATTAATTTGATGCACAGTTCAATACAATTTATTGTCACCCAGCGGTACCTCTAGCATATTGGATGTTTTGACTGGGCCGCCTATCATTTCATCATAAGCGCTTACATGTCTTAAGACTTGTTTTTTAGCCTTCACATTTTTTAACTGTTTTTGTAAGCTGAGTAAATTATGGCTTTTCAGCGGCTTCCCTTTTTTATCAATTATTATGTGTTCCACGCCATCAATGATGGCGCTTACGCTGTAAAGTGCCACATCAAGACTATGAAAGATAACCTTATCAACTTCAAAATATTTCTCTAGTTTATTTATTTTCATAATAGATCCTTTGTACTGGGGAAATAGAATTAAATCAAATAATAAGCCCACTTTATGTGACAAGTTATATCTTATCAATACATGCCTAAGAATAGATTGTTTGATTGATAAATTAATAAGTGGCAATACTGAAGCGATGCCTGCTGTTATGGCTTCCTGTCTGCTGAAAAATTCTGCATGCCAATTACGAAGATACACTCAAGCGTGATAAAAATGAGTTTTAGCAAACCAATGCTCAGTAAATATTGAAACCTATCACTTAGCCGGTTATAAAAATATCTAACGGTTTGGCTCAGTGTCGACCTTGACGGTGAATTATGTCAAACAGTAACCTTTACCGTGTATGGTCTTTAAGCGCTCGCCCTGCCAGCCAAAGTCGGTTAGTTTTCGCCTGAGGCGAGACAAATGCATGTCAAGGCTGCGGTCATGAGGGCCGAGCTCTCGGTTTAATACGGATTGATAAAGTATAGCTTTACTCATGACGGCTCCTCGGTTCTCCAAAAAAGCGTGGAGTAGAGAGAATTGAATCGAGGTTAGGTCCATTACTTTATTGTGCACATACGCTTGATGGGTGAGTCGATTCAGTTGCAGATCATCTAAGTAAAGTAAGCCTTTGGATGCTATAGACTCGCGGTTATGTTTATTAGTAATAATTACGAGCGGAGCCTGTGACGGTTCTGTTGTCTCGTCAACGAGTAGGGAGAGCGAGGCTAAACGGGCGAGTGCATTTTTCGCCTGTACATGTGTCTCCGTCGCGCTGCTGGAGATATCGTTGCTATCGCAGGGAATATGTTTGACGCCATAGCCTGCGCGCCTAAGAACATCAGATATATCTTGGGGCTTGGCCGGAGTGCCTTCTATAAGAAGTATAGAGATGTTGGCCATTGCTAAAATCTTCGCTGCAATTAATGTATTACACTATTAGACTATAAATGATAATAGTTTGCAAACACGAATGATATTCATTTGTTTTTTTTGGTGCGTTAGATTGACAATGTTGGGACTGTGCAAAGAATCTTTGTCTTTAAATGGCGGGTTTCATATCTCGATGTTAATCACAGTACAAAAGAAGGCCGAGCGTATTAGGTTAGCCACGGAGTTGGAAAAATGTCGATAAGGCAGTCGATTAACCGGCTGTTAAGGCGCGGCGTCATAAAGGACGCACCACCTAGAGTAGTCGGCTTTAATTATTTATCATGTAGGCCGTTTATAGTTGTTTAATTGTCGAGCATAAGATTATGCCCATAACCGAAAAAGACAGGCGCCAGCAGGGGCTTGAATACAATGCTAATACTAAAGAACTGCGTCGTGAACGCATGCAGGCCAAGTCTATTTGTCATGCGTTTAATCAACTTGGGCCAAAAGATATTAGCGCCCGCAGCAAGTTGCTATTCAGTCTTTTTAAGCAGTCGAAAAACCCTTGGCTGGAGCCGCCATTTAATTGTGATTATGGCTACAACATATCGACCGGGGAAAATTTTTATGCCAACCATGGCGTGGTAATTTTAGATGCTGCTGCCGTGACTTTTGGCGATAATGTGCTGTTGGGACCAGGCGTTAATATTGCCACTGTGTCTCACCCTTTAAATGCTGAGCGACGCCAGCAGGGCCTGGAGATCGCCAGGCCAGTGACCCTCGGCAACAATGTCTGGGTGGGTATGGGGGCACAAATTCTGCCAGGAGTGAGTATTGGCGATAACGCGGTTATAGCCGCTGGTGCAGTGGTCAATAAGGATGTTGCCGCAGGGGTATTGGTGGCCGGTGTGCCAGCGAGGGTCATGCGGGAAATATAAATCCGGCTTGTCGATTCGATCTATAGTGCACCGGCTGGCTCTTTTTAGCCTATTTACAGTGTTAGACGCAAGGTATGGGCAGGTGCTCGGCGTAAACATCTTTTTTTAACCATTAGTGAGTGCTGGCCGTGGTGGCGGCAGTAATGGTGGTGTGCATTAAAGCTCATATATTTAACTGTTCAGCCAAGTCCATCGCTAGTTGTTTGTTGGCAGCGCACACAGGCCTTCCCGATCGTTTTATCTATGTGGGTTAGCAGTCTTTGTAATAGTTAGTGAATAGGCGACGGTTATTGTATTCGGGTTGTTAAGCTCAATTATTAGACTGCTTAAAAGGCTAATCTTGACCTTGCCCTTGGGGGAGGGGCTATTATTATGACTATTGATGATGAAAAAAGTCTTGGTAACGGCCGTTAACAAAACTTTGTAAGTTTCTCAAAGGAAGAGTGTGGCTGCTGCGTTGTTTGATGAGCATAAATGCTCATTTTTGTGCACCGCGTTGGACGGTGTTAGCTGCTCTATAGCCAGAACTTTCGGGTATACCGGCGTCGCCTTAGCTAAGATATTTGCCATCGTCATAGTTAAGATGGAGCGTTCAACCGATTTAAGTAATATCGCCTGCCGTTGTCTCTGTTGCAGCATTCTATGCTGATGACTATTAATATTGTCTCTTATTTATGTGTGAAATTATGAGTGAAAAAAATTCTGTTGTAGCTATATCAACAGCTAGTTTGGTGATCATAAGCTTGGCTTTTGCCGCGGGTTTTTATGTTAATGGTTACCTAATCAACCAGGAACTAGACGCTGCAGCTGATCCGCTCTATTGGGTTGCGCCGATGGATGCCAATTATCGTCGCGATAAGCCGGGTAAGTCGCCAATGGGAATGGATCTAGTACCGGTTTATCCCGAACTAGAGTTGGCTGCAGACAAAGCGCAGAAAACCGCGCTTTATTGGGTGGCACCCATGGATGCCAATTATCGTCGCGATAAGCCGGGTAAGTCGCCCATGGGGATGGATCTAGTACCGGTTTATCCCGAATTAGAGGTGGCTGCAGATAAAGCGCAGAGAACCCCGCTCTACTGGGTTGCGCCCATGGATGCCAATTATCGTCGTAATAAGCCCGGTAAATCACCCATGGGGATGGATTTAAAACCGGTCTACTCCGAACAATCAAGCACGGCTGTGCCAGCGGGAGGCGTGCGTATAAGCCCGGCGGTAGAGAATAACTTGGGCGTGCGCACCGAATTAGTCTCGATTGAGAGGCTGCAAGTGCCGATCGACACCGTTGGTTTTGTGCAGTTTGATGAAGATCGCTTGCATCATATTCATGTCCGCGCGGAGGGTTGGATAGAGAAACTCTACATCTCCACCGAAGGGGACAGAGTCAAGGCAGGGCAAAAATTATTTGACTTTTTTTCGCCAGAGTTAGCTAACGCTCAAGAGGATTATTTATCGCTGATAAAAAATAATAGCCGCTCGTTGCAGTTTGCCGCTAAAGCTCGACTGCAAGCGCTTGGTATTAGTCGGCAACAAATTGACCGTCTGGTGCGCAGTCAAAAAGTTGAACAATTTGTCGCCTACTATGCTCATACCGATGGTTTTATCAGTGCGCTGCATGTGCGTCACGGCATGTTTGTAGTACCTGCCAGTGAAATAATGGCGGTGGGTAATATTGACACCGTGTGGGTTATTGCCGAGGTGTTCGAGCGACAAATGGCGAGTCTGGAAAAGGGCCAGCAGGTGCGTATTACCGTCAATGCCCGACCAGGCGATGAATGGCTGGGAAGAGTCGACTATCTCTACCCTGAATTAGACAGCAAAACTCGCACAGCCAAAGTGCGTGTGGTCATCGACAACCGCGATGCGCGCTTAAAACCTAACATGTTTGCTGCTTTGGTTATTACCGCAGCTGCGGCCAGTAATTTGCCGCATATTCCCCGTCAGGCCCTCATTCGTGGTGGCCGCGGTGATCGCGTAGTCGTGTCATCAAACGACGGGCATTTTCAGAGCCGTGCGGTATTAGCCGGGGCTGAACTGGGTCGTAGGGTGCAAATTATCCGAGGCCTAAAGGCCGGCGAGCGCGTAGTGGTGTCGGGGCAATTTTTAATTGATTCCGAGTCCAATCTTGACGCTGAATTAATGCGTTTAAGTGCTCCTGCGCACGATGAACTCATCGATCATGTCGGGCATAAAGGCATGAGTCATGAATAATCAGCAGGGGGTCATTGCCCGCATCATTAGCGCGGCTATTGATCAGCGCATAATAGTAATAGTCGCCACGGTAGTACTAGTGCTGGCCGGCGTTATGGCACTAAGAGATACACCCATCGACGCTATTCCCGATTTATCCGACGTGCAGGTGATTATTAAAACTCGCTATCCTGGGCAGGCGCCGCAGGTGGTCGAAGATCAAGTCACTTATCCGCTTACTCGGTCGATGTTATCGGTACCGGGAGCGATAAATGTGCGCGGTTTTTCTTTTTTTGGCGATTCCTATGTTTATGTGATATTTGAAGATGGCACCGATCTGTACTGGGCGCGTTCACGAGTATTGGAGTATCTGAGTCAAGTGTCGGGCAAGTTACCCGCCGGTATACAGCCGGAGTTAGGGCCCGATGCCACTGGGGTAGGCTGGGTCTACCAATACGCATTGGTGGACCGCAGTGGGCAGCACGATTTAAGCGAATTGCGCGCTTTGCAAGACTGGTTTTTAAAATTTGAATTGCAAACTGTTGCCGGCGTATCGGAAGTGGCAACTATTGGCGGCATGGTAAAACAGTATCAGGTGACAGTTGATCCGAATGAGTTGCGCGCCTATGGCTTGCCACTGCAAAAAATTCACGCGGCTATTAGCAATGCTAATAAAGAGTCGGGGGCCTCGGTCATTGAAATGGCCGAAGCCGAATATATGGTTCGCGCCTCAGGGTATTTGAAATCGATTGAAGATATTCAGCAGATCCCTCTGGGGTTAAGTGCTCGCGGTGTGCCGCTACTACTGGGGGATATCGCCGATATTACTCTTGGGCCACAAATGCGCCGTGGTATTGCGGAACTCGACGGTGAGGGCGAGGTAGTCGGTGGCATTGTGGTGATGCGCTTTGGTGAAAACGCCAGGCGTACTATTGACGCGGTCAAGAAAAAATTAGAGATTCTAAAGCGCAGTCTGCCTGATGGCGTAGAGCTGATTCAGACTTATGACCGATCTCGCTTGATCGACCGTGCGGTCGATAACTTATTCGACAAATTAGTGGAAGAATTTATCGTTGTAGCGCTCATTTGTGCGCTGTTTTTATTCCATTTTCGATCCAGTTTGGTGGTGCTGCTAAGCTTGCCAGTGGGAATTTTATGCGCGGTATTGGTAATGTATTGGCAGGGTATTAATGCCAATATTATGTCTCTAGGCGGTATTGCTATTGCAATCGGCGCTATGGTCGACGGTGCTATTGTGATGATCGAAAATCTGCACAAACATATAGAAAAGTACCACAAGCAGCACCCAGATCGCGACTGGCAGCGCTTAAATCAACAACGGCGCTGGGCTATTGTGCGCGAATCCGCACAGGAAGTCGGCGCGCCGCTATTCTTCTCACTGCTAATAGTCACCGTTAGTTTTTTACCCATATTTACTCTTGAAGCCCAAGAGGGCAAGTTATTTGCACCGCTGGCCTTCACCAAAACTTACGCCATGGCAGCTGCAGCAGGCTTGGCTATTACCCTAGTACCAGTGCTGATGGGATACTGCATTCGCGGTCACATTAAGAGTGAGGCTCACAATCCGATTAATCGAGTACTGGTGGCCTGTTTCAAGCCGGTCATTACCATGGCGGTAAATCATCCCAAGAAACTGTTAGTCGTATCGGTGTTGGTATTGCTGGCAGGTGCTTGGCCAGCTAGCAAGCTTGGCAGCGAGTTTATGCCGCCGCTGGACGAGGG
Source organism: uncultured Cellvibrionales bacterium (assembly GCA_913050115.1). GTDB lineage: Bacteria > Pseudomonadota > Gammaproteobacteria > Pseudomonadales > Cellvibrionaceae > UBA1124. The sequence continues at coordinate 10,862 of CAJWZU010000037.1, forward strand.
CGACTGGATGTACATGCCCACTACCTACGCCGCTATATCTATTGGCAAGGCGCGGCAATTGCTGCAACAGACCGATAAGTTGATCAAGACGGTGCCTGAAGTTGAGCGGGTTTTCGGCAAGGTGGGGCGCGCCGAAACAGCGACTGACTCAGCGCCTTTGACTATGATAGAAACCGTGGTGCAATTTAAACCTCGCAGCGAGTGGCGCGACGGTATGACGCCGGTTAAGTTAAAGCGTGAACTCAACGATCGAGTTAAATTTCCCGGTGTTTCCAATGCTTGGGTTATGCCGATTAAAACGCGTATCGATATGTTGGCTACCGGCATTAAAACCCCGGTGGGTATCAAGATAGCGGGCCCTGATTTAAACATTATTGAGAACTTGGGGCGCGAGCTAGAGCAGTTGATCCCAAGCGTTGAGGGCACAGCTTCGGTCTATGCTGAGCGCGTGGTGGGCGGCCGCTATATTCAAGTGGATATCGATCGGCCCCGAGCCGCTCGATACGGGCTTAATATTGTTGAAGTTCAACAATTGATCAGCACTGCTATTGGTGGCGTTAATGTTACTCAAACGGTCGAGGGTTTAGAGCGCTTCCCTGTGAATTTACGCTACCCACAGCGCTATCGCGATAGTGCCGAGCAGCTGAAAAACTTACCGATTGTCACCCCTGCCGGTGCCACTATTACCCTGGCGGATGTAGCCGATATTCGCCTAGAGGATGGACCGCCGTACATCAAAAGTGAAAATGCTCGCTTGAATGGTTGGGTATTGGTGGATATCGAAGGCCGTGACTTAGGTTCTTATGTGGCTGATGCCAAACAATTGGTGGCTAATAAGCTGATATTGCCACCGGGGTACTCTATTAACTGGTCGGGGCAGTATGAGTATATGCAGCGAGCTAAGGCCAAGCTAATGCAGGTGGTGCCTTTAACGCTGGGTTTAATTACGCTTTTGTTGTTTTTGAATTTTCGTCATCTCGGCGAGGTGGCATTAATTCTCGGCTCTGTACCTTTGGCGCTGGTGGGGGGTATTTGGTATTTGTACTTCGCCGATTACGCTCTGTCCGTAGCGGTGGGGGTCGGTTTTATAGCTCTAGCCGGTGTAGCGGTAGAAATCGGTGTGCTAATGCTGACTTACTTGAATCAAGCACTGGATGATTTGAACTCGCAGCGGCAGCGAGACATTACCGAAGCCGATTTGAAACAGGCCATTATTAATGGTGCGACACTCAGAGTAAGACCCATATTAATGACTGCCGCGACGGTAATTGTTGGCTTAATCGCGGTAATGCTCGGTGATGGCGCTGGCTCTGAAGTTATGCGACGTATTGCCGCACCTATGGTCGGTGGTATGCTTAGCGCTATGCTATTGAGCTTGTTAGTGCTTCCAGCGATGTTCTTCTTGTGGAAAAAGCGAGTGTTACTTAAACCTTAGCGTTGGGGCTTAAAAAGCATCGCTGAGTTCAGGTTATTCATCTTTTATTGGCGCTTTAATAAGATTGTTAGTGTAAATAGCCCCAAAATTTCAGCTTCTTTAAAGTGGTGCTCTGAATAATTGTTGCGCCACTTTGGTCAGGCTATGATAGATCGAATTACGCAATAACTGGGTATAAACTATGACAAGTGTTTTGGCACCAGTGCCTTCAACTGATACTGCAGCGACAGGGTCAGCAAGCGAGCGAGCAGCACAAAACCGAGCGTCTGAGGCGGTTTTTTTGACTCAGCTTCAGACGGGCGATCAACAGGCATTTTCTGACTTGGTGCGCAAATATCACTCTCAACTGCAGATTGTGGCCCGCGCTATTATCGGCCCTAGCTTGGCCGAAGAGGTGGTGCAGGAAGCCTGGGTGTCGGCCTTTAAAGCGATACATAAATTTGAGGGCCGCTCTAGCCTTAAAACCTGGCTTTATACTATTGTTAGCAATGGTGCCAAAACGCGCCTGCGCAAAGAGTCCCGCCAGGTGCGTTTTCGCGACGACGAGGAGCAGGAGAGCTACCTCAGTGGCGAACGTTTTGCTAGTGACGGCCACTGGGCTACGCCTCCGACCAATTGGGACATGGATACCCCTGAACAGCTCTTACAGGAAGAGCAATTGCAGGCTTGCATTGAAAAAACCTTGCTCTTGTTGCCGCCGCAACAAAAAGCCGCATTTACCCTGCGTGATATTGAGCAACAGCCGCTCGGTGAGATCTGTAACATTCTCGACACCTCCAACTCCAATATTCGAGTGTTGTTGCATCGCGCACGCTTAAAACTGATGCAGGTTGTCGATCGCTACAGGGAGACAGGCGAATGTTAAAGTGCAAACAAATTGCCGAGCACGCCAGTGATTATCTCGAACATCAGCAAACGTGGTCGCAGCGGTTGGCATGGAAATTACATCTGTTTATGTGCGTGAACTGCCGTCGTTTTGTTAAACAGTTAAAATTGACCTGCGCTATGTGTATCGACAAAAAAAGCCCCGAGGCGTCAGACAAAGAAGTCGATGCGGTAATGACTAAAATTAAACAATAATACGTTAAACAATAATTCCCCAAGAGTTGAGAATGAACGATAAAACCCAGCAGCAAGTGCAAGATTATTACGGCCAAACGTTACAGCAATCCTCAGACTTACAAACTAATGCCTGTTGTACAGGCGCAGAACCACCGCAGTTTCTAAAAACCATTTTGGCCCGTATTCATGATCAAGTCATGGCCAAGTACTATGGCTGCGGTCTGATTTTACCGGAGGCTCTTGAGGGACGCACTATACTCGATCTCGGCTGTGGTGCTGGACGTGACGTTTACGTGCTGTCTCAAATGGTGGGAGAACAGGGCAAGGTCATTGGTGTTGATATGACGCCCGAGCAATTAGAAGTGGCGCGCGAGCACGCCGACTATCATCGCCAGCAGTTTGGTTTCGCTAACAGCAATGTCGAATTTATTGAAGGCACATTAGAAAATTTAGCGGAACTGGGCATAGAGCCCAATTCCGTTGATGTCATCGTCTCCAACTGCGTTATCAATCTCTGTACCGATAAAGCCGCCGTGCTGCGGGCCGCCTACGATCTACTCAAACCGGGCGGCGAAATTTATTTTTCTGATGTCTACGCCGACCGACGCATGCCGCAAGTACTGCGCCAAGACCCTGTGCTCTGGGGCGAGTGCCTCTCAGGTGCGTTTTATTGGAATGATTTTTTAACTGTCGCCAAAGGCTGTGGCTTCCTCGATCCACGTCTGGTCGAATCCAGTCCTATTACGGTCGAGAACGAAGCTCTGCAGAAAAAGCTCGGTACGATTCGCTGTTATTCAGCGACTTATCGGTTATTTAAGTTACCCGAGTTGGAACCGGCCTGCGAAGACTATGGTCAGGCGGTTATCTACAAGGGCGGCATTCCACACAGTGAAAATGTCTTCCTTCTTGACGGCCACCATGCCATTGAAAAAGGCAAAATATTTCCGGTCTGTGGGAATACTTGGCAGATGTTAAAAGACACTCGATTTAGTGGTTTTTTTGAATTTGTCGGCACTAACCTAGATGACAATGCGGTTCATTACGGCATCTACCCCGATTGCGGCAGTGACCTACCGTTTAACGAAGGGACTAATCGTTCTAGTGATAGTGGCGGTGGGTGCTGCTAGCAGGGCTTTTTGATTAGCCGTTCTGTTGTTCCGTTCTGTATGTAGCGCATACTTAACACAGCTTAGCTCAAGTCGATGTAGGCTTGTTTGGGCTAGTCCAATCACACTGCTAAGCGCCAGTGCATCTAAATAACGATCAAATTTCTTAACCATTACTGTTATGCGTCGTAAGCAAAAAACTTTCGGTGATTAGGGCCGGAACTGTTGGGGTTAATTTTATTGGGGTGCTTGTGGTTTTTCCAGGCATCCACTTCTTTACCGCTGTTAAGTAGTGGAAATTCAGCATAGCTTGCGCTGGAAAAATTTAACCACTGCAGCAGTGTTGTTAAACTACCTGTCTGGCCAATATCAATCTTCAGTAAATTGTCCCGACCATCAAAATAGTCAAATATTTTCCGCTGATGTTTGCGGTAGCACTGCTCTAGGTGCTTATGTGTCAGCGGGTCTATGTTATCAAACAGCTCAAAAGTACTTATAAAGCTGCGCTTGAGTACCGGGTTTAAATAGCCCTTTTTAGGCTCCAATTCGGGCAGCATTTTTATCAATAGCCGCTGCATCGAGGGTATCCATTTATCCAGTGGGCGATCTAGATAGATAAATCTTGAACCTGGAAATAATTGATCCAACTGGCGGTAATCGCTGAAGCAGGGGGCATCGGAGACCGCCTCGGCCAAACTGAAGGCCTGCTGTGTAAACGCAGTATGGGCTACTTTCAAACCCTGCTCCAACAGCGCCACACTGATACTAGTAGTGCCGGTTCTTGGCAGGCCGACGATGATGATTTTACTCATAACAGGGCTGGAGTTCTTACGGAGGGGAAGGAGTAAGCATTATAGGGCAGGCTTGACCTCCAGCGACAGCTGCGTATGCTCCCTGCTTGCCTTTCTTACAGTTTTAACATTATGACAATATCTCGCATCAACACTGAAGACTTCCTTAATATCTTTCTCAATGACATCCCTATGATGGACGTTCGAGCCGCCATTGAGGTGAATAAGGGCGCTTTTCCTATGTCCGTCAATCATCCGCTCTTGGATGACGAACAGCGGCATGAAATTGGTATTCGTTATAAACAAGCGGGTGAGCAAGAGGCCATAGCGCTGGGGTTAAAGTTATTTACCCCAGACATCAAAGCCGAGCGTATGGCTTCGTGGCAGGCCTTTTGTGAAAGCAATCCCGAGGGTTACTTATTCTGTTTTCGTGGTGGCCTGCGTTCGCGTACCACTCAGGGCTGGCTGGCCGACGCCGGCACCGACTATCCACTGGTAGCTGGCGGCTATAAAGCCATGCGTCGTTTCCTGATTGATGAGTTGGATAACAGCATAAGCTCACTACGCATGATCAATATTTGTGGTCCCACTGGTTCCGGTAAAACACGAGTGCTGCAGCATATTAATAATATGCTCGACTTCGAAGGCTTAGCCCTTCATCGCGGCTCGGCCTTTGGCCGCAATATGCACGACTTGCAGCCCACCAATATTGACTGGGAAAACGCCGTTTCAGTAGCGATGCTTAAGCACCGTCATCGGCAAGCAGGCAAGCCGCTATTTGTTGAGGATGAGGGACGCATGATTGGCCGTGTTGTGATGGCTGATAACTTGGCAAATGCCATGACCGGGAACGAATTAGCACTAGTAGAGGAACCACTCGAGCGCCGGGTTGCTATGACTGTCGAGGATTACATTACTGTTCCGTGGCAGGAGTATAAAGCTGAGTTCGGTGAGCAAGCGGCTGAAAAATTCAGTGACTATTGGCTGGGTAGTTTGGCGCGCATTCAGAGGCGTCTTGGCGGCGAGCGTTATAAGGTATTAGCAGAGCTGTTTAAAATTTCGCTGCACGATTTATTCAGTGCCAATGACAGCTCTGGTTTTAGCGAGGGCATCGAGGTGTTGTTAAGTGACTACTATGATCCGATGTATAACTATCAGTTCACCAAGCGCAAAGGTAAGGTGATTTTCAAAGGTTCGGGCGCAGACATTATCGAATGGGCTAATTCTTTTTGATGTTTGGGGGTGCAAGTCCGGTGAGTTTATGGGCAGGTTTCTAATCTGTGCAAAACCGGCGCTCCGTCCCCTGTGCGACGATTCACTCAATCTTTGCGGCTTTACCTGTTAGTGAGTCACCTATAAGTACGCGATCGGCCCTAGCTCAGGCGTTAGTCTGCCTTCTGCAATCATGCAAAGTCTGCCTCCTACCGCGACTAGCCGCTACACTAGGGCATGATTCACTGTATGGACAGCGCGATGTTTATTTGGGTGCCGCGAGAAGATCTCGGTTTTAAGGTGATGCATTTAAGTGTGGTATTAGAGTCAGTTATTATTAATCAGTAAGGGCAGGGCATGGACATTCAACGCGAGCAATTTGATGACGCTGTCGAGCGCGCTATTATCGATGCTAACCAGGCGGACCAACTGGTTGAGTATTTTCAACAGCAAGACACTGATCTTAACCGGGCCGCTGTTAACGCTAAGTTCGATTTCGCTAACCTGCTCTACTATTTCGGCGGCCTCATCGCTATTGGCGCTATGACCTTGTTTATGACATTGGGCTTCGAGGCGTACGGTGGCGCCGGTATTTTTTGGATTGCGTTGGCTTACGCCGGTGTCGGTTTAAAGCTGGCCACCCACTTCGAGCATCAGGGGTATGTTATTCCGGCCGGTATCTGCGCCACCTTTGTTGTGGCACTTACTCCCCTGGCCATTTATGGCGTTCAAACGTGGTTCGGTTTTTGGCCCGATGATTCCAGCTACCGCCAGTTTCACAGCTATATCCAGTGGCACTGGATCTACATGGAGCTGGGTACTTTAGCCACTGGGGCCGCACTGGCGCGCCGCTATAAATTTCCCTTTATGTTGATGCCTATTGCCGTGACGCTTTGGTATTTGTCGATGGATCTTGCCGTTATGTTAGCTGACGGCCGCTATTCCTTGGCGTTGCGCCAGTTAGTGTCGCTGTATTTTGGTCTGTTGATGATCGGTTTAGCTTTCTGGGTGGATATTCGCAGCCGTCAAACCCCAAGGGACTTCGCTTTTTGGCTGTATATTTTCGGTGTAATGACTTTTTGGGGCGGCTTGAGCCTGCAGGATTCAGGTTCAGAACTCGGCAAATTGTTCTACTTTTGTATCAATTTTGTGATGATGCTAGTCGGCGTCTTGCTGATGCGGCGGGTATTTGTAGTGTTCGGTGGGGTAGGGGCTTGCTGCTACATTGGGTATTTATCTTACCGAGTTTTTGAAGACAGTTTGATTTTTCCGCTGGTGCTTTGTGCACTGGGGTTGGGCGTTATCTATCTAGGCCTTTACTGGCAAAAACATGAGCGCGAGTGGACTCAGCGATTGAGAGTGTTATTGCCTGTACCACTGCGTGAGTTACTCGTAAACAGGACTTGAATTAGGGGCGAAGCAAGGTTTAACGAGTGTATAATTTCTTGCTGCGCGGTGATTGCCTGTTTGCATCGCTGTAACTATTTGGGATGGTTCCAGAACAAAAGTTCACACTGTATCACTTAAAAGCTCTACTTCGGTGCGCCAATGCTTCGCATGCTGGCCTCTCTAAAGAATCTGCACATTGCCATTACGCTGCAGGTACTAATCAGTTCTGTTACTAATGAGCTCTTTTAGTGTAAAAAAGTGTTACGGGTGCTCTGAAGAGGTAACGAAACGGTAGTACCTCGTATTTGGCTTAATTACTGTGTATTTCTGCAGTTATTACGATTTAAGCGACAGTTTTATGGGTGTCAATTAAGCGGGCATCGCGGCCTTAAGGGCGCTCTTGATAATGTGTCCGTTATCAACTCGATAGTGTCTAAGTCTGTTTTTATCGACAATAATAGCGGCATGATGCATACGGTGTTTTATATGAGTTCTAGTGTATTACTCGACTATGGTTCTTTGTTTTATTAATAATTGGAGGGCGCCGCACTGAGCTGGGCTTGTGCAGCCTTGGCGATATCAGCCCTTAATATACTTTTTTGCTATATATAAGTGTATTGACACAGTAAAAGTGCCTGTGTAGTTTTAACGAATAATAATAGAAGTTTGTAGGTTTTCACCCAGTTTTAAGTAGACCTGAACAGAAATATTTGGCGACTTGATTGGCGTTAAATGTACTGTTTCAACCGCACCGGGATCAGCCTTGGTTTTTAGTATGCAGAATGACACGTCGAAAGGTGCTCGACAGTTACTCTGATGAGGCAGGCGGTAAATATTACATTGTCAGCAAGTACCATGTTCTCTAGCTCGATGTAGTGCTGTACTTGCGAATATGTTCGATCAATTAATAATAATTATAATGGTTGTGTTTTATGTTTCTAATTAAATTTTTTGCACGTTGTCGTCTGTTAAATGTCGGTATTGTTGTGTTTTTTTGCACGATGTTTACGGCCTCAACTTTTTCGGCCGCAGAGCCATCGGCATCAGAACAACGAGGCTTGAGTTCGGAACAAGCTTTTATCGCAGAGTTTGAGATTCTGTCGGATGAATCTGAGCTTCCTGTCGCTGGTCTCTCTGCGGAGGGTTATATCGCACTGAGCTGGGATGTAGCCCCGGGGTATTATCTTTATAAGGATAAATTCCGCTTTAAACTAAAGTCAGGGTCTGAACCGGTACAAACGCTTGCAGCGGATAGCGTGATCTTTTCCGCAGGCAAGATAAAAGAAGATAAATATTTTGGTTTGCAGGAGGTCTATAGAGACAGTGCAACTATTCATATTCCTGTTACAGCGGCGATTGCTGCGCTAGCAGGTGATAGTTTCAACCTGCAGGTAAAATACCAAGGCTGTGCCGATGAAGGCGTTTGTTTTCCGCCAAAACGTAAAAATTATTCTTTTAATCTTGCTGACCTTAATATTTCTGATGTCGCGCTTGCAAAAGCTGTAATAGCTCAAAATAGCATGCTCACTGCCGCATCCGGTGAGCCTGAACGGGTGCTTCATACCGAAGAAAATAGGCTTACCAGTCTGCTCGAGAATGGCAATATCATTAGCATCGCTTTTATATTCTTTCTCGGTGGTCTAGCCCTGACATTTACCCCGTGTGTGTTGCCGATGATTCCAATTCTATCGAGTATTATTGTCGGTCAAAAGAAAACCCTGTCCAAGCGAGAGGCGTTTATGCTGTCTCTTTCCTATGTTATGGGTATGGCCTTAACCTACGCCTCACTTGGCATAGTGCTGGGTTTGGCGGGTACTAATATTACGGCCTACCTGCAAAATCCTTGGATAATATCGGTATTCGCGGTGCTGTTTGTAGTGTTGTCGCTCTCTATGTTCGGCCTTTATGAGCTACGTCTGCCGCAATCAATTCACAACAAATTGAACAACTTAAATAATAAGCAACAGGGCGGTACCTACGTGGGTACTCTGGTGATGGGAGTATTGTCGGCACTGATCGTCTCACCCTGTGTATCTGCGCCGTTGGCCGGAGCCTTAGTGTTTATAAGTACAGAGGAAGGTGGCGCCCTGCTGGGTGGCTCGGCGTTGTTTGCACTGGCCTTGGGAATGGGTACCCCACTACTTGTTATAGGCACTGGTGGTACGCACCTATTACCCAAGTCGGGTATGTGGATGGAAGGGGTTAAAGCCTTCTTTGGCGTAATGTTGCTGGCTGTGGCTATTTGGTTCTTGGAGAGAATTTTACCTGCACCGCTTATTTTGGCACTGTGGGGTGCACTTATTATGGGTGTGGGTGTGTATCTGGGCGGGCTCGAATTCGATCGTAAACAGGGTTGGGCTCAATTTAGAAAATCTTTGGGATTTATCTCGGTTCTCTATGGTGCCTTGTTGTGGCTAGGGGCGGCCAGTGGTGCGGTAAACCCATTGCAGCCGCTGTCTGAGTTTGCTTCTGCTGGGTCCATTCAAGGTCAGCCATCTTCTGTTGTAGACGATATTAATCAGCAGTTCTCTACCGTATCCACTCTGAGTCAGCTGCAATCAGAGTTACAACTTGCCGAGCAACAGGGCTTACCGGTGCTGCTGGACTTTTATGCCGACTGGTGTGTGTCTTGTAAGGTGATGGATCATGATGTATTCCCCGAGACAAATGTTCGCGGTAAGTTAGAGCAATTTCACCTAATTAGAGCGGATGTCACCGACAATACTGAAATGCTCGAACATTACAATTTATTTGGTCCTCCGAGTCTGTTGTTCTTCGACAAAGATAGCCAAAATTTAACGGATTTTTCTATTCGTAGCGAGATTCATGCCGCGGCGCTAGCACCGCATTTGGGTTTGGTATTGCAAGCTACTGATGTGTGATAATTGCTAGCTTATTTATGAATGCGTGAGGTTAATCGTGAAAAAATTTATCGTTAAATTACTGCTGCGTACGGCTGTTGTTTCTCTTGGACTTAGCTCCGCACTGGTTGCGGCAGATTCTGCCCTTGAATCAACGGTCAAAGTTGCGCCCACATTTGCCGAGCTCGAAAGTCTCAAAGGCAAGCCGGTTCTAGTCGATTTTTGGGCGTCCTGGTGTGGTCCCTGTAGGGAATCATTTCCTTGGATGGATGAGATCAAGAAAAAATATCCTGAGCTGGAAATTATTGCGATAAACCTGGATGAAGAGCGTGTGGACGCGGATGCATTCCTGTTGGAGATGCCAACCGAGCTAAATATCGTTTTTGACCCCGAGGGAGAACTGGCTGAAAAATATCAGGTTGATGCTATGCCCTCGTCCTACTTGATTGATGCTAATGGCAACATTGTCGTTCAGCATACCGGCTTTTATGCCGATAAAACGACTGAATATGAAGCGAGTATTCAACAGCTATTAGCCGATTCTATAATTGATACCGATACCGATACCGATACCGATACCGATACCGATACCGATACCGATACCGATCAAAATCAAAATACCGACAGTGGAGGCTAGAGCCATGGGTAAGCTTGTTCGCCAGGTGTGTCTGTTAACCTGTATCACAGCCTTAACGGGTTGCGCTAGCAGTGATTTTTCTCTCGGGGTAAAACCTTGGCAGAAAGGCACCCTGTCGAAAGACTCTATGCAAATAAAGCACTCGGAGTTACAGGCCGAATTTGACAGTCATATTTATTTTGCCCGTGAGGCGTCCAGTGGTGGCGGCATAGGGGGTGGGGGTTGTGGCTGTAATTAATGCCAGAAATAAAGGCGCGGCAGTTACAGCTGTGCGGAAAATATCGGGTCTGCTAACTGCGGCGAGTTGTTCCGTGCTTGCGGTCGATATACAGGCCGATTCTTTATCCGAAGCAACTAATTCTGCATCCGACTCTGCGGTCAATATTGCCCCAGTACAACTTAACGACAAGTCTAATGTTGCAGCGGATAAAAGTGTAGGTTCTAAGGCTGATGAAAACAGTAACTGGCGAGTTAAAACCGCAGTACTTTCATACTCCGAAGAGGGCAGAATTCAGGTCAACCAAGCGCTGTTAAAGCTTACCCGAGAGAGTGACAGTGGCAGCCTGCAGTTTAAACTCGATACAGATACCGTTACCGGACCATCGATGACGGGTGCATTGCCTTCATCGGAAGCGCAGACTTACAGCAATCCTTCGGGTTCCCTTGAAACGGTTACCGCAGCGGGCGAGTTGCCGGAATGGGTGATCGAAAGTCATCGTCGAAGTTCAGTGAGTGTGAGTAAAGAGGATATCTTGAACTCAGACTACAGCATCAATTATGGTGCCCGCTATTCTTACGAACACAGCTACAAGTCTAAATCTATCACGGCAGGTATCAGTCGTAATTTTGATCGCAAAAATACTCAGCTCTCCTTTTCGACGCTTTTTGAAGATGCCGAAGTCCTACCGATTGGGGGCGTTGTAAAGCCTGGTGAAGAAACAATCATTCGGGCCGATTATGCCGATGAAGCGGAGTTTAAGACCGCTTGGAATAATTTACGTACCGGTGAGGCCGAAAAAAAGAGAGCTTATGAGCTGGTTACGGGCATTACTCAGGTTATCAATCGCGATGCTATTGTGCAGCTCAATTATTCTTATGGCCAAGTAAATGGCTACCAGAATGATGCGCTAAAACTGGTGTCGATTATCGATGCAAATGGTAATCCCGAGGCTAATGTCTATGAAAACAGACCTGACCATAGAGAGCGGCAAAGTGTTTATGTTCATGGTAAGTACAGCCTAGGTACAAGCCAAGTACTCGACTTAAGTTACCGCTACTATTGGGATGACTGGTCAATAAACTCTCATACTGTGGCTGCTGGTTGGCAATTTGAGTTGGGCAGTAACTGGAAACTGGAACCGCAAGTGCGCTGGTACAAACAATCCAGTGCCGACTTTTTTCAACAATCGATTTTTGCTGATGGAGCCGTTGCGGTTATTCCCGATTATATGAGCGCCGATTATCGCCTTGCCGCCACCAATAATTATACCTTGGGTGTAAATTTGGATTATAAATTCGACAGTGGTAAAGCGCTATCGATGCGACTAGCGCTGTATGAAATTAACCCCGAGGACGATTCATCCAGTAAGCGCGGCAGACTCAACGATATCGATCTTACCCCGACCATACGTTCGACAGTTTTTATGATGTCGTATGATTTCTAGTTCCACCACTGGTCCTGCTGCCCCTGCGGTTACAATGAGTGCCCGAGGGGATTGCTGGATCGGTCGCTTTACCCTGATGACTTCGCCCTGCGAGATTCATCTTTACACCGCCGATATAACCGAAGCCACTGACCTTTGCCAACTGGCTTATGCTGAAGGTTTGAGAATAGAGCGACATTTTAGCCGCTATATCAAGGGCAATATGCTCGATAAAATCAACACTAGTTCTGGCTCTCCAGTAGCTCTGGACAACGAGTATACCGAGCTGTTGAACTATGCTTTTAGTCTTCATGACATGAGTGACGGGCTGTTTGATATCACCACCGGCGTATTAAAAAAACTCTGGCCATTTGAAAGTGGCGCGGCCGGCGTAGACCAGTTACCCAGCATTGAGGCTATAGCCGATGTTCTGCAGTGGGTGGGTCTTGAAAAAATTCTATGGCAGTCGCCAAGTATCACTCCCAGTATCACCTTGCCGGCCGACATGCAGTTGGACTTTGGCGGTATCGGCAAAGAATACGCCGTAGATAGAGCCGGCCAGGTGATCGAGCAAAACTTTACGGGTAATTATCTCGTTAATTTTGGCGGTGACTGTTATTGCAAGGGCAGTGCGGCCATACCTTGGTGTATCGGCATTGAGTCCGTTGAAATATATGCAGCCAAGGCGGCTGAAAAAAACAGTGTTACCCTGTCCCATGGCGCGGTGGCAACCAGTGGCACCACTAAGCGCTATATTGAATTGCAGGGCAAGCGTTATGGCCATATTCTCAACCCAAAAACCGGTCGACCGGTGGTAAATGCGCCTCTGTCGATCACTGTGGTCAACGACAGTTGTCTCTCTGCTGGTGCACTGGCTACTATTGCCATGCTGCAGGGTAGTGGGGCGGAAGAGTTTTTACAGGCGCAGGATGTTCTTTATTGGTGTTTACGGTAGCTAACGACTAGTAAAATATTGGCCACTACTCATCGCAACAGTGGGGCTGTATAGCGCAAGGTTTGTCGAGGCCTCGGTGACATTGTTAATCAGTTGGCTTTATTTTGAGGCCAGCTGTTTTATTGAGTATTAAGTTTTTATAGGGGTTACCGCTAAAGGGTAGAGCGAATCATTGTTTTCTTCTATCCAAATGCTTGAAAATCACAGTGTGTTGAGTTTATGTGGCCTGTTGCAGATACCGGTCAATCTAAGCAATCGGCACTAGCGGCTAAAAATCGGTTGACAGTTTTGTCGCGAATGCTAGAATGCGCGCACTTTATACGGAGGTGCCAATTCAGCTGGCTATCCGATTTAACGTTAACGTTAGATAAAAGTAATGTGGGGCCTTAGCTCAGCTGGGAGAGCGCAACACTGGCAGTGTTGAGGTCAGCGGTTCGATCCCGCTAGGCTCCACCAAATAAAGCTAGTAACCACGAGGGTTACAGCGAATTAGAGAAACCACCTTCGGGTGGTTTTTTTATGCCTGTCGTTCCAAGGGCCATCAGGTGTGTCGCGTTTTGGGTCATTTTGAGCTATTTCCGTACACAATTATTGCGCCCTTGCTCCCTCTATGGTGTGCAGCAAATGTCTCCACAGCGGGCACTGCGGACTGCTACAGACCTATGATGGTTTTAACCCTCTCGACATGGTTTTGTATTCTCTGTCTGAGCATGGCTGAAGATGATGACGTTAAAGCTCTACTCCTTTTAGGGGATGTACATAACAATGCGAAAGGCGTTATTAAAAATAATATACGACACATATGCTGGGTCGAATATTATTTCGGCTCAAGTGCTGGTGAAGATTCGGCAATAAACAGAGGGGCAATCGAGACAAGAATGACCTCTATGAAAATAGAAAAATCTTAGCAATTATCTACAGCACACTTAAAAATATATTAAATAGCATTTGTAACGGTCAATTTTACATAGGAAAAATTTTGAAATTCATACTTCTAATTCTGGCTCTACTGCCTATTGCTGCAGTGGCCGATCTGCCGAAAACCTTTAGTACGGCCAAGAAAGTAGCCGCTGGTATTTATGCCGACCATCAAACGAGTTTTTACTGTGGCTGTGACTATAGCAAGGTCGGTAAAAAGCTGGTGCCAGACCACAAAAGCTGCGGCTATTCACCGCGTAAAGAGGTTAAGCGGTCAGCGCGCATCGAATGGGAACACGTTGTACCTGCGTGGGCATTCGGGCATCAACTGCAGTGCTGGCAAGAGGGTGGGCGTAAAAACTGCAAAAAGAACAATCCTCAGTTTAAGTTAATGGAGGCCGATCTGATGAACTTAGTGCCAGCTGTTGGCGAGATCAACGGTAATCGCTCGAACTACAGTTTTGCGATGTTAGAAGGTGAGCCTCGCGTATATGGTGCGTGTGATTTTGAAGTGGATTTTAAAGCGCGTAAGGCTGAGCCAGCTCCAGAGGTGCGCGGTGATATTGCTCGTATTTATTTCTATATGCAGGAAAAGTATGGGATGCACATTAGCAAAAAGCAGATGCAGTTATTTTTAGCATGGGACAGGCAAGGCCCGATCGATGATTGGGAACGTGAGAAATTGGCAAGAATCTCCGCCATTGAGGCCAAAGAATAAACCCAGGAAATGAGCACAAAATTCGAAAATCAATATTTATGAGCGCAACAACCGTTTTATTCTCTAATAACAGGCAGGCGAACAACAAAGAGATGACCTCCATAACGTGTCAAATTCCATTAGCTTGTATTTTGGCGTATTTATAGATCTATATCGCAAACGGTTAAAACTTGTTCTCAAGCTGTAAAACGAAGGTGATAAACCTGTCATTTATTAGAGGAAAATAAGCCTTGGGCAAATAGCGGATTAATAATCTAGACTCTGATATAAATGCTACGCAAAGGAATGCACCATGAGCTTAACATCTACTCGTCGTCCCGATCAGCCTGTCATCTTAAACATCGATAGCTGTGAGTTCTTAATTGAGGTGTACGAAGTAAACGGCGATCCAGTGCGACTGGATATTACAGCGAGTGAAAGTGTAGATGTTTTTCGTTCAGAGCTGCTTGAAAAAAAACGAATAAAAAATGGTGCTAAGTCGACTAGTGGCGCGTAATCAGACGATAGTCGATTTTCAATACTCACTTTTATCTTGCTGCTTCAGTTGCAACCTATTATTAGAAGCGGTCTGCCATGATTTTTGTTGGGCTAAGTGTTTGGGGTGTAATTCTAAACTATGACGGCTTGGTGTAACCGAGTTGTAATGTTTTTGTATGCATTTTCAAATTAAGTTTTTTGCTCCGTTAACATAGCAATGGTCTGTTAATGGCATTTCTTTTGTTTTCAAAGCCCTAATATATCGATCGGTTGCCGCTTTATGTCAGTGATTACCTTCTCAAATTATGCTTTTTTAGTCTGATTTTATCTAAAGTTACGCCCTAAAAAGCAGGCTTGTGTAATGCTAGTTTGACCCATGGTGTAAAAAACATATCGCCTAAAATACCATGCCAGTGACTCTGTTGTGGGGCGGGGGACCACAAACTAGCACCTAGCTTGTGAGTTGAATGCGGTAATCCTACTAATAAACGCTAAAGCCATAGTGAGACTAAGGCTACACTTCTGATACTCTAAGGCGTTGTAACAGCGGTTACTTTAATAATCAGGATTGATCGAGGAGTTAATGTGGATTCTCTAGAAAAGCTAAAACTGGCGATGCGTAAATTCGCGGCTGAGCGCGATTGGGAGCAATTTCATTCGCCCAAAAATCTTGTTATGGCGCTCTCCGGCGAAGCGGGTGAACTGACCGAGTGTTTCCAGTGGCTTAGCGAAGAACAGTCTCAATCGCCCAGTGACACTCAGTTAGCAGCTATCGCCGACGAAGTCGCCGATGTGCAGCTGTATCTTGTTCGTTTGGCCGATAAATTGAACTTGGATATTGCTAAGGAATGCCATCGAAAAATACAGCACAACGCCAAAAATTATCCCGTAGAGCAGTCAAAAGGTTCTGCCAAGAAATATACCGAGTATTTTGACAGTTAAGATTGGATTTTAACGCGGCCTGTTTTCAAATCATCGGTATATTGTTTGATGTTGCGAGATGGCTTCATTTTGCCCGTTGCTTTATTTTTTAGCAGCACGTTGATACTGCCCCTCTAAGTTCGACGTATGAATAAAATACAGCGGAACAGTGGGTGCCGGTGTTGTCTGAACTATTTACCTGCGATTACTTTTATACGTTGATGGTAGAGATTTCCACAGCGCATCAATATAGATGTTGAGCTAGCAAAAGCATAGCCGGAAAATTTTAAGTGCCTACATCTCTGTGGGCAAGTTTTTCCGACCCCATGGCATGAATGCAGTAACTATTGCTATTCACGACTGAAAGTATTCAGACAAAGTAGGCGTCCGTAACCGGTGCATACTCAGCGACAGTTATTCGGCTTTTGTCAGTGGTTGTCCATAAGCGGCCAGTTACAGTTTGTTAGAAAAGTTAGCCGTGATTCAGCGGTTAGAATTTTTTTCTCGATTTACTTTATAATCTGGTTTTATTTCTCATCGTGGGCTCTTGTTTTGACTAAACCTCTCGCCATTCTCTCTGATCTGGTTACCGACGCGCACACTAACATTCAAGTCGATTTTACTGAGCTTGATCCGATTGTGGGGGTCAGTCAGCAGATGCGCCGGGCCGGTATTGCCGCCGATTTGGTAACGATTGACTGCCTGCGCTCGGGTAAGCGTATTATTATAGTGCTGCAAGATCATCAGCCCGAGTTGTTGCACTATCAATTCTCTTTTCGCGACCAAGACCCCACTGCTAATTTTGAACAGATGCCGCTAGCCGATGTTAGCGTGAAAACCCTTTACCATTGGATGAGCAGCTATTTTTTAAGTACGCAGTGATAAAGCCGAAAAAATGGTTGAAACTCTGCTTTACTCGCTGCATAATGCGCACCGCTTTCAGGGACCTATAGTCCTTTTAATAGTGAAGCATTGCGGTCGTGGTGGAATTGGTAGACACGCTAGATTTAGGTTCTAGTGCCGTAAGGTGTGAGAGTTCAAGTCTCTCCGACCGCACCATCTTAATGAAAAAGCCCCCGTCAGAGTGATCTGGCGGGGGCTTTTTTGTGAGCGTCATAGAGTGGTTTATGTGATTTGAGTGACCAAGTACAAGCCTCAGCGTCAAAATTAAGAAGAAATTTAGGGCAGGCACTATTCGTAAAAAAAGTTTAGAAAAAGTTTAGGACAGGCACTATTTGGGCTTGTCAGTACGAAAGAGCCAGAGTCTTGCGGTATCGGTTACAATCTACAGCCACTTATTCATTGGATATCCTTAAATGTTGAAAGCACTGCTACTCGATATGGATGAAACCCTGTGCGATACCGAAAAAGCCAATACCAAGGCAAAGGCTCGATTAGCTCAAACGGTCGATTCGACCTATGCAGTGGACGGTGTTACTGCCAATGGCGCAGCCTTTGCCAATGATTATGTCAGCGGAATTTATCGGGAGTGGAGCGATGAGCAGCGAGCGCGTTATACACCGATTGCCAACGAGCAGGGTGAAGTGGCGTTTCGTGTTCAGTTGATGCGGGATCTGTTGCAGCCTATTGAGGTGAGTACAGAGCAGGCGCAACAACTGCAGAATCAGTTTGATGGCGATCGTCTAGCCGCATTTGATTTTTATCCAGGTATCGAGGCATTTTTACGTGACGCACGGCAACTCTTCACTTTGGTGGTGATTACCAACGGTCCCGAATTCTCGCAGGTCCCCAAAGTTGAGACGGTGAACCTCGCCGCTCACGTCGATCATATTATTATCGGTGGTCAGGAGCCCGAGCAAAAGCCCGCGCGCTCTATTTTTGAGAAAGCCCTGAAATTGGCTAATTGTGACGCCAGTGAAGCTATCCATATTGGCGACAGTCTTGCAGCGGATATTGCCGGGGCTCACCACAGTCGCATTACCTCGGTGTGGATTCAGCACCAGCAGCCTTTAGACGCCGAACTGGGTATAAACCCAAGCCATACCATTATGCACCCAAGCGAGCTGCCGTCTTTAATCGATCGCCTGCATAGACTGTAAATTAGGGTTCATGACAGAGGGTTAGTACAGAGGTTCAGGACTGGCAGCATTCAGCCTCAGCAGGCCTCTATGCAAA
>CAJWZU010000038.1 GCA_913050115.1 uncultured Cellvibrionales bacterium
GGGTCGCCCCTTCTTTTTTACGGGTCGGCCAGATCGAGCTATTTGCTCGCCGCACTCGCAATAAAGCTCATGAGGGTGCGCTGCAAGAATTGCGCATGATCGTGTGTCATTTGATTGAACGCGAATACAAAGATCAAATCGATAAAAACGTGTGTTTTGAAGAGCAAGTCATTGAGCTAGCAAGATTATTTCGCCAGCGTCTCACGGCGCTAGTGGGGCATTGGCTGCGTGTGGGTTATTGCCAAGGTAATTTTAACAGCGACAATTGCGCCGCCGGGGGTTTTACTCTTGATTATGGCCCCTTTGGTTTTTGTGAAATCTTTGATGGCGAATTTCAACCTTGGACCGGTGGCGGCCAGCATTTTTCTTTTTTTAATCAACCAACCGCCGCAGAAGCCAACTTCCATATGTTTTGTACGGCCCTGCGCCCGCTTCTTGAACAAAACACCCAGGCGTTAGAGCAACTCGACGAAATACGCCAAGGATTTCCTCAGGTCATGCATAGGCAATTGGAAAGTGTTTGGGCAAGCAAACTGGGCTTAAGCCAATTTAATCTTGAATTGTATGAACAGTGGTTTGAGTTGATGAATCGGTCAGAGGTCGATTACACGATCTTTTTTCGTGAGTTGTCACACCTTCCAGAACATACTGCCGCGCTGAAAAATAGTTTTTATGGCAATATTTCCCAACAGCTGGATCAAGATTGGCAAGCGTGGTTAAACCGTTGGCGCGCCCTCGTTATTGGTGATGGCCTTGATCTCGACACCACAGCCAAAAAAATGAAACAAGTTAACCCAAAGTATACTTGGCGCGAGTGGCTGATTGTACCGGCCTACGAGCAGGCAGCCCAAGGAAATTACACCCTGATTAAAGAGTTGCAAAATGTTTTGGCTCAACCCTATGCTGAGCAATCGGTCGAGATAGAAAATAAATACTATCGACTCAAACCCAAAGAATTCTTTCACACTGGCGGCATCTCGCACTACAGCTGTTCATCCTAACGTTGTAGAGCAGTCACCTCGGTAAGCCGGTCACGGATTTTGTTCACTATTCTTACTAGCAGAATTTCTGCGAGTTTAACTCAGCAGGATTTATAGTATTTGACATGCCTGATACACTCACCGCGTGCCAATACATCTGAACCACTCGGCTGTTCAGGTGTATTTATATATACATCCTAAGGAATTACCTTGAACATCAATAAATTATTAGCTTTGGCCTTCAGCCTATTTGCCTTATTACCCGCAGCCTACGCTGGCGAGAGTACAGATAAGTGTAGTGAGTTTTTTGACGGTCAACAGTATGACAAGGCCTTACTTTTTTGCACTCAAGCAGCTGAGCAGGGTGACACTAAAGCTCTATTTAACTTAGGTATTATGTATGACTACGCACAAGGAGTGCCTCAAGATTTTGAGCATGCGGTTGACCTTTATACCAAAGCCGCTAAACAGGGGCATGGTAGCGCTCAATCCCATTTAGGGTTTATGTATGACAACGGACAAGGCGTGCCTCAAGACTATAAAAATGCAGTGCTGTGGTACGGTAAAGCGGCCAAAAATGGGGTAGTAGAAGCGCAGTTTT
The DNA here is from genome assembly GCA_913050115.1 of uncultured Cellvibrionales bacterium. GTDB lineage: Bacteria > Pseudomonadota > Gammaproteobacteria > Pseudomonadales > Cellvibrionaceae > UBA1124. The sequence goes on from CAJWZU010000038.1 coordinate 1,582, forward strand.
ATTTAGGTTTTATGTACCTCAGCGGCAATGGTGTGATCAAAGATAATGCCCAAGCTTATGCGTGGTTGGATATGGCTGCGGCCAGTGGCCATGAGGGTGCAACAAGAAGCCGAGGCATAGTCGAACAACAAGCGACAGCACAGCAAATTGAAAAAGGCCGAGAATTATCTAAAGAGTATTATAAGAACTACGCTAAATAATTTCTTAAATATTAACTAAAACTACGCTTAATATTTGCTGCTGACACGCTTAGAAGCAAGGATAAACTCATTGCCGTCCTAGGCATGAGTATCAGCTACAGTTGCTTGCGCAACAGTAGCAACACCTCGACATCATAGATCAAGCCTCAACCGATATTAATAAATTCCAACGATTATTTAACCGGCTTTAGCTTCATCCTCAACCGCTCTGATCAGTGGCTCGAGTTTATCCCCATAGCGCTGCCAGCGTGCGACAGAACTGGTATATACAGGCTGTCTGACCTGCCAGCGGCTAGGGGTTTGCACCGCGCGTTCATTTTCATGAAAGTCCAGCACCTGCTCTTCCCATGGAAGGCCAACAAACTCTAGTATGCGCTTTGCTTGGGTGTCGATGTCAGCCACGGTGTCTTCATAGCACACCTCCATAATATCTAACCCACACACCGCATTAAAATGCGCCATCAAGCGCCGATAACCTTTCCAGTAGTGAGCGATATCGGCTAAATCGGTAGACCAGTTTTGAGTGTGGTTGAAGTTTTGCATAAAAATAGAGAAACCGCAGTCTCTGATATCTCTAGTGCAATGGATAATTTTGGCATTAGGAAAGGCAATAGCGATTAACCCTAAATGCCAAAAATTTAATGGCTGCTTATCGACAACGCGACTTGCACCGCTAAATGCTCTATCGCAAGATTGGTGTAAATAATCATCCGCTAAAGCGGACACATGCAGGGCCGATAAATTTGGCGCACTAAATGGCCAAACAGTCTTTTCATCGTTTAGTCTGTCGGGTGTGCCTGTGGCAAGGTCAGTCAATACGGCCAATTCACCTGCACCAAAACACTGGCTGTGTGAAGCCAAAATTTGCTCAGTTAATGTAGTGCCTGAACGGGGCAAGCCAACAATAAAAATAGGTTGTTCGCTGCTACTTCCCCATGACTGTCTTTGCTGAAAGAATTCTTTGGAAAATAACGAAATCATTGTATCAATACGTTTATCAAAAACGTCTTGATGAAAAGGGTCTGAATCTTCTTTTCTGGCAGCATTTGCTACTGCATAAGCATCAAATGCCTGCTGATATTGCTTTTTTTGTTGATAGACCTTACCTAAACCGTAGCCAATTAATGCTTTATTGGTAAGTTCTAAGCTGGCAAGTTCACTTTCGGCTTGGGTTAACTCAGCGGTGATATCGATATCACGACTCAGTCCCAACACGCTCGCTAAAGCGTCTTTTCTAACGGGTGCTAATTTAATAACTTCGCGATAAGCCTGCGCCGCATTCTTGGGCTGGCCAAGATCTTCATACAATTGGCCTAGGCCAAAATAACTCGCATCGGCTTTTGGTGCTAACCTAATCGCAAGTTGATAGGCTGCTTTTGCATCGTCAACAAAGCCTAACCGTCTGTGCGCTGAAGCAAGCTCTTGAATGGCGGTTAAATTTTTAGATTCTGCTTTGACCGCTTGTAATAAGCATTGTCTGGCATCTTCATATTGGCTGTTACTCTGCAATACGCGAGCTAAACCAATCCAAGGTGCAGCAATAATGGGGTTCATTTTTATGGAATATTTATAAGCCTCAAGCGCACGGGCATTATCGCCCGCGCGTTTGAACTCAATGGCACGGTTGTACCAATCCTCAGCTGTGTGCTCTTTTGGTACAACCATGTTCATAAGGCCTTATCTATTAATGTCCAATAGTCCAATTTAAGGTAACAGACGCGGTTAAAGGCGCCCCTAAAGTGTTGCCTGAATTCATATTCGCGGCAAAGCCTGTAGTACTCTCAAGATATTTTTCATTGGTTACATTGAGAACATCAAATTGAACATCTAAATCGTCCGTAATTTGATAGCCAACATTTAAATCCAACACATAATAATCAGCAAAGACAAGTTTATCTCCGCTGGCCATGACTGTATCAGTCTTGCGCTCATCCATATAACGAACACCCAAGCCTGTGCTTAAGCCAGAGTCAAATTCGTAATTAGCAAACACACTAGCATTGAATTTAGGAAAAAATGGCTCTGAAATTTCATCATTGCCGTCTTTAACATCGAGCTTGGTGTAGCCAAGGTTGACAGAAATCTCTAGAGCTTCGGTAGGGTTGAGAATGGATGTAAACTCAGCACCCTCGGCACGCACTTTACCCGCAGAAACAACAAATGATTCACCCGGTGCATTTAATGGGTCTGATACAGCTACATTTTCACGGTCGGTAATGAACAAGCCGGCTTCATAGGACATCATCCCATTAAACAACTCACCTTTAGAACCTACTTCAAAGCCTTCAGAAGTTTCAGCCTCAATCGATTCATTAGTTCTTCTTAAACCGAACTGGGGTACAAAACCCTGAGCAAAACTGGCATACAGAGTCGACTCCTCGGTAATAAAACCGGTAATACCTAAACGGCCAGTGACTTCACTGTCGTCATACTCGTCTTCTTCCAAATCGTCGTAACGCAGACCTGCTAGGATAGTAATACGCTCATGCGGGCGCACTGCACCTTCGGCGTAAAATGACGAGAGAGTAGAATCAGAATCGAAACTGCCTGAATTATCTATTGATACGTCACCAACGCCACCGCTTCCGTAACGAGGCTCATCTAACTGACTCAGTAAAAAAGGTCCAGCTGATGGGTCGTAGTAGGAATAGGTGTATTCGTTAAATAAGCGCTTGTAAGTGCGTTTATCACTAGCCATACCGATAACAAAATTTTGATCTAAACCGCCGACAGTATGAGTGTATGCAAGCTGGGCATCATAAAATGTTGAACCATACTCAGCTTCCGCAGCATTAGGATAAGAATATACATTCGGATCCTCTAAACCAATACCAGGACCACCATCATATGCATAATAATTGTACAGTGATGCTGTATTTTTATAATCGAAGTCGGTGTCTTGCTGACTACCACGAACCGTTAATTTAAGGTTATCAAGCAAATCAAGATTAAGCTCTGTTTCAAGCAAGGTATCTTTAATTTTACCTTTACCGTTGGCATACCCTGTAAACGTGTCGGTATCAATTTCATCGGGCACTTTGCCATTGGATAGCAATGGGAAACCTGAATTAGGATTTAATTTGCGCTCAGTGTAGGCATAACTGGTTCGCCAAGATACTTTATCGCCAAGATTCAAAGTAACGACAGGACGTATAGCTACCGATTCATCTTTGGTTCTATCGGCATCATATTTTTGATCTCTGAGGGCGCCACTCACACGAAACAGCGCAACGTCAGAACCATTGATCTCACCGATGTTAGTGTCAAACTCACCGACAGCGGTACCAAACTGGTCAGTTCTCAGTTTAATACTAGTAAAACCATCAGCTTCAGGAGTTTTTTGTACCGTGTTGATCACAGCACCGGCACCAACAGGACCATTAGTAATTGAAGCTGGGCCTTTTAAAACTTCATAGCTTTGAACAAACGAATCATCTCTGGCGCCAGCGCCACGGAAATCAGTTTGAATGCGATTATCAACCAAAATAGGTGCTTCAAAACCTCTGGCAATAAAACCTGAAGTGCCAGTGCCTTGTCTGTCGTCGGAGCGCATGATGTTAGGTAAAGTTGTTAGCACATCAATTGGACGAGTAAAGTTACGATCGTCAATAAAACCACGATCAATAGTGTTTAATGTAAATGGCAGCTCCTTTGGCAAGACCGGAATTCGATCGATCATTGATTGTTGGAATTTGCCAAAAACATGAACTTCTTCAAGCAGCAGAGGGTCCTTGTTAACAGAATCTTCCTTGATATTTTCCTGCGCAGTAGCATTAAAAGCAGCTAATACCGCGAGTGCAAGAATTGACTTTTTGTACTGATTGCCTTGATATTTTTTCACATGTCCCCCAGAGAACAATAATCTAATTGATAAGCGTTACCATTCGTATTTTATAGTTTGTGAAGTTCATGCGCAAGTTCAAAGAAAAGAAAAGAAAAGAAAAGAAAAGAAAAAATATAAGATAGTGCGCCGCTAATTAACTCAAAAGAAATTATCCCGCTTGAAATTTTCATCAACGACTGTACTCATAGTACTGCTCAGAAATAAATTTTTAAGTCGCTATTACAGAGACCACTAAAATGTCAGGGCAACGAATAATTTAATGAGAAATACACTGTTTTTAGCACACTTGAGCATATCAGCGCTCAGCCGCAGCAATATAATATTGAACCTGTGCCGATCTAAAAAACCGAACTCAGAGCTAAATAACTAAGATAACTGAGGCTAAAAACTCTAAAAATTTTCGTCAAAAAATCGCCACTAAATCCTGATATGAAAAAAACAGCTCTTAATAAAATCGAGCGTTTTTTATTTAACAAACTCCAACGCAAGCATTCTAATGTACAATTAAGTGACTTATTATCATTCGTATCTGACAGCTTTCTCTATTTGGTATCCTGACTCATCATGACGCAAAAAATCCGAGCATCTCGGCCCCCTTCTCGCTGGAGCATTACCGGACGTATTTTACTAGCGATATTTGGTGGTTATTTATTGACCAGCTTGATTGTCGTTCTACTGAGCTATAGTTTTTCAGGGCCAATAGCTACGGCAATATTTGCTGCGAATCATTTTAGCTTTGCGCTTTATCTGGTATTTATTCTGTGGGTATTTGCGGCCAGATCACTGGCTAGGGTTGCTCTCTATATTTTAGTAGCGTGTATTTTTTGTTTTCTATTGATTCTTTGGTTGGGGGCTAAGTCATGAAAAAAACGTTTCGTTTGTCCATGGGGTGGCTACACACATGGACCGGTCTAGTACTAAGCTGGTTGCTATTTTTCATTTTTTTAACGGGTACGCTGGGTTACCTTAATATCGAAATAGACCGCTGGATGACACCAGAGATGCCCTTCCAGCCGGTGACCACTGAGCGCGGCGCTGATCTAGCAATGGAATTTGCCACGCGCGAGATGCCAGATGCTAATAGCTGGTGGTTTGACTTTCCGAGTGGCCGTAACGGCTCATCGGTTAGTGTTTATCTTTCTCCTCAGCAAGAAAGCCATGAAAGTATCGAGCTGATCCTGAACACAACTACGGGTCAAAAAGTTGAACCTAGAGAGACTGGCGGCGGACAAACACTCTATAAAATGCATTACAACCTGCATTATATTCCTCTGGCCATTGCTTACTATATAGTGGGTATCTGCAGCATGCTGATGCTGGTGGGTATTGTTAGCGGTATCATTATTCACAAAAGAATATTCCGCGAATTTTTTACCTTTCGAAAAGATAAAGGCCCTTTGTCATGGCTGGATATCCACAACTTATTTAGTGTGAGTGCACTGCCGTTTCACTTAATGATTACCTACAGTGGTTTAATATTTTTCACTTTCACATATATGCCAGCGGCAGTAGGACATCACTACGGATTTTCATCAGAAAGTATCGATACTATATTCAATGAAGTGCACGCACATGCGCCCCATCCTATTCGCACCGGTATTGCTGAGCCACTAGCCGACATTCAACCTGTACTTGCCGATGCTCTTACGCGCTGGGGAAAAAATGAAATTTCTTATATGGAAGTTCACCTGCCCGGTGACGCCAACGCTGAATTTCACTTTACTGAACGAGTGTCATCGCTACTCGATGGCCCGAGACACCTAGCCTACAGTGCTGTTTCGGGTGATTTTATTGAAGCATCCACTGAGACTCGATCCACAGCGATGGCATTTGCTGAAGTTATGGCGGATTTGCATGAAGGACATTTTGCTGGGCCAGGATTAAGGATTTTGTACCTTCTTTCAGGCTTTCTGGGCACGGCCATGATTGGTGCAGGTTTAATATTATGGACTTTAAAACGACGTTCAAAAGAATTGGCAAAAGCCTCCGGCCCAGGCTTTGGTTACCGCTTAGTTGAAAGTTTAAATGTAGGCACTGTTGTTGGTTTTCCCTGTGCCATTGCGGTGTATTTTTGGGCCAACCGATTGTTGCCATTAACTATTGAAGAGCGCGCAAACTGGGAGGTTAACGCAATGTTTATCGCTTGGGGAGTGAGTATTTTGCATGCATTCATTCGCATTAGAGCACGCAGTTGGTTGGAGCAACTATGGGCTGGGGCATTGCTGTTCGGTTTATTGCCAATTTTGAACGCCGTAACCACAGATAGAGGCTTTATTAACAGTATGTTAGCTCGTGATTGGCTGTATGTAGGCTTTGATATAACCTGCGTATTGGTCGGCATTACGTTTGCCTTAGTCGCCTATTATCTAAACAATCGTACAATACAAACAGCGGATATTTCTAGTAGCAAGCATAAGCCTCTAGATACCCTAGTGGTAAACCTCTAATGCCAACTCTAGCTATTATAGTAAGCGTGACACTGACTTTTATATCGCTGGGTATTTTTTGCCTGACCATGAATAAAAACTATCTGTTAATTAATCGCCAAAATAAATTAAGCAACAAGAGCACTCTAATATTGAGATTTATCGGTGCTATGGGATTAATTTTTTCCACAATAATTAACACTTATCACTTAGGCACCTCAATCGGCTTAGTCGCACAGTTGGCGACAATAACGCTCTTTCAAGTATCGATAGCGTTATTGCTTACCTACTGTTTAGACCGGAAAATTAACTCAAATTGATCTGTTGGTGTAAATTTATAAAGACCTCGTTTTTGGTGGCCTTCAGGCTTATTGAGCCTGACTCGAGGCAATTTCAAGTGCCGCCATATGTACGTTAAATAACCCCAACAATAATTAACTGCAGTCGTAACATACAATGCATGGCGTATGTTCAACCCACCTCGCGCAACACCACGCTCGGCGGTGTATTAAGCACTCGGCGGCAACTGAATACACCGAGCGAGCCAACCAGTAACGTACCCAGTAACGGCCCTGCCAGCCAAAGCTCGTAATGTGGCGCCACTGGCATTTTAAACACTTGCTGTTGCAAGCCCAACAGCAGCGCCTCCGAACCCAGCACTGCAATGATGCCGGCACAGGCGCCAAGCAGAGAAAACTCAATGGCCAGACTGCCCAGAATTAATTTTCGCGAACTGCCCAGAGCGCGAATTAAACCCACCTCCTGCAGGCGACTGTCGATACTGGCATTAACCGCCGCCGCCAGCACTAATATGCCGCCGACCAGTACCAACGCCAACACCACTTCCACCGCACGGCCAACTTTATCAACTATGTCGCGTATCTGTTCGATCACCTTGTCGATTTCGATCACGACTATGGTGGGGTAATCCCGCAAAACCTCTGCCACCACCGCTTTTTCGCTGGGGGGTATATGACTGGAAGTCATATACATGGGAGAAAATTTATCCAGCACCTGAGGCTCAAAAATAAAGTAGAAATTAGGCTTCATATTATCCCATTCAAGCTGGCGCAAACTGCTAATCTGGGCGTCGAGTGTCAAACCACCAAAGCTAAATTGCAGTTTAGTACCCACTCCTACACCGAGCTTTTTCGCCAGTTTCGACTCTACCGACACTCGCGGTAAACCCCTCTGCTGCCCCTTGGACTCGAACTCTTCCTCTGAGTGCCACCACTTACCGGAGCTGAGTTGATTGTCGGCGGGTAGGTTTTTCGACCAGCTGATATTGGCCTCGCGGCGCAGTAGCGGCACTTTTTTACGCAGCGCCGGACTCGGTTCTACCGCATTAATTTTCACTAAACGTCCGCGCACCATCGGATAAATTTCGGCGGTGTTTAAACCGCGACGCTGTAACTTTTCTGCCACCGCATCGACCTGTTCTGGGGCGATATTGATTAAAAAGTGGTTAGGCGCATCGGTTGGCAACTGCAGTTGCCACTCGTCAATTAAACTGGTGCGCACTGCGTACATAGTGAGCAACAGCAGCAGCGCTATAGCAAACACCACCACCTGTAACAAACTTTGACCGCTGCGTCGCTTGATGCCCGCTATCGCCAGACGCCAGATACTGCCAGCGCTACTGCCGAGCGTGTGACTTAAACGCAGTAAACCTAGCGCCACCAGTGCGGCTACTGATACCACTGCCAACAATGCTGCACCGACACTTAGAGTCAGCCAAATGTTGCCGCTAAACAGATACACCAACAACAGTACCGCCAACGTACCCAACAGCACTTGCACAGTTATACGTACCGACGATACCGGCAGGTCTTGACGCAGTATCCGCAGCGGCGAGATCTTAGGCAGATGCCAAAGTGGTGGCAGGGCAAAAAAGATCAGGCAGGTAACGCCGCTCACAATACCCAGAACATAGGGACGATAAGACCCCGGCTGTAATTCCACCGCCGCCATCATAACCACCGCCAGTGCGATCAAACGCTGGAGTATTTCAGCCAGCAGCAAACCGGCAACTGACGATGCGAGTGCCAGCAATAACAACTGCCCCAGATACAGCCGCCTAATCTTCCAGCTGGAAGCGCCCAAACTTTTTAACAGAGCCACTTGTTCAGTATGCCGAGCGGCAAAGCGAGACGATGAAATCACTAGAGCGATACCCGCCAGTAGCATGGCAATCACAACCGCCAGCAACAAAAACTGTCGCGCCGTGGCCAAAGTAGAGGCGAGTCCCTGCTGCGCCCGTTCTAAGTCCACCAGTTGATGATGGTCGCTAAGCTCAGGTTGTAACTTATCAAGAAATGCTTTCAATTGGGGTTCAGTGCCTGCCAACAGCCAGTGATAGGCAATGCGACTGCCCGGCTGAATCACCTCTGTGGCGGCTAAATCTGCGCGGTTCATCATCAACCTCGGCGCAAACAAAGAAAAGCCGCCGCCACGATCGGGCTCGGTAATGATGACCCGAGTTATCTTCAAACGTTTTTCACCGACGAATACACTGTTGTTAATATTGAGGTCCAACTGCGCCAACAAACGTGAATCTACCCAAGCCTCACCTAGGCCAGGCACGGCGTCAGTTTTTTCGATATCAACAGACCGAGTGGCAAAGGGAACAGTGCTTATTTCCATTTGCCCCACCAGTGGGTAGCCCGGTTCTACCGCCTTAATGGCCGCCAACTGCATGCGTTCTTCAAATGCAGCAGGGCCATCTGCAGACTGAACAGAAGAGCCTTCAGCGGTCTGGCTAGAAGAGCCTTCAGCGGTCTGACTGGAAGAGCCTTGAGCGGACTGAACAGAGTAGCCTTCAGCAGCCGGACTAGAAAACACCATAGAAGAGAAGTTTTCCAGCCGCACCTGCTGTAAACCAAACGCCTGCGCCTGCTGTGACCAAAGCGGTGAAATCGGCTGGGGACTATAAATTTGACGGTCGGCGCCAATAAAGCTGTTGCTCTGCTTGAGTAGTGTCGCCTCTAAGCGATCGCTCAATAAACCAATGGCGGTAACCATAGCCACAGCCAACAACAAAGCGGTAAAAAGCAGCTTAACCTCAGCCGAGCGTGCATTGCGCCAAAGTAACTTGGCCGCTAGCATGAGAGAAATTCTGTCGCTTGCTGCTCGACACTGGGCAGCACTGCGCCCGCCTCTAATGTTAAGTGACAATCGCAGCGGTCCGCTAAGCGTTGTTCATGGGTAACCAGTACTAAAGTAGTACCTTGCTCGCGATTCAGCTCGAACACTAATTCAATAATCTTGGCGCCAGTAACACTGTCGAGATTGCCGGTGGGTTCGTCGGCAAATAAAATTTTTGGCTCACTGGCAAAAGCCCGAGCAATCGCTACGCGCTGCTGCTCGCCGCCAGACAACTGTTTTGGATAATGACTCAGGCGCTCGGCCAAACCTACTCGCGCAAGAAAATTTTCGGCACGTTTTTTGGCACTGCCAACACCGTGCAACTCCAGCGGCAGCATCACATTTTCCAGCGCGGTTAAACCGGGCAAGAGCTGAAAGGACTGAAATACAAAACCCACCTGCTCGGCTCGAACACGGGCGCGGCCCTCCTCATCGAGTTCAGACAGGTCTACTCCGGCCAAACAAACGCGGCCCGAACTGGGTGTATCCAGCCCTGCAAGAATACCCAATAAAGTCGATTTACCCGAACCCGAGGCGCCGGTAATCGCCAGCGATTGGCCCCGATTCAAAGACAGAGAGACATCCTTGAGGATCTCCAATTCGCCATTAAACGTGTTTACACGCTTGTTAATCGCATTTACCTGAAGCATTATTTGACCCATAAAAAAAGATAAACGTTGATAACATTTGAGTGGCAAACTTGTCAAAACGGTTGCATTCAAATATCAAATTAATAAGCCTCATACGGACAGAATCATGAAGTGGATCGCGACACTGTTAATCTCACTGCTCAGTATCAGCGCCCAAGCGCAGACACTGTTAGTGCTCGGCGATAGTTTGAGTGCCGCCTATGGTATGGAACTTAAGCAGGGTTGGGTACATTTATTGGAACAGCGTTTACAGCAGAAAAATCTACACAGCCATGTCATTAATGCCAGCGTTACCGGCGACACTACCGCCGGGGGTCTTAAACGCCTGCCAACACTACTGCAAGAATATCAGCCATATCTGGTGATTATTGAACTGGGCGGTAACGATGGCTTACGCGGCTACCCGCTAGGGCAACTGCATAAGAATATCAGTGCAATGATTGAAATCAGTCATAACAGTGGCGCCGAAGTGTTACTGCTCGGCATTCGTATTCCCCCCAATTATGGCCGCCGCTACAGCGAGGGATTTTTTAACAGTTACGCTAAATTGGCCAATACGAGCCAAACCGCGCTGGTGCCATTTTTTATGGCAGGTGTAGGCGACAACGTCGAACTGATGCAGGCGGACGGTATACACCCTAATGCCAAAGCCCAGCCCCAGTTATTGGAGAATGTCTGGGCTCAATTAGATGCTCTCGTCAGCAGCAAAAACAATGAGTAATCAGTACCCGTTGGGCTCACTCAAACATAGTAGATATAACCGAGCGTTTGCTCATCAATGTCAACACCGGACTCTATAGCATTGAAACGCTGCTACTTTAGGCGCAAGCTTAATGGGGGTGAAAGTGAACTACAGCATCGCCGTTGTAAACGGCATTATTAAACGATAAAGACCGGCTGTATTTTAGCTTGGGCCAGGCCATAAGCCATTTTGTACCGCTGAAACTCACTCACCACTCCAGTCAACGAGCTAGAAGTTAGCATGCACCCCAGCTACTGATAATGACAATACCCAGAGGGCATAACGACAGATTTTGTATTGAGCATAAACCTGTAAGCAAGCACTGTTACTGTCCCTCTGCTTTTATCGCTAAAACGCCAACAAACCCAGTACTGTACAAATCTCAGCTAAGACGCCAGAATTAAAAACAACCTATTACAAAGGCCCCTCACTAATGAAACAACCCATCGGCGGCGGCGCCTCAAAAATTCTCTATGCGCTGAAGACGGCTAAAAAAATGGGCCTGTTAAATTCGGCCAAAGCCCTGTCTTCTAAAAATGCCTGTAAAGCCTGCGCTCTGGGTATGGGCGGCCAAAGAGGCGGCATGACCAATGAGCTGGATGAATATCCGGCAGTCTGCAACAAGAGTATTCAAGCCCAATCCAGTGACATTCAAGCACCTATTCCCAATGCGTTATTTGACTTCTCGATTAAAGAATTGCGCGCGCTATCGGCACACGAACTAGAGCACACCGGCCGCTTAAGTCAGCCGGTATTTAAAGCCCGCGGCAGCGATCACTATCAACCGGTTGAGTGGGACTGGGCGCTGAACTACGCCGCCGAGCGCTTTGCCGCGACCAAACCGAATCGCAGTTTCTTTTATTCTTCTGGCCGCGCCTCAAACGAGTCGGGTTTTTTACTGCAATTGCTGGCGCGGGTCTATGGCACCAACAATGTCAATAACTGTTCCTATTACTGCCACCAAGCGACCAGTGTCGGTATGGCCGCTAGTATTGGGACCGGTACGGCTACCATCGAGCTGGAGGATTTATCCGAATGCGATTGTATATTTGTTATCGGTGCCAACCCCTCCTCCAACCACCCGCGTTTCATTCATAAACTTAAGGCGTGTCGTGACCGAGGCGGCAAGGTCGTGGTGATTAATCCAGCGAAAGAGCCGGGGCTGGTAAAGTTTGCCCTACCCAAAAGCGCCCGTTCTTTAATTGCTGGCGGCAGCGATATAGCCTCGCATTACTTACAACCCAATATCGGCAGCGATATAGCGCTGTTTAAAGGCATAGCCAAAGCGCTACTGGCAATAAAAGCAGAGCAGTTGCATTTTATTGTTCAGCACACCGAAAATTTCAGCGCCTTCAAAAAAGATATCGACAGCACAAAATGGGATGAGATAGTCGCGTGCTGCGGTATTACCCGCGTCAACATAGAACAGGTCGCCGGAGTCTATGCCAATAGCGAGCGTGCCGTATTCGCCTGGGGTATGGGTATGACCCACCACACCTTTGGCTGTGAGAATATTGAATACATTGCCAACTTAGCGCTGTTACGCGGCATGGTCGGCAAACGGTACTCGGGTTTATTGCCGCTGCGTGGCCACAGTAATGTACAGGGCATTGGCACTATTGGAGTAAAACCAGTGCTAGCCGAGTCCGTATTTACATCCTTGGAGCAAGAGTTTGATATTACTCTGCCACGCGAGGCCGGGCTAGATACCTTTGCCGCAATGGAAGCCGCACACAAGGGTAATATCGACTGCGCCCTTATTAATGGCGGCAACCTTTATGCCGCCACCCCCGACTCTCATTGGGCCGCTGAGGCGCTGAGTAATATCGACTTTAAACTGTTTCTCACCACCACGTTAAATCAGGGCCATATCCATGGCGTCGGCGATGACAAAGACGGGGGTGACACACTGATACTGCCTGTAGCGGCCCGCGATGAAGAGCCACAAGCCACCAGCCAAGAGTCAATGTTTAATTATGTACGCCTCAGTGATGGCGGTATCGAGCGTCTGCAAAATGTGCGCTCAGAAGTGACTATTTTGGCGGATCTTGGCCAGCGTTTACTCCCAATGAGCAAGGTAAACTTTAGCCGCTTTCAACAATTTGACTCGATCCGAGAAGCTATTGCGAACACTCTACCCAATATGGCTGAATTAAAAGATATCGCTGTCGCCAAAAAAGAGTTCCACATTAACGGCCGAGTGCTACATACCCCTAAATTCAACACCGCCTCAAAGCGTGCTCGCTTTCAGGTACATGCCATTCCCTGTGCCAATAGACAGCGCGAAGACTATCCATTTTTGCTCGCCAGTGTGCGCAGCGAAGGCCAATTCAATAGCATTATTTATGAAGAAACCGACAGTTACCGCTTTGATGCCGGCCGCCACGCAGTATTTATGTGCGCTCAAGACATAACTACATTAGATCTTAAAAGCGGCGACAACGTAGATTTAAAGTCGCCAAACGGCCGCATGAATAATGCCGTAGTGCAGGAATTTGATTTACCTGCGGGCAATCTACTGGCGTATTTCCCAGAAGCCAATGCACTAGCCGAGCGCCGATTAGACCCGCGCAGTAGAACCCCAAATTTTAAATCAATACCGATACAAATCATTAAAAAATAGCCCAGATTTGAGCCTGCATGAGTTAACAGGCCTTGGGCAATTGCTTGGCGCCGTTTATCAGCACCGAAGCCAATGCACTAGCCGAGCGCCGATTAGACCCGCGCAGTAGAACCCCAAATTTTAAATCAATACCGATACAAATCATTAAAAAATAGCCCAGATTTGAGCCTGCATGAGTTAACAAGCCTTGGGCGATTGCTTGGCGTCGTTTATTCAGCGCTCATTTGATCGAACACTACGGCACTGGCATCGACCGTCCGCGTCGCGCACCATCAGCGCTAATAGCTCGCACTTCAACGGCGCCATTGACAGCAACCGGGCCAACATAAAGCTGCCATGGGCCTGTTAAAACTCTGTATTCAATCGCCAAGCCAGGGAAAGACACGTTAGCTTTAAGTTGCCCCAACTCAATAACGGCACCTACCGTGGGTACACGGTATTGAATAGCCGCTGCATCGAGCTTGGCAAATTCTTTGTGGCCGAGGGTATTGGCGAACTGCTGCCAGTCGGCATCGCGCGCCGACCGTAAGGATTCGCTGAAATAGCCGCTGGTGGCACTGTAGGTAGCCCCTTCATATTGGTAAGGCAGCTCCCAATCAGGTTGGTGCCAAGCGCGTTCAGCCAGCGCTAACAGGCGCGGGAACACAGCATATTCCACAGCCTCATCAGAACGAATAGTTTCACTCCAAATTTGACCTGATAACCCCGCCCATTCAACACCTTTATTGAGTGGCGCTTTATCGGCAATGGTAAAGTTATTCTCCTGTGTACCTTTATATATTTCGGCCATAGCGGCGAGATTGCCCGGCATAAAGTTAAAAACTTTTTGCGTGTTTAAATGCCTTGTCGCCCAGTAGTATCCGCCTTCTTTGGGGCTGGCCTCATAGGGAAAGTCAAAATAAAGTGCATCGGGTGTCGACAACACTACGTCCCAGCCGCGATTAGCCTGTTTATTGGCTTCGGTGACACCGGCCCAGGGCAACACATCCCAAATATTAGACTGTACTTTTTTCGGCATTTTTTCAGGGGCCGTGTGACTCAAACCATCACTCCAGCCCGCCACGGTAATCTCTTTATCCAACAATAGATTAGACACCCGCTGAATAAAGTAAGCGCCAAGATCTTGCGCACTGTTAACGCCAAACTTATTGCTGGCAAAAAAGGTCTGACATAGCGGTGAGTCTTGCCAAGCGCCGGCGGTTTCATCGGCACCAATATGATAAACCGTTAACGGTTGTCCGGCCTCTTCATGCATCAATTTAATCTCATCGATCACCTTGGCCAAAAATACATAGGGCGATTCCATACAGGCGTTAATGGTGTTGTCGGAATAATACTGAATACTTTCGTACTCAGTTTTATCATTCAGATCAGAGAGCAAATACTGTTCGGCCGCCATCTGGTCGCCTGCCGTCATAAACTTGCGATAGCGGACCTCCATTGATTTGATCACCGCACGCGAATGCCCCGGCATATCAAACGAGGGTATCAATTGAATGTGCCTAGCCTCTGCGGCTGTCACTAACTCTATATAATCGGCTCGGCTATAGAAGCCATCGAGCGGGCCAGCACCGGAGACATCCGCCCCTAACTGCATCAGTAGGCAGGTGTTCTCTTCGGGATCATGGCAGCGCCTAGAGCCAACGTCGGTCAGTTCTGGCAAACCTGGGATCTGCAATCGCCAGCCTTCATCCTCACCTAAATGCAGATGTAATTTATTAAGTTTGTAGGCCGCCATTTGATCCATTACATCGAGTAATAACTGCTTGCTGTGAAAATTACGACCCACGTCGATATGCATACCGCGGTAGTCATAGCGCGGCTGGTCGACGATCGTGACTTCGGGAATACTCGCACTGCCAATGGACACCAAACCCGCCAGTGATTGCAGTCCATAAAAAGCACCACTATTATCGGCGGCCATGATAGTAATTTTGTCGGCGCTTATATCCAGTTGGTAAGCGCCTTTAGTGTTAGTACCGCGCTGATAATCAGCTGCTACTGTCACTGCCACAACAATGCCCGAGGCCGACTCATGAACACCTAATAATTTCAGTCGCTCCAGTGCTACTTGCAGGGCGCTACGATCAACGCTGTGAAGTTCTATCGCGATACCGTGTGATAGTTTGATATCAACCCCGCTGTCATCCATTTTTAACGGCGTTGGAATTAAGCCACGAGCGGCCTGCCATGGCTCGTTCAGAGCGCCATTAGCCAGGTTACGCTGATACAGAAAACGACTACTGGCCAGGGGAGTTTTGTCATTGGCTGAACTTTTAAATTGATCAGTACTGATGTCGACAGCATAGGGCCGCACCTCCAAACCTGTCTCAGGATCAATAACAATACGGGTTGATGCAATCACCCGAGCCTCACTGTTAACACCCTCGCCCTCAGCGACCACGTAGTAGTTGGGCATTATCTTGGCTTCGGTTAGATTGAGGCCACGGACAATAAAATGCAGCGTTTTTGTTTCGCCTGCGCTAAAGCCCGCAAACGCAACATCAGGCGTAATACGGTGCAGGTCACCGTTGATGTGTTCAATTACAAACTCGCCTGGCGCTTGAGCCAGCAAAGGGTCAGTTTGGCTAAAGTAAATCGCCCAGTTTTTATTCAGTGACTCGGCAGGCAATGCTTGCGGCGCTGTCAGAGAAAGCGCGACCTCAAAACAATTGACCGCTGCACTTTTAATTACACTTTCAATTACATTCTCATCTGAATTTTCATCAATAACACTGGGCAAAACACAGCCACCCTCACCACGATTGGCCAGTACCTGATATTTAACCTCAAGCTGCTTGGCAAGTGCATCGATCACTGTTTGAGAGTTAGCGATGGGAATACTGTTATGACAAGCGCTCAACAGTATCGTCATCAACGCCAATAAAAAAGGCTTCAAAACTCTAGACTGATACATGTAAATTCCTGGTGATAAATCGAATAGTCTGTAGCAGATAGTAAAAAAGGCTCACCCTTAATGGATGAACCTCAATAGATGAACCTTTATTAATATCGATATTTATTTAAACCGCAGTCAAATGGCCGAGTAAATAATGCCTACCCAAACATCGGGCTTGAGAAAGCCACCGCCCCACTGGGCATCAAAACTAGCCGAGGGTTTAGCCGCTATAACCTGTTCAACGGTTTTACCACTGGTTTTCAATTTCAACACTCGGGCGTAAACGCTTTGTAACATATCGCGGTATTGAACCAATTCGGCTTTATTGCTAAGCGCACCATGACCTGGGATAACGCGCGTCTCATCGTCAATATCGCTCAATAGTAAAGTCACTGCTTCGATCACGCCGAGCATAGAACCGCCACTGGAAGCGTCGATAAACGGGTAGATATTATTAAAGTACAAATCACCGGTATGCAGCACATTGTCATTCTTAAAGAACACCACCGCGTCGCCGTCGGTATGGGCCGAGTTAGACGGGTGAGTGACATCGATAGTTTCGTCGTTCCAGTGAAAACTGACACTGTCGGCAAAGGTCACCACCGGCAGCGCCGGCTTTGCGGCGGGAGAAATCTTAGCGTTAAAGGCTTCTATAGTGCCGCCCGTTAAGAGGCGCTGTCGCACGTTGTCGTGAGCAACAATAATGGTGCCCGTCTCGCCCAGCATTTTATTGCCACCGGTGTGGTCGAAATGCCAGTGGGTATTGATCAAAAATTTTACCGGTTCAGCACTGATAGCCTTCACTGCCGCACGAGTTTTATCGCTCATATCGAAGTAGTCGTCGTCGATCAGCAGCAGGCCATCGGCACCGGTTGAGAGGGCCAAATTTCCGCCCTTGCCAGTCAACATATAAAGATTGTCCGACAACTGCTGCTGTTTGAACTCAGGAAGCTCAGAGTGATCATGGGCCAGCGTAGGCTGACTAACCAACAGAGCTGCAGCGATTAAAGAGTGAAACAATTTCATCTATAACGTCCTAATAAAATTTAAAAAATGACCATCAAAAAAACGCCACAGCGCCAGAGAAACTAGGCGCGTAGCTGCCAGTTGTCGGGTGTAATTTGCAGCGACACATCGCCAGCATTTAAATAACAAATACCCTCGGTAATAGTGACATCTAAATTCAGGGTCCGCTGCCAGCACTTGGCCAGCTGTTCGATACTGTCCCAGTCGATGTAATGCACCTGTACTTTTGGCAATGCCGCGATTGGGCCTTTATTGAGATTCCACCAGCTTTCGACGCCGCGGCCAAAAGCGTAAACACTAACAAGCTCCGAGCGGCCCGAGGCTTTCTTTAGGCGCTCTGGGTCGGGTTGGCCGACATCGATCCAATTCTCGATACGACCGTCGAGACTGACCTGCCATAGAGCTGGCTCATCGCTAGAAGACAAACCTTTTGAAAAAGAAAGATGTTCATGGGCATTAAAACAAAACGCCAGTAGGCGACCGCTCATGCGCTCGACATTTTCCGAGGGGTGCAAAGCCAGCGTCATCGAAAAGCTGTCGAATAAATTGCGGTCGATATCTGACAGGTTCAATTCTACTTTATAGATAGTGGGCTTGAGGGCCATGTTCTTCCTTAATTCAATGTATTAATTTTAACGTTTATTACTGCGTGGCTTAGCGCGACCTGTTGGTGTAGCCCTTGCCTTATTTGGACCACCAGTTTTTTTCTGATTGCCCGAACGTTCCAGTTTGATTTCAGTGGTTGGTCGGCGTTTATCGCCACGTGCCACCTGACCACGCTTAGCGCGATGTTTGCTCGGCGTACTCTCTTCCTGCCCCTCGCTAGGAACCAAACACTTATCACCACTACCGATTAAGTCTTTACGACCCATTTTTTGCAATGCCTGACGCAACTGTGGCCAACCGCTGGAATCGTGATAACGCAGAAACGCTTTTTGTAGACGACGTTCATCAAGCTTGCGAGCACTAAATACTCGCTTACTTTTATAGGTCATCTTTTTCAATGGGTTACGACCAGAGTGGTACATGGCGGTGGCCAAAGACATAGGCGATGGGTAAAACGTTTGCACCTGATCAACTTTAAAGTCGTTCTTCTTCAACCATAGCGCCAGATTCATCATGTCTTTTTCATCGCAACCGGGGTGGGCGGCAATAAAATAGGGGATCAGATACTGCTTCTTTCCGGCGGCGCGAGAGAATTTCTCAAACATTTTTTGAAATTCGTCGTAACTGCCCATCTCCGGTTTCATCATCATCGACAGCGTATCGCTCTCGGTGTGTTCGGGCGCAATTTTTAAGTAACCACCGACATGATGAGTGACCAGTTCTTTAACGTATTCTGGGTCGCGTACAGCCAGATCATAGCGCAGGCCAGAGGCGATCATTACCTTGTGAATACCCTCCAGCGCACGCGACTTGCGATACAATTCGGTGGTCTGCTTGTGACTGGTTTTGAGATTCTTACAGATAGTTGGATAGACACAGGACAAACGGCGACACGCTGCCAAGGTCTTTTTATCAACACAGGTCAGGTGATACATATTAGCCGTAGGGCCACCTAAGTCAGAAATAGTCCCAGTAAAGCCCGGTACTTTATCGCGAATATCTTCTAGCTCGCGCAGCACCGACTCTTGCGAGCGGCTCTGAATAATACGCCCTTCATGCTCGGTAATAGAGCAAAAAGTACAGCCCCCGAAGCAACCGCGCATAATATTGACCGAAGTCTTAATCATGTCATAGGCGGGAATTTTGGCCTTGCCATAACTCGGATGCGGACGGCGCTGATAAAATAAATCAAAGACACCGTCTATTTCGTGTGTTTCCAGTGGTATCGGCGGCTGATTAATCCACACCTCACGATTGCCATGGCGCTGCACCAGCACTCGCGCATTGTAAGGATTGGCCTCTTGATGCAGTACACGCGAGGTGTGCGCATAGAGCACTGGGTCATTGCGCACCTTATCGAACGAAGGCACGCGAATGTAAGTTTTGTTGGGGTTGGCCTTTTCTTTGCGCGCCAGCGGCATAGGCACAATTTTAATAGGCTGAACTTCATTGGGGTCGACCACCACAGGCCCGGCATCGGGATTATTCTCCGGCTTAGACGCACAGGTATCTGGATCGCCGGTGTGATAGTCGTAAGGGTTACTGAGTTTATCGATATTGCCCGGCCAGTCGATACGGCTGGAGTCAATTTCCATCCAACCCGCAGGTAACTCTTTGCGCACTAGCACAGTGCCGCGAATATTCACCAAATTTTCTAATGGCACACCCTCAGATAAGCGATGCGCTAACTCGGCAATAGCGCGTTCGGCGTTGCCGTACAGCAAGATATCAGCGGTAGCGTCAATCAGCACCGAGCGTTTCACTTCGCTGCTCCAGTGATCGTATTGCGCGATGCGGCGCAAACTGGCCTCGATACCACCAATCACTACCGGTACATCTTTATAAGCTTCTTTGCAGCGCTGCGAATAAACAGTCACAGCGCGGTCGGGGCGATTGCCGCCCTCCCCTCCGGCTGTATAAGCGTCGTCGTGACGCATACGCAAGTCCGCTGTGTAGCGGTTAATCATCGAGTCCATGTTGCCGGAGGTAACGCCAAAAAATAAATTCGGCTTACCCAGTGTCTCAAAGGCATCTTTACTGCGCCAATCGGGCTGAGAAATAATACCGACACGAAAGCCTTGGGATTCTAAAAAGCGCCCCATCACCGCCATACCAAAACTGGGGTGGTCAACATACGCGTCGCCGGTAACCAGAATAACGTCACAGGAATCCCAGCCCAGCTTATCCATCTCGGCAAGAGACATCGGCAGGTAAGGCGCCGTGCCGTAGCATTCCGCCCAGTATTTTGGATAGTTAAACAGATTACGAGCTTTTTGAACCATGGAACAGACCGAGGCAAGTGAGAAACGCTCAAGTTAAACCTGAGCCAAATAGCCGACCATTGTCGCAGAAATCCCCAATAAGGGATAGACGGCGGGTATTTTTTGTACAGATCAGAGATCAATCTTACTTAGATCCCTGGCTGGTGACTCGCAAGCTAGATCACACAGACGTGGTCAAATTCAGCAACAGGTAACCAATCTACTTTAACGTTTTAAGCTATTTTCAACCTAATATGGGGCCATCCGAATAGGCTCCATCGATGTTTAGAACAACATTTTGCAGCCAATATCGCAGCTAAGCCGCTCTACAGATAGCAAGACCTAATGAGTTTTTCGACCCTTACCGCGTCGATAAATTAAGCCCATTGGTACTCGTCAATGCGTTCGATTATCGGTAATAACCACACGAAAAAAGCGACAGAAAGTCGCATTTACATTGAAAACCTCTATGTACATAGTTTTATACGGCAAGATAACCCTTCTTATAGACCGATATTTACTGGCTGGGGGGGCATAACAGTGCTGCAAAACGGATTTCTGTAGCTATATTTGTTACAGTGCGCGGAATTACGTTTGTCATCAATTAAGCCACCATTATTAAAGAGCCTCCTGTGACTGAAACCACTGAGATCGACACCAGCTTTGAGCAGTTTTCACTGCATCCTCGTCTAACCAAGGGTGTTGAACGCCTCAACTATAAAAAGCCGACCCCGGTACAGCAACAGGCTATAGGCCCCGCCATAGCAGGCACTGATTTATTGGTATGCGCAGAAACCGGCAGCGGTAAAACTGCCGCATTCTTGCTGCCTATTATTCAGAAACTGTTATTGGACGAGGCCCCCAATTCAAGTACCCGCGCCCTAATTATGGCGCCAACGCGTGAACTGGCTCGCCAGATCGTGAAAAATGCCAAGATGTTGACTCAGTACAGCCACCTCGAAATTGGCCAAATTACCGGTGGCGACCAACTCAAGTATCAAAAAGCCCTACTGCGTAAGAATCCTGAAATTGTGGTTTCTACCCCCGGTCGCCTGCTGGAGCTAATCCAACACAATGCCGCTGACCTCTCTGACCTTGAAGTACTGGTACTAGACGAAGCCGACCGCATGCTAGACATGGGTTTGAGTGAAGACGTACTGAAAATTGCTGAGGCCTGTAACAAAGACCGTCAGACCATGCTCTTTTCCGCCACCTTAAATCCACGCGGTATGGCCTCGGTTATTGATAAAGTGCTGCGCGATCCGCAGACACTAGAAGTAAACAGCGTGCGCGAACAGCAGCAGCATATTGTGCAACAGCGCGTATTGGTCGATGACTCCGAGCACAAGTCAAAATGCCTAGCCGCGATTCTCGACAAAGAGACCTTTCACAAGGCGTTGGTGTTTGCCAATACCCGCTCACAAGTACAAAAGCTTTACGGCTACCTGCACTACAAAGGTATTAACACCGGCGTACTGCACGGTGATATGGGCCAGGATGAGCGCAACCATGTCATGTACCGCTACCGTCGTGATCAAATTCAAGTGTTAGTAGCCACCGATGTGGCCGCACGCGGCCTAGATGTTGACGGCGTAGAACTGGTCATTAACTTCGATCTGGCCCGCAACCCAGAAGACTACATTCACCGTATCGGCCGCACCGGCCGCGCGGGCAAAGGCGGTCGTGCGATCTCCTTTGTCACACCCTACGATTGGAATTTGATGATTCGTATCGAGAATTTCATCAATACCAAGTTCGAAGCGATTAATGTGTCCGGACTGCAGGCGCGTTTCAAAGGCCCGAAAAAAATAAAATCATCGGGTAAAGTGGCAGGCACCAAAAAGAAGAAGCTCGATAAGAAAGAAGCCAAAGGCAAAAACCGCCTGCGCGATAAAAAGAATATTGGTAAACCCAAGGCGAAAATAAACTTAGGCGACGGCATGGCGCCGGCACCGATTAAAAAGACTTAAGCGATACAAAAAAGCCGAGCAAATGCTCGGCTTTTTTGTATCAGCTAGTTATCACTTAAGCTTAATCGCGCGTATAAATTTTGAAGTTCTCAACATAATCGTCAAGATTCACCGTCAGCATTTTTTCAAATTGCTCACGTAAAATCATTTCTGAACTCTCGCGATCCGCTTTAAAGTCATTGCGATCTTCGCAGCTTGAAGCTACCAAATAGGTATTAAAGCGGGCCGCGGCGTATAGTAGGGCCTCTGCAACACGGCCTACGTCGGCACCGTCACTTAACTCATTCGCTTTCTCAAGAAAGCTGTCGGTCATATCCCAAAACTGCTGCTCGTCACTCATACTATAAACCCTCAATGGTTACGGCTGGCAACGGCTTAATATCCAGTGCCTGTTTTTCTTTCGGCGCAATCACCTCGGCGGTGCCGGTGGCCACTAATACGCCATCTTGGTTGTGCGCTTCACACTTTAAAGTAACCAGCGCCACGCGCACCCGAATAGACTCTACAGTGAGCGTTACGGTAATAGTATCACCCAGCTTAACGGGTTTCTTAAACTGTAAACTCTGACCGCGATAAACGCTGCCCGGGCCAGGCAGCGTAGTGGCAATCGCCGCCGACACTAAAGCTCCGGTCCACATACCATGGCCAATCGGCTCGCCAAAAGATGTGGTAGCCGCATATTCAGCATCCAAATGAACCGGATTAACGTCGCCAGAGGTAGCCGCAAACAACACCACATCACGCTGAGTAAGTTGCTTGGAGTACTGACGTGACAAACCTTCACTTAATTCATCGATGGGCATATTTTTTAGACGGTTTGCAGTCATACTGGCGCTCTCTTAATATATATTTAATAACTGTCAGAAATGCGATTGTACCCTGTAAACCCGCCTAGAGTTGTGCTTAAATAATGTTGATGCTCACAAGGCATCATCATCAATACCCACCCTTACGGAGCAGACAAAACCATGTCATCCCAGGAAAAACTTTTTGTCGTTGTCGACCCTACTGACGACCAGCATATCGCTTTAGAACGCGCCATTTTAACCGCCGGTATTCGCGAGCCGCGACCACAGGTACACGTGTTTGTCGCTGTCGATCCAGAAGCCATCGATACCCGCGCTGTCAACGCTGCGGTCTTTCGCGATGAAAGTTGGTTTAAAGAACAGATTCGTACACCACTAATCAACGCTGGACTCGACTACAAGCTAGAAGTGTCTTGGTCGAGTGAATGGCAAAAGTCCATTATGCAAAGCGCGAAACGCTGGGGCGCCGATGCTATTTATCTGTCCGCCAATGATGATAACAAAACTGACTTTCGCCGCTTCTTTTTTACCGACTCTAAGTGGGAGCTACTTAAAAGCGCCGACTGCCCAGTAGTGTTGATTCGCCCCGGTGCCAAAAAGCAGCGCAAGGTGATTCTGGCAGCGGTTAACTTTCAGGCCCAGCGCGATGAACAGCAAGCGCTAAACCAGAAAATTCTCACCGCTGCTAAAGGGTTTTCCGAGGGTTATGGGGCCGAATTACACATTGCCAACGGTTATATGAACTCATTGCATTACCCTGACCGCGGCAAGCTCATGAATGAAACTGGCGTGGCGCAAGAAAACATTCACGTTGAACCCGGCTATACCGATGAAGTGGTTGCGGCCACGGCAAAAAAGATCGACGCCGACTTAGTCGTTATGGGTACTCTCGGCCAAAACGGTATGCTCGGCATTAGCACTCGCCGCGGTAATACTGCCGAGCGATTGATAGACGCCTTAGACGACGATGTCATGGTGATTAACTACGAATAAATCTTTGTTTAACGCGGATCTTTGGCGCAATAGCGGCGTCAGATGCGTACTCGGTTGGTCATGTACTGTATGTACACTCCCGCCCTGCGTCCGCTTCTTCCTTGCTCTTGCGCCAAATCTCTCGCTTTAAATCAAAGATTAATCACAACCAAAACAAAAAAGGGCTTGATCTCATGATCAAGCCCTTTTTTTTACCTACTTTATGCAGCTCAGTTTACGAAAGAATAAAAATAGTGAATTTTGCACGGGAGGAAGGAAGTGCAAGTTAAGTACATGACCTGTTAAATTCGACAAAAAGGGCCCGTATCAAACGATACGAGCCCTTTTTGAGTTCTTTTTATGTGACCATTAAATGTCGCTAATTAACTTTAATTGTGCCTAAATCACCAATATTAGCGCTAGTGCCGTCAATTGTCACAAATTCGCCATTTGACACAGTTTCGCCAGTTATCACAAATTCGCCGATTCCACCAAGGTTGCCATCGATCACAATCTCGCGAGTTTCACCTATATTTACCCCACAACCATCATTTAGAAAAACGCTGCCATATATAATAAGTCCGCCCGTTGCTCTAAAAATGTCAGTTACCTCACAATCAGCCTCGTCTTTTATCGTGATATCACCCGTTAACGAAAGAGGGGGATTAAACGACATAGAAGTCTTATTAATAATCTTATCTCTAACCCAAACGCCGGCAGGCTTTAAATTGCTTTCTACCCAAGGGCCGTCACTACTGCACACCCCTTCTTGCCAAACTGAGCCACTGCGAAAATCATCGGCGTAATTCCAGTTAGTCCAACTGATGTTATGTTCAGCCATTAAGTCTACATAAGCTTGAGCGCTGACAAAATCATTGTCCCCATCACCGCTGTAAGTTTGAGTGCCCCATTCAGTGACAAAAATGGGCAGGCGAGCGATAGCCCACTCTAGCCGATCTCGATATATCTGGCCGTGAGATTTAGCGTAGAAATGAAAGCTGTACATAATGTTATCCAGAGTGACTGGATTATCGACGATATCCTGAGCACTGTATCCTTCGGAAAGTCCCAGTGAAGACCAACCGGGGGTACCCACGATGACTACTGCATCGGGGTCATGCTGGCGTATTTCTGGAATAATCTGCATGGCGTAACTTTGAATGCTAGCCCAGTTAACGCCATTAGGCTCATTGGCTACATCGTAGAGAATATTGGTGTGATCGGCATAAGCCGGCACAAGATCATTAAAGAACTTAATAGCGTTATCTAGGTTTGCATTGGGATCACCGGGAGATAACTGATGCCAATCAACCAACACATAAAGACCACGTTCGGTGGCTTCATCAATGATACGACTCACCTGCTGGGTATACCCAACTGGATCAGTTTCGTAACCACCCTCTTGAATATACAGAGCAATACGTATGATATCGGCTTGCCAGTCATCGGCCAACGCGGTCAGAGATTTATCGGTGACGCAATTATCCCATCCATACCACTGCAGCCCATGCGTGCTCATACCGCGTAACTGCACTTCTTGGTTATTTTCATCGCACAGAACACTGCCGCACACATGCAGCTGGCCATGCTGTTCGACTGGAGTCAGCCCAGTACCCGATGAACCACCGGAAGACGAAGTACTGGAAGAAGAGCTACTTGACGACGAGCTGCTCGAACTGTCGGTAATACATTCGCGAACAAACGTCCACGCTCCGCCGGTACCAGGCTCTGCTTGAGTCCAGTGCTTAGCTTTATACAGCATGCCATTGGCATGCATTAAATCATTGGTGTCGGCGTAAGTAGGCTGGTTTTGCCAATTTGACTGGGTCCAATTGGGGTATTCATTAATGCCCTCGCAGCTATTAATGGTGACAACCCCTGAGGACGAGCTAGAAGATGAGCTGCTAGAGCTAGAAGTACTAGAAGCTGAGCTGCCACCAGTACTAGAACCCGAACTACAGTCTCTTTGAATTTTTATGCAATCGCCTAATAACTTCCAGTCCCCTCCATCACTAGGTTTCGTTTGAGTCCAGAAATTGGCTTCATAATATTTACTGTCAACTTGCATTATATCGCCGCTATTGGCGTAAGAAGGCGTACCAGCCTGATCTTGTTGAGTCCAGTTAGGGTATTCGTTTATGTTAGAATTGGCGCAGTAGTTAACGATAGACTTAACAATGCACGTTGAGGCGCCGGAAGATGAACTGCTAGAGCTAGAAGATGAACCGTAAATCCAGTTCGAAGGATCAATCGACTTCACAGCCTGCTGATTGCCCGCAGCATTACTAATCGCAAGATTCAGATCACCACTAGCGGCTTTGTGCCAAAGTATATCGGTACGACTGTCGCCGTTATAATCGGCCAGTTTATGAGTCCAAGCAGAGAATTTATCGGGCAAGTTCTCAACACGAACTTGTGCGCCTGAAACAATCGCGACAGCGCCAAAAACTTCATCCGTGTCACCAATAACCTCATCGCCACTGATGGCAACTTTCACGGTGCCCGTCGAAGATCTGCGCCACAAAATGTCGTGACTACCATCGCCATTAAAATCGGCTAGGTCTGCAGTCCAAGCGTTAAACTTAGCAAAATGAGACGTAGAATATGCCTGTTTGCCGTCAGCACCGGTAATGCCAACTTTTACAGTGCCATCATCGCCTTTGCGCCAGAAAATATCATCGCGTCCGTCGCCATTAAAGTCAGCAACTTGAACGTCCCAGGCGGTAAAACGCTTGAATGGCACGGCATTTACCACATTGGATTGTTGACCATTAGCATCGGTGAAAACAATCTTTGTTGAGCCGTCAGTTCCGCGACGCCACAACATATCGTCGCCGCTGTCACCGTTAAAGTCAC
>CAJWZU010000039.1 GCA_913050115.1 uncultured Cellvibrionales bacterium
ACCTTGTTGAAAATACTGAGATCACTGAAATTAGTACAAGTCCTGATGTTTCAAGCAGTGCTGAGGTTATTGCAAGTTCCGACCTTGTTGAAAATACTGAGATCACTGAAATTAGTACAAGTCCTGATGTTTCAAGTAGTACTGAGGTTATTGCAAGTTCCGACCTTGTTGAAATTACTGAGATCACTGAAATTAGTACAAGTCCTGATGTTTCAAACAGTACTGAGCCGTCTGAAT
This sequence comes from uncultured Cellvibrionales bacterium, assembly GCA_913050115.1. GTDB lineage: Bacteria > Pseudomonadota > Gammaproteobacteria > Pseudomonadales > Cellvibrionaceae > UBA1124. The sequence continues at coordinate 238 of CAJWZU010000039.1, forward strand.
CTACAGTAAAATTCGAGACTATAGAAAAAATTGTAATTATAGCTGAATCCTTAGTCACTACAGTCATTGAAAATATAGAAAACATTGTAACCACAGTAACAACTGTAATTACTGACGTTACCAGTAATATTGAAGTTCCTGAAATTAGTGATTTATCAATACTATCAGCACTAGAAGTAGAGCCGGAAATTGAAACGCCAGTGGCAACGGCAACAGAAACTGAAAATGAAATAGAAACTGAAACTGAAACTGAAACTGAAATAGAAACTGAAGTTGAAGAACTTGAAATAGTAGTTAACCCATCGTTTACCTCTGAGTTAACCACCACGGAAGAATTTTTAATTAAATCTACAGCTGAATTAACTATTGACGTTTCTATATCAGAATTGGCTTATCAAAGAGCCTATATCAATGTTTGTCACTCTACAGTGGATAATCAAATTGATTATTCAAACTGTGTCATTCAGAAACCTCTCAATGACGGCTCTATCAATAATCAGGTAACTATTGGTAACGAAGTAGACAGCCTACATATGGAGGTTTGGACTTACGATGTTGACAGTATTCCTCGGAGTTTCACATGGAAAAGAGATTATGGCTTTGATTGGGTAGTCTATTGAAAACGCATGTGTTTGAGGAGACCTGCTAAGTGCTGGGTAATCAGTTGCCTGCCGTTAAGGTCGGCGTTGTCTCGGTTCACGCAGATAGAGCTTCTTATAGCGTCATCTCTGTATCCTTATGCATAATGTATCTTGCCCAATTTTCTGCCATATTTTTCAAGACTCATAGCGCGATGAATATTAAAAATAATTATTGATAACACCCCAAAAGTTGTCGATAAACTTTATAAAGTTATGGGTGGCAATCGCCACCCTTTCAAATAATGTTGTAGAGAGCGAGACCTTAAATTGTGAGTTACTGTTCAGGACCTGAGCGTACTTATTGCGGCTGATAAAAAAGCTTAACTGTAATAACAAGATGGAAGTTTTTATGATCAAAATAACTCAATCAGCGCTTTTATTAGGAGCGATTATCGCTTCTGCTAATACTATGGCAGCGCTCGATAACGACTTTAATGGCGACGGCATTGCCGATATCTTCTGGCGTAACTCTACTAACGCCAGCGTAAAAATTGCCATAGGCACTAGTGACGGTGTTATTTCACGTGCCGAGAGGCTGATGAACAAGTCGACTGACTGGACTGCCCAGATGGGTGATTTCAATGGCGACAGCGCTGTTGATATTCTTTGGCGCAACCAGGTTACCGGCGCGGTAAAAGTAGCGATCAGCGATGCCAATGGTAATCAGGGCTTAGTAATCAATTTGGCGCCCAAAGGCAGTGCGTGGCAGACCCATATAGGCGATTTTAATGCCGATGGTCGCCAAGACATCTTATGGCGCAAGCCGTTTGAAGGCACTGTTGTTGTAGGCATCAGCGATGCCAATGGTGGCCAGGCTCGTTTAGAGACTTTCTTTGACAAGTATGCCGCTTGGGATGTGTCCGTCGGCGACTTTAACGGTGACGGCGGCGACGATATGTTGTGGCGTCGCGGTACGGACGGCTCATCAAAGATTGTTTTCACCGATGCCAATGGCAAACAAGCTAATGTGGTCAATGCAGTACCCTTCAAGCGTTTTACCGCCTGGGATGTTCAAGTGGCTGATTTTAACGGTGACGGAACCGATGATATCTTCTGGCGTAAAAGTGTTGACGGCATTGTAAAAGTTGGCATCACTGGTCCAGACGGTAAACAAGCATCGTCTGTTTCGCACTTTGCCAAGTTTAATGACTGGACAGCAGACCTAGCTGATTTTAATAGTGATGGTCGCCATGACATTCTGTGGCGTAGATCAGCCAAGGGTACAGTAAAAGTAGCCATCTCGAGCGAGTTAGGCAGTCAAGACCAAGTAGAGAATTTAGGCGCCAGATTCTCTGCTTGGACTCATCAGTTGGCCGATTATAACGGCGATGGTCATACCGACATATTTTGGCACAAAGCGGCTAATGGTAGCCTTAATGTTGCAATTAGTAATACCGAGGGCAACCAGCAGCGTGTGCAGTCGCTTGATCCGTCGAGCTGGAATAACGGTTCTTCAAGCTCTAGTAGTTCATCTTCTGGTTCTTCTAGCTCTAGTAGTTCATCTTCTGGTTCTTCAAACTCTAGTAGTTCATCTTCTAGTTCTTCAAGCTCTAGTGGTTCATCACAGACTGAACTAGAAATAGTAGATAACCCATCTTCTACATCAGATTTGACCACCACTGAAGAGTTTTTACTTCAATCTACAGCAGAACTAAATATTAACGTCGACATATCTGAATTGGAACATCAAAGAGCCTACATCAATGTTTGTTACTCGACCTTAGATAATAAAATTGATTATTCAAACTGTATTATTCAGAAACCGCTTATTGCTGGCAATTTAAACAACCAAGTAATTATTGGTAACCAAGTAGACAAGTTACATATGGAAGTTTGGACTTATGATGTTGACGGTATTCCTCGGAGCTTTACATGGGAAAGAAGTGATGGCTTAGACTGGGCAGTTTATTGAGGTTACTCAAACTCGTGAGCAATCACTAAATACGGGTAACTCACGTGTATGATAATGCGGCTAGCTCGATGTTATTTTTTATGAATAGCATTTAGCTTTTTTTATTGGTTGGTAATTTTATTGATACCAAGTATCCAAGCTTGTAATGTATGCCTTATTAAATAGCAGCGTTTAGTTATTATTAAGTTAATGGTTATGCTTTTATTGGTGTATCCATACATTCCTTCCTCGTTGCGCCTAGTATCGTTTAGTTAAAGTGCGATCCGTAAATTTGATAGTTGTTTTTACTCTGCTTCATTTGTCTATGATTTGGCAGGGTATACTGACAGTATCTTCATTATGTACGAATAGACTCAATGCCTAAGTTGAATACTGAACTAATCCTAAAGAGTGCGTGTGCATCTGAAATCACCTCGATCGATAGCATCCAGTCGCTTTGGAGCGGCTATGGTGAAATATTGCGTGTTCACCTAAAAGGCGGTGACTATCCCTCGGTGGTGGTAAAGCACATCCAGCTGCCAGAGGCCGTAGCTCACCCTAGAGGGTGGAATACGACTTTATCGCATCAGCGCAAGTTGAAGTCTTATCAAGTAGAGAGTGCCTGGTATCAGCAGTATGCGATGCGTTGCGATAGCGATTGCTCAGTACCTCAATGTTTGGCGGTTAATGCAAAGACCGATGGCGACAGTGTTATTGTATTGACAGATTTAGCCGACGCCGGTTTTACCGAGCTAAAGACAAGTATTGATGTTGATATGGAGGGCGTAAAAGCATGCATCCGCTGGCTGGCACATTTCCATGCCACTTTTTTAGGTGAAACTCTCGCCGGTTTAGGCTTAGCCCCCGCAGGCTTATGGCAGTATGGCGCATATTGGCACTTGGATACTCGGCCAGATGAGCTCAACGCTTTAACAGACAAGCGGCTAAAGCAGGCGGCGCCTTATATTGATTTGGCATTGCGTCAAGCCAAGTATCAAACCCTTATTCATGGCGATGCTAAATTAGCGAATTTTTGCTTTTCCACATCAGGTTTTCGTCCTGAGGGACGTCATGTGGCAGGAGTTGACTTTCAGTACCCGGGCGGGGGGGTTGGGGTGCAGGATTTGGCCTATTTTCTGGGTAGCTGCCTGCAAGAATCTCAGCTAGAGTCTTTAACCGATGAGTTACTCGACTATTATTTTCAGATTTTAAGGCTTGCCGTTAACAACAAGCATCCACAAGTTAACGGCACCGCCCTAGAGGCCGAGTGGCGATCTCTCTACGATATAGCATGGGCTGACTTTCAGCGTTTTTTACAGGGCTGGAGCCCAAGCCATTGGAAGCTCAATGGTTATAGCGATCGATTGACTCAGCAGGTTTTGGCTAGAGTGTTGGACTCTATTGTGTAATTTTTCGGATAATGTATGCGACTCAATCAGGACGATTTTCAACAGCTCTGTAAGCTGGCCAAGCAGGCTGCCATCGAGGCGGGTCAGTATATTGCCAGCGTGGATCTAAGTGATATAACCATCGATCGAAAAGACACCGGTACCAGCCTATCGTCTCAGGTAGTGACACAAGTGGATCGTTACTGTGATCAGTTGATTCGCGATTGCTTGCAACAGAGCTGTGAGCGTTTTGAATTGGCTCTATTGAGTGAAGAAAGCTCAGAAGTACAAGAGCGACAACACAAGAACCGATTCACCGAGGACTATTTTTGGTGTGTCGATCCTCTCGATGGCACCCTGCCGTTTACCCAGGGTAAGCCAGGTTATGCTGTGTCTATAGCGCTGGTATCGAAGGCGGGTCACGCTGTTATTGGCGTGGTCTATGATCCTGAAACCAAAAAACTCTATCATGCCATTGAGGGGCAGGGAGCCTATGTCAATGATCAGGCTATTGATATTAATGCGAGCTTAACCAGTACTAAAACGGTTGCAACGTTAACCGTCTATGCGGATTTAAGTTTTAACAAATATCCCCACTATCAGCAAATCCAATCATTACTAAACTCTGTTGCCGTGTCTGTAGGTTGTCATAAAGTTCAGGAGATCTACGGTAATGGTGCCGTCAAAAATGCCTGTGCTGTTTTGTTTAACTCTAGGGCTTGCTACATAAAATACCCCAAAAAATCCGCAGGTGGTGGTTGCCTTTGGGACTTTGCCGCAACGGCCTGTATTGTCAAAGAGGCCGGTGGCTGGGTGAGTGATATCTACGGAAATTCACTGGATTTAAACCGTTGCGATTCATTATTTATGAATCTCAACGGTGTCATGTTTTGCTCCAGTGAAACGCTTGCAATGCCTTTTTTTTCCGATGCAAAAGCTTGATGCGAGAAAAATTGATAGAGAGTTAACTATACCCTGCCCCCTTTTCCAGCGGATACGCGCGAATTTCATAAAAGGCATCGTTTGGGAATAGTAAAACGAGACTTGTTATTTCATTAATGAGCGCCTGTCCGAACGTCTCGTGACCCTAGATATCCAATTATTTACCTAAGCAAGAGTCGACATTAGTGTCTGTGTAGCGACGAGCCAACGAGCTTATTCAGGCACTATGGTGGCTACTTGTATTTTACGAATGTATTAATCACTCCTATACTAATGACGCCACCCGAGTGGACCAACCGTAATTCTGCTACACCGTCTCCTAACGAAACACTGAAATCTATGCAGTGATGACCATTGAGGTGCTGATTATTTTTTTGCCAACTGATTATATACATACGGCGGAAAATATAAGCGTACACACTTTTAGTCTTTCTTCTTTGCTTTTTATTCTTCTTGTTTTTGCCCATCCTGTTTATTCTGAAACTGATACACGCACTTTGCTGCTTGAGCAGCAAATCGTTGAGCTCAAAAAAAAATTAGCGCACAGCGAGCAAGCATTAGTAGCGGCTAAACAAATTATAGGTGAAGCGGAGAAACCGGCTTCGGATAAAAGTAATGCTGGCCCTATCACCATAGGCGGCGCGGTAAGAGTCAATTACGTCTATGGTGATTACGGCTCGAGTGATGGCCCATCACGAGGGGATAAAGGCGGTAACGTTGAACTCGACACCTTTCGGATCAATCTTTCATTAAAATATAAACAGCTTATTGGCGAGATAGAGTACCGCTGGTATGACGGTTACAACTTTGTACACACCGCTTGGCTGGGCTATGCCTTTGATGATACCAGTCAATTGCAAGCCGGTATTACCCGCGTACCCTTTGGCCCAGGGGCTTATGGCGTGTCGCAAAGCTATTTTTTCGACCAACATTATTACCTGGGATTGTCCGACGACATGGACTTTGGACTTAAATACCTGCGAAAAATTGGGCCTTGGGACCTTGCCTTGGCTTATTTTGACAGTAGTGAGGGCAATTGGAATGGTTTCAGCGAGGACAGTGCACGCTACAGTTATGACGCAGTAGAATGGCGTTCTGCGTTAGATGCCAACGGGAATATTATTGCCAGCAGTAGTAATGGCTACACAGAAAAGAACCAAGTTAATGGCCGTGCCATTTACCACATTGAACATCGAGAGAGTGCGACTGACATCGGCCTATCATTGCAAGTAGGCGAGTTTGACGGAAACGGTGGTAAGGATGGCAGCCATTGGGCCGCCTCTGTGCATCTCGTTAATCAAAACGGCCCAATTAAACTGGCGGTTCAGCTTACTGCCTACGAATTTAATATTGACGATGACAATGTACTAGGCACAGACCAATTAATTCCGTTCGGTGCTTTTGATTTTGCTTGGCCAGTGGCGACGAAAGCGTGGGTGCCAGCGATTTCCCTCAGCTATGCCTTGGCTACACCCAATATTGCTTGGCTCGATTCTATTACCCCATATATTGAATACAGCGCTATCATAAAAGACAATGCCGAGTTCAACGACAGTGAGTTAATTATGCTTGGCGCTGCTTGGGCGTCAGGGGGATGGTATATCTATTCTGAGTCTGCTTACTCAAATGGTAATTTATTCATCGGCGATGAAGGCGACAACTACGCCAATATCAATCAAGGCGTCGGTGATTTTGGCGTTAATGGTAATGACAAGTGGAATCTTCGTTGCAATATCAATTTTGGTTATTATTTCTAAGGCTTGAATACCGGTAAGTATCTCTTCCTTTTTTAACCTCGACGTAAAGAGCACCTTATGCAACAAAAAATCGATACCGACTACGACACGCCCTATACCGAAGGTCAAAATAACATTCAGGTGTTTGGGTTAGAACTTCATAATCCCGTATTCTTTATTAGTTCGGTGCTGATCGTTATTTTTGTGGTGGCCGCCATTATGTTTCCTGAGTCGGCCAATCAACAATTGCAGGGGGCTAAAAACTGGTCTATAGATAACTTTGACTGGCTCTTTATGGCCAGTGGTAATGTATTTGTGTTGTTTTGTTTGGGCCTTATTATTTCACCGTTTGGTAAAATTCGCCTCGGCGGCAATACCGCCACGCCTGATTACTCGGTAGTATCTTGGTTTAGTATGCTCTTTTCGGGAGGTATGGGCATTGGCCTAATGTTCTGGTGTGTTGCTGAGCCCGTAGCCTATTACACCGATTGGTCGGGCACGCCACTCAATATTACAGCCAACACTCCAGAGGCAGCTTCAGCCGCGATGGCAGCAACCATTTTCCACTGGGGCCTTCATCCTTGGGCGATTTACTGTGTGGTGGGTTTGTCATTAGCTTTTTTTACCTATAATAAAGGCTTACCCCTGACCATGCGATCAACGTTTTACCCGATTCTGGGCGAGCGGTGTTGGGGGGTTGCAGGGCACCTGATTGATACACTCGCTGTATTGGCAACCTTATTTGGCTTAGCAACATCGCTAGGTTTAGGCGCCAAACAGGCTGCCAGTGGCTTAAGCTTTTTGTTTGGTATTGAGAACACAGTCAATGTGCAGATCGGTATTATTGTTGCGGTCACGTTTGCCGCCATACTGTCTGTTATGCGTGGTCTCGACGGTGGCGTCAAAATTCTCAGTAATCTGAATATGGCTATCGCCGCATTACTACTGTTGTTTGTGTTTTCTATGGGGCCGACTCTGACCATTATTGAAACCTTTGGCACGACACTCGTTAGCTACACGGAATACATTATTCCTTTAAGTAATTGGGTTGGCCGAGAGGATGAAACATTTTTACATGGCTGGACTGTATTCTACTGGGCATGGTGGGTGTCATGGTCACCGTTTGTAGGCATGTTTATCGCGCGTATTTCACGGGGCAGAACCGTGCGTGAATTTGTCATTGCTGTATTACTGGTGCCAACCTTAGTCGCACTTGTTTGGATGTCGACCTTTGGTGGCACCGGCCTAGAACAAGCTCAGCAAGGCATAGGCAGCTTGGCTAATGGCATTGATGATGTGTCTTTATCGTTGTTTCAGATGCTAGAAAATTTACCGGCTTACCAAATCAGTTCTTTCTTTGGCATTATTCTCGTTCTTGTCTTTTTTATAACCTCCTCAGACTCCGGCTCACTAGTCATTGATAGCATTACCGCCGGCGGGAAACTAGATTCACCCGTTACCCAGCGAGTATTTTGGGCAACACTAGAAGGGGGCATTGCGGCAGCGCTGCTCTACGGTGGTGGTAGCCAAGCGCTTAAAGCTCTGCAAGCAGGTGCTATTAGCGCCGGTCTCCCGTTTACCATCGTGTTAATCATTATGTGTGTATCGCTTTATTTGGGTCTTTCATCTGAAAGAAAACTAGACTGTCAACGGGGTTAAGATAATCAGGCAGAGGCCCTAGTTTTGACGGCAAAACCCGATAAGACTAGGCCAAGTACAACTGTGGTTTTATCATTTTCATTCACCACCGATACCGCAGCCCCATGGTCCATCGGGTGACTTTCTCGTTTAGGCAATAGCTACAAATTACAGGCTAATGATTTGGAGCATCACAGTAGCGAGAGAGTCAAACTTGCTCGGTGTTTGTTGAATACAAAGCCGATAGTAGTGTGAATTATTAGCCGAAGTTTTTCATAATATTCGATTACTAAAGACAGATGCGGTTCACCTATTTTACCTAAGGTTAAGATTAAAAGGGGTCGGGGTACATTTACCAAGTATTATCTATACTGAGTGCTGGCTGGATAATCTACAGGCCACCAAGGAAGGCTGCTGTGCCACGAAAGCCTGGCTTTACACCGCTAATATACCTTGTCACATTGTCCAGAGAGGCAATAATTGCCTGGCCTGTTTCTATGGCGTCGAAGACTGCGGGCTGTACATGAATAGCCTGACAGAAGCTTTGGTGATGTATCAAGTTAAGTGACATGCCTTTGTCCTGATGACAAACCACATTCACCTGCTAATGACGCCTTTGGATCACGAAGGTAGATCTCTGGTAATGCAGTACATCGGTAGGCGCTATGTTGGCAATATCAATGCCATCTATGGCCGTACGGGAACGCTCTGGCAGGGGCGGCACACAGCCAGTCTTATCGATAGTGAGCGCTACCTTTTAACGTGTATGCGCTATATAGAGATGAATCCTGTACGAGCAAATCTGGTTGCATTACCAGAGGGATATAAGTGGTCAAGCTATCATGCCAATGCTTTGGGAGTAGAGGTTAACGGTTTAACGGCACATGACGCCTTTCTAGCGCTCGGTAACTCTCCTAAGACTCGACAGCAAGCCTATCGAGAGCTGTTTAAGCAGCCACTGATGAGCAGTCAGCTGAGCGAACTAAGAGAGTGCCTTAACCACGTCTACCCGCTGGTAAGTGAGCGCTTCAGGTCAGAGATTCAGTCGGCGCTGAAGGTCAATATAGGTCGCTTAAAACAGGGCAGGCCTAGGCCAGAGGGTACGGATACCAGTTAATGTACCCAAACCCCTGCCACTACACCCTTAAACTGCTCCTGCGTTTTTGGGATACATTACATCCCTGTAAATAAAAAGCCCGACTAAGAAAACTCAGCCGGGCCTTAAGAGAGATGTGCGTTAAATCACTTAACGTCCTCACCACGCCATCTGTATACCCACTGATACAGCGCCGGCAAAATCACCAAAGTCAGCAAAGTTGAAGACACAATCCCCCCAATCACGACTGTGGCTAAGGGCCTCTGAACCTCAGCCCCAGTCCCGGCATTAAACGCCATAGGCACAAAACCCAGACTTGCCACCAAGGCCGTCATCAATACCGGCCGCAGGCGTGAACTCGCCCCCTCAGATATAGCCGCCACTAAAGGTTTGCCTTGCTCCCTCAGCTCCCGAATAAACGACAACATCACCACGCCGTTCAAAACCGCGACCCCAGACAAGGCGATAAAGCCAATGCCCGCCGAAATCGACAGCGGCATACCGCGCAGAGTGAGCGCAATAACCCCGCCCGTGAGCGCCAGCGGCACGCCACTGAAAATAATCAGTGAGTCGCGCAGTGAATTAAAGGCGCTGTACAGCAACCCCAAAATTAACAACAGCGTCAGTGGCACCACAATAGACAGACGTTTTGTGGCCGACTGCAACTGTTCAAAAGTACCGGCGTACTCCAGCCAGTAACCCGGTGGCAGGTCTAACTTGTCGTTCATCAGAGATTGTACATCGCTAATGTAGGAACCCAAATCGCGGCCCTCGACATTGGCGCTGACCACCACATTGCGCTTGCCGCTCTCGCGGTTGATTTGATTGGGGCCCTGCACCTCGATGACATTGGCGATTTCGCCAAGGGGTACATATTGAAGCTCTGGATCGCCGCCCTTGGGTAGAGATATAGGCAGCTGTGCGAGCGCGCGGGTGTCTAAACGGTATTCTTCGTCCATGCGCACCAGCAGTTTAAAGCGGCGGTCGCCCTCGTAGATGATGCCGGTTTGTACGCCGCTGACCGCGATTTGCAGGGCGTGTTGTACATCGGCCACGCTTAAACCGAGCAGAGCCAGATGATCGCGCTGCGGCTCCACCGAGATCATTGGCAGACCTTCGACTTGCTCCATGCGCACATCGGTGCCGCCGTCGACTTGGGCTAGCAAGTTTTGCGCCTTGGCACCGATAGTGGCCAGCGTATCGAGGTCGTCGCCGTAGATGCGCAGCGCCACGTCGGCGCGCACCCCGGAGATCAGCTCGTTAAAGCGCATCTCGATGGGCTGAGTGATCTCGTAGTTGTTGCCCGGTACTGTGCCAATTTTGGCGCGCAGCTCCGCAACCAAACGCGCCTTGGATTTGCTGGGATCGGGCCATTGGGCGCGCGGTTTTAAGATGGCAAAGGTATCGGCGACATTGGGTGGCATAGGATCGGTGGCTACTTCCGGCGTGCCGATTTTGGCAAAGGTGTGCTTCACCTCGGGCAGCTGGGCAATGGCTTTTTCCAGTTGCATTTGCATAGCAACGGATTGATCCATGCCGGTGCCGACGATGCGCATGGCGTGCAGGGCGATATCGTGTTCGTCCAGTTGCGGCAAGAACTCACTGCCCAGGCGCGTGGCCTGCCATCCGCTGGCCAACACTAAAAGGGCGGCACTGATAATTAAGGTGCGCGGGCGTTTGAGGGCCAGATTCAGCAGCGGCTGGTAGCATTGGCGCGCTTTGCTCATTAGGCGATTTTCGTCGTCGTTAACTGCACCGGTCACAAACACCGCGATGGCGGCTGGAATAAAGGTGATGGAGAAGATGAGTGCACCGGCGAGTGCGGCTATGACAGTGAATGCCATAGGGTGGAACATTTTGCCCTCTACGCCTGACAGCGCAAAGATCGGCAGGTACACCAGCATAATAATGAGCACGCCAAATACGGCCGGTTGAATCACTTCACGGGTACTGTCAGTGACCACTTGCATACGTTCTTGCAAAGTGAGTAGGCGGCCATGTTTGCGTTGAGCGAGACCTAGGCGACGCAGGGCGTTTTCCACCACGATCACCGCGCCGTCGACTATGAGGCCGAAATCGATGGCCCCTAAGCTCATAAGGTTACCCGAGACACGGCCCGCTGCCATGCCGGTGAGCGCGAACAACATGCTCAGAGGGATAACGGCGGCGGCGATGAGAGCGGCGCGGATATTACCGAGTAGGGCAAATAGCACCGCGATTACAAGGACCGCGCCCTCGAACAGGTTCTTCTCGACCGTGGCGATGGTTTTGTCCACCAGCGTGGTGCGGTCGTATAGGGGTATGGCTTGAATACCATCGGGGAGGTTGCGATTAACCTCGATAAGTTTAGTAGCCACGCCCTGCGCCACGGTGCGGCTGTTTTCGCCCAGTAGCATAAAGGCGGTGCCGAGCACGGTCTCTTCGCCCTGCAAAGTAGCGGCACCGGTGCGTAACTGTTTGCCGTATTTTATGGTGGCTAAATCGCTAACGCGCACGGGGGCGTCGTCGCGGCGGGTGACCACTACATTGCCGATATCGGCGAGGTCTTTGAGCTGACCCGGCGAGCGCACCAGCCACTGCTCGCCATTGCGCTCGATAAAGCCGGCGCCGGCGTTTTGGTTGTTGCGTTCCAGTGCGGTAATAATGTCGTTAATACTGACTTTGTAGGCCAGTAGTTTGCCGGGGATGGGGGCCACTTGGTATTCGCGCTCGAAGCCACCAATACTGTTGATCTCGGTGATACCGGGCACTTTGACCAGCTGTGGCCGCACGATCCAGTCTTGAATGGTGCGCAGGTCTTCAGCGTTGTAGGGGTTGCCGTCGGCATTGAGTGCGCCGGGCTTGGCTTGAATGGCGTAGGTAAAGATTTCGCCAAGGCCCGAGGCAATCGGGCCCAGAGCCGGTTCGATACCGTTGGGTAATTCGCCCTTAATACTTTGCAGGCGCTCACTGATTTGCTGGCGTGCCCAGTAGATGTCGGTGCCCTCGAGGAACACGACCGTGACTTGCGATAAACCGTAGCGTGATAGCGAGCGTGTGTAGTCGAGCTTGGGTAGGCCCGCCATGGCGTTTTCGACGATGTAGGTGATGCGCTGCTCCGACTCGAGCGGCGAATAGCCGTCGGCCTCGGAGTTGATTTGTACCTGCACATTGGTAATGTCGGGCACGGCATCGATAGGTAATTTTAGGGCACTGTAGACGCCGAGCGCGGCGATTAGCAGTGCGGCGATTAACACCATGATGCGCCGCTGTACGGCGGCGGCGATTAAATTGTTTAGCATAAGCTTTTTCCAAGAGTCATAGTTACATCAGAACCACGTCTAAAGAGATGTTGGAAGCGTTGGCGAGGTCGCAGCGGCAGCAACGCAGGTAGCTTCCAGACCTTTCTAGTGGACATGGGCTGCGCCGCTTTTCAGTATGTCGGCTTTGATTAAAAAGCTGTTCTCGGTGACATATTCTGTGCCCACTTCTAAGCCACTGAGGACTTCGATGTATTGATCATCGCGCTCGCCCAATTGCAGTGGTCGCGCCTCGAAAGTATTGCCTTGGCGAGAAAATACCACTGGTTGCTCACGGAAATTTTGCAGGGCCATACTGCTGACCGCCAGTGGCACTTGTCGGGTGGCGGTGGTGACTGCTGTTTTGACGTGCATGCCGGGGCGCCAGTGACCATCGTTGTTGTTAATTACTGCGCGGGCGCGGGCGATATGACCACCGGTCATTTTTGGAGCAATATAGGTGAGTGGCGCGGTGGCAGAATCGTGCTTGTGTAAGTCATTGACTTGGACATTCTGGCCCACTTGCAGTTTTTCGATGGCCTCGGGGAAGGCCGACATTTCTACCCATACGGTGCTGAGATCGGTGACTGTGAGTAGCGGGGTCATGTCGACGCGCTCGCCGGCATTAATGGGGCGATGAGTGACTTCACCGGCGTTAGGGCTTTTTAGTGAATAGCTTTGCAGGGTGGCGACATTGCGCAGGGTAGCCAGCACTTGCCCTTTTTCGACTCGGTCGCCGACATTGACATGTATTTTTTCGACCAAGCTTGGGTAGGGCGCATTAAGGCGATAGGTTTGTGCGTCTATGGCAGCAATAACGCCGAACAGCTTCTCGGTTTGCTGCAGGGTTTGCGGGCCTGCTGTTGATGTTGTTACTCCGGCTAGAGCCAGCTGATGCGGGTCGATGGTGGTTTTGGTCTCGTCGGCATGGTCGTCGTGGCCGTCTTCATCGCCATGTCCGTGATCGTCGTGATCGTCTTCATCGCCATGACCGTGATCGTCGTGAGCGTTGTCATCATGGCCATCTTCATTGCCGTGACCGTGATCGTCGTGATCGTCTTTATTGCCATGACCGTGATCATCGTGGTCGTCTTCATTGCCATGACCGTGATCATCGTGATCGTCTTCATTGCCGTGACCGTGATCATCATGACTGTGTTTGGTGTTGTCATCAATGGCGGCAGAATTGCCTGAAAAGTAGGCCTTGGAGGTGTTTAAGTGGGGTGCATCGGCATGATGGTGATCGCCGCTGGCAAAGGTCGCCGAGCTGCCGATTAGACTCAATAAGAGGGTGGCGAGCAGGCTGTGCTTACGAGCTAGGCGGTGTTTGTTCGATAGAGCGCGCGTCATTATTTTACTCATGAGGGTATTCCTCGCTGTTGTTCTTGATGGCGGTTGCAGTCATAGCGCTGCCAGTGATTCTTTCCAGTTCTAACAGCTGCTCAAAGGCCTGCTGTTGAACCTCAATTAATTGTGCCTCTACCGAGAATAGTTCGGCTTGGGCATCGACCCATTGTAGTACCGAGTAGCGGCCCTGACGGTAGCCGATGCGGGTTTCACTGAGTAGCGTTTGCGCCAGTGGCAGCAGTGTTTTTTGCAAGCGCTGAGCCTGTTCGGTGGCGCCTACCAGTTGCTGACGCACCTCAAGTAGTGACAATTGCAGTTGGCGGCGCAGTAACAGCTGTTGGCTGCTGTTGAAATCTGCTTTCGCTTGAGCGGCTTTAATGCGACCTATATTGGGGTTGCTAAAGGCCAGCGGCATAGAAAAATCGAGCAACAGGGCTTGGTCGTTGGTGGCTTCAAACTGTCGCACGCCTAGGCCTAGGCTGATATTACTGCGCCCCTCGGCTTGGGCCAAACTGAGCTCTACATCATTTAAGCGCTGCAGTGCCAGTTGGTTAAGCAAGTTGGGAGATTGCTCTACCGCAGCGGCTACCTGGGCGCGATTGGGAATACTGGGCAACTGGCTTAAATTACCGTGCGCCTGAGTGAAATTACCATCGCCCTGCCACATGGCGGCGAGTCGTAACTTGGCTAAGGTTTGTGCGTTTTGTAGCCGGCGGCCTTGGTCTTGAGTACGGGCTTGGCGCAGGGCCATTTTGGCAACATCGGCCTGACCTATGGCACCTGCGCGAGCGCGTTGTTGGATGCTTTTTAGAGCACCGGCTTCCTCGACCTGACGCTGTGTGTTAAGGCTAATTTTGGCCTGAAGTGCCAGCAGCTGGTAATAGCGGCGGCTGGTCTCGGCTAGCACATCTAAACGTGTCAGTTGGTATTCGGCCTCTTGCTGTAGCATCTGCGCACCGGCGTATTGCAGGCGCTGTTGGCGCTTGCCGCCGAGTTCGATAGTTTGACTTAGGGTGAGTGAGATTTCAGCCGCCTCTAAATGTGAATACTCGCCACTGCCCAAGGCATTTTCGACACTTAAGCCCAGTTCTGGACTGGGGCGCACACCGGCCTGCTCTACTAAGGCCTCTGCTTGGCGCAGGCGATAGGGGTAGGTGGCAAGTGTAGCGTTGTGGGCTTGGGTCTGTTGCAGCGCCCAGTTAAGGGTGATGCTGCCCTGTGCCTGAGTGTGGCCTGACAGTAGCGCAGTGATTAACAGTGCGCAGGCATTGAATCGTTTGGTAAGCATAAATAACTCCAAATACGACGCGCACAAGAGCGCACCGATTAAGTAACGGGTGAACAGTTGGATGGAGTTATACGGTTGGGGGTGGTGTTGGGGGTGACTGCTGGTGTGAAGTGTGTGCGTATTCGAAAAACAATGGTGCGCTGTGAATCATCTGCGGCAGCTGTTTGCTGTCGCTAAAGTCAAGGGCGCAAAAGCACAGATGCGAATGTGAGCCGTGGTCATCGGAACCGCAGCTTTCTGAATGATCGTGTTCGCCATTATTGAACAGTGATTCGACGTGTAAGTGCACTGATTCGTAGGCTTGATGCGGTTCTGCAGACATGTGTGCATTCGCCCAAACGCTGATTAATAGCATTTGGCTTACGATCACAAATATCAACAGCTTCTTTATCATTGACTCTACAATATTAAGAATAAGGCCATAGGTTAGTTCATTCACTTTGCTGTGGCAATTTGACGAATATTAAGAAAGATCAATTTTGGTGTTGATGGCATCCATCTATGGTATTTTTTATGACTTCTAGTCACAAACCCCTGCTCGCGGCGGGTTTACGGCCTAGGAAAACTTGATTTCCGTATTCATGGCATCGGTCGCGCATTTTATAACTTCAAGTTGGCCTTGTTCGCGGCTGCCGCTGTGAATAATGTTGAGAACGCCCTCAAGACTTAAAGGATTGTTGTGCAAATGTTCTAGAATGACTTCTCGGGCGACTGCTTTGACGGCCGACAAATCGTTTTTAACGATTTGCGTGCGCTTTACCGCGCCGTTGTCACACTCGCTGGTGGAGACGATATTAAACACCACACCAAGCCAAGAATAGTCTATTTCGACTACTTTAATATGGCTGCGCTCTACCTTGCCGCACACGCCAAAGCCAAAGCGAATCTCATCATCTTCACCGAAGCGGCTGATGGTGAATGACATTTTGTGGCCAGAATGGATAAAAATCTTGCGAGGCTTAATATGCTGGTACGGATGAACTTTTTTCATGTAAAAGTCTTTCAGTAAACACAGTGAGATGATGACAAATTTGTCGTTAGGGTTATTCTAACGGGCTTCTTACTTCAAGGCAGGAATATTTGCTAAAATAGTCGGTAATATTCTGTATTTATTACAATAGGCCGATTCAATGAAATTATTAATACGTAACCTCGCTCGTACTAGCACCGAAGAAACCTTACAGGCGCTGTTTGCTGAACACGGCGCGGTTCAGTCTTGCACCTTGGTAATGGATAAAGTCAGTGGCGGCTCCAAGGGCTTCGGTTTTGTTGAAATGCCTAACCCGGGTGAAGCTAAAGCGGCTGTAAAGGTTCTTAATGCCAGCAATGTTGATGGCAATGTTATACGCGTTAAAAAAGCCGACTAAGTATCTTCGATTAAAAGCCATTTTACTCTCATACATCCTCCCTTGCGGGGGCTATACTTGGCAGTGAAGTGCTTGTGTTCAGGATGAACGGTATGCCGCAATGGCTAGGAAGCAAAATCATATTCTGTGTAAAGATCTCAGCTTATGTAATGGGTTAAAACCCCAATAAGCTTAAAATTACATTCCTCAACTGGAAATCCCCCTATGAAATCACGTGCCGCCGTGGCCTTTGCCGCGGGCAAACCGCTAGAAATTGTCGAAGTTGATGTCGCTGGGCCCAAGGCCGGTGAAGTGCTGGTGCGCCTAGTCGCTACCGGCGTTTGTCATACTGATGCCTTTACCCTTAGTGGCGATGATCCCGAGGGCATCTTCCCTGCCATTCTTGGTCACGAGGGTGCCGGTATTGTTGAGGCTATTGGCGCGGGCGTCACCTCGGTGGGGGTCGGCGACCATGTGATTCCTTTGTATACGCCTGAATGCGGACAATGCCGATTCTGCTTGAGTGGCAAGACCAACCTCTGTCAGGCCATTCGCGCCACTCAAGGCAAGGGTCTTATGCCGGACGGCACCTCAAGATTCTCTCTAGATGGCAAGCCGATCTTTCATTATATGGGCACCTCGACCTTTTCTGAATACACGGTCTTACCGGAAATTGCCCTGGCAAAAATCAATAAAGCGGCGCCGCTGGACAAGGTCTGTCTGCTTGGTTGTGGCGTTACTACTGGTATAGGTGCGGTGCGCAATACTGCCAAAGTTGAGCCAGGTTCAACCGTGGCTATTTTTGGTTTGGGCGGTATCGGCTTGTCGGCCATTCAAGGTGCGGTATTGGCTGAGGCCGGGCGTATTATTGCTGTCGATATTAATGAAGACAAATTCGAGATGGCGAAACAGTTGGGGGCTACCGACTGTATTAACCCAAAAAATTACAGCGCTTCCATTCAAGATGTGATTGTTGAACTTACTGATGGCGGTGTTGATTACTCGTTTGAGTGTATAGGGAATACCGACATTATGCGTTCGGCACTGGAGTGCTGCCACAAAGGCTGGGGTGAGTCGATTATTATTGGCGTGGCGGGTGCGGGGCAAGAGATTAGCACCCGACCGTTTCAGTTAGTGACCGGACGCTCTTGGCGTGGCAGTGCCTTTGGCGGCGTTAAAGGGCGCAGCCAGTTACCGAGCTATGTTGATGAATATATGGCGGGCAAAATCGAGATAGACCAAATGGTGACCTACACTATGGGCCTAGAAGATATTAATCGGGCGTTTGAACTAATGCATGAGGGTAAGGCGATTCGCTCTGTTATTAAGTTTTAACGAACCGATTAAAACCAAGCAATAGGTTTCATCACAGAGAACACAGAGGTAGTTCGGGGGAGCTAAAAAGCCAGTAATGACTGACTTTAGTCTCTTCTTAACCTCTTCTCAGCGGTCTATTGTGT
Organism: uncultured Cellvibrionales bacterium; assembly: GCA_913050115.1. Taxonomy (GTDB): domain Bacteria; phylum Pseudomonadota; class Gammaproteobacteria; order Pseudomonadales; family Cellvibrionaceae; genus UBA1124. The sequence continues at coordinate 18,289 of CAJWZU010000039.1, forward strand.
GCTCTGTGGTGAAAATATTTTGTATTTTTTATCATCATAAGAAAGATCCACAATGCTTAAAAAACTCTCAGATAATAAAATCTTCGGCGGCCGTCAGTTGCGTTATCAGCATCGCTCAACGAGCTGTCAATGCGATATGACTTTCTCATTATATCTGCCACCGCAAGCAGAGCTAAAGCCAGTACCGGTTTTATACTGGCTGTCGGGCCTGACCTGCAGCGATGAAAACTTTGTGCAAAAAGCCGGTGCTCAGCGCTACGCCGCCGAGCATGGCATTGCTATTATTTGCCCCGATACCAGCCCGCGCGGTGAAGGTGTGCCTGATGCTGCTGATGGAAATTGGGATTTCGGCCTAGGCGCCGGGTTTTATATCAATGCTACCCAGGCGCCATGGGCTAATCATTATCGGATGTATGATTATGTTGTGGATGAATTGCCCGAATTAATCGGTCGAGAATTTCCACAGTTATCCGCTAAAAAGTCAATTAGTGGTCACAGTATGGGTGGTCATGGGGCTATGGTGGCCGCACTTAGAAACCCCGCTAGTTACTGTTCGGTTTCAGCTTTTGCACCCATAGTTGCGCCGAGTAAATGTCCATGGGGTGACAAAGCTCTGGGGGGTTATCTGGGGCCTAACAAAGAAGATTGGCGCCGTTATGATAGTTGTGCCCTCGTGGCTGATGCTAATGCCAACGATGAAATGAAAATACCGCTTATGGTCGATCAAGGTGGCGCCGATAACTTTCTGCTTGAGCAGCTTCAGCCCGAGCAGTTAAGACAAGTTTGCTTAGCAAATGAACATCCACTCGATTACCGTTTTCGCAATGGCTATGATCACAGCTACTATTATATAGCCTCGTTTATTGGTGAGCACATTGCTTATCATGCAGAGCATTTAACAAAAAACTCTGGCTAGCCTATACCCTCGCACGAACCGATAAAAGAGCACATTATTGAGCTCTGCGAAAAAGATCGGTTAAATGATGACAATGCCTGGGGCTTTAAAATGCCTTCGCCAGAATACAAATATAACCGAGGTGAACTTTATAACCTATCGGTCACACGTGGCACTTTGTCGGCTGAAGAACGTTATAAGATTAACGATCACATGATTCAAACGATAAAAATGCTGAATCAATTACCCTATCCGAAACACCTTAAGAACATCCCTATTATTGCCGGAGGCCATCACGAAAAAATGGATGGAACTGGTTATCCCAAAAAGCTACGCAAAGAGGATATGCCGCTCACGGCTAGGATGATGGCGATAGCGGATATTTTTGAAGCATTAACCGCGGCCGATAGACCCTATAAAAAAGCCAAAACTTTAAGTGAAGCAATTCGAATTATGGGCTTTATGAAAAAAGATAATCATATTGACGGCGATCTGTTTGAGCTTTTTTTACGTTCTGGGACCTACTTGAAATATGCGCAAAAGTATTTGTCGGCAGATCAAATTGATGCAGTGGACATTACTCAGTATTTAGATGGTTAAGAGGCAGCCGCAAGTCATAAACATTATTTTTTGACTTGCGGCTGTTTTGTTAAGCTATCTTTTTGAGTAGTGCTTCTGCTGTGGCCTTCGAGGATGCTGGGTTTTGCCCAGTAATAATGTTCCCATCAACCACTACATAACTTTCCCAGTCGTTACCTTTTTCATACTTGCCACCCAGTAGCTTTAACTCGTCTTCAAGTAGGAACGGTACGATAGATGTCAGGCCAACGGCGTCTTCTTCGCTATTTGAAAAGCCGGTTACTTGGCGTTGGCTGACAACTGGAGAGCCTGTTGGGTTCATGGCATGGCGAAAAACAGCTGGTGCGTGACAAACTGCAGCGATAGGTTTTTGTACTACATTGAAGGCCTCGATTAGGGCAATCGATAATGGCTCTTCTGCTAGGTCCCAAAGCGGTCCGTGACCGCCTGGGTAGAATATGGCGTCGAAATCGCGCGCACTGATTTTATCGATAGTACTGGTGTTATTTAGCTGCTGCTGCGCATCTAGATCTTTGTTAAAGCGCTCGGTATCGGCGGTTTGAAAATCAGCTAACTCGCTCTTGGGGTCTAGCGGTGGCTGGCCGCCCTTGGGGCTGGCTAGGGTAATCTCGACGCCAGCGTCTTTGAAGACATAGTAGGGCGCGGCAAATTCTTCCAGCCAGAAGCCGGTTTTTTCAGCGCCCTCAGTGCCGGTGGCGCCAAGAGTGTCGTGGGAGGTTAATACCATTAAAACTTTCATAGTGGGGTTCCGGTTTTACTAAAGTTAGGTAATCGGTTGCATAGTTAAAAGAGCATCATATTCATCGCTGCGCGCCATCCGCGCAACCTGTGTGTCTGCGCTCCTGTTGGTCAAAAGTGGTTAAGTCAGTGGCCACGTTTTGGTCGTTTTAAGTTTGCCATGGGAAATCAGTAGATCCATTAATCTTGCCTTGTGATTGAGTCCCGTTATTTCTGTGAACTGTCTTTTATATTAAAGCAGTAAATCGTTGGTAATCGGATGATAGGCACTGGCCGAATCAATCAGTGATTTAGCCGTCAATGCTCGTACGCCATAAGCCTCGGCATTAACACCATAGTCTGTTTTTATTTTCTCCAACAATAGGTCAAAGTCGCCGTCGCCGGAAAGCAGCACAACGGTGTCGACTTTCGCCGCAATATCCATAATATCGATGGCAATACCCACGTCCCAATCGCCTTTGGCGGAGCCGTCGGCGCGCTGAATAAACGGTTTTAATTTAACATTAAAGCCTATGTGTTTAAGAGCGGTCTGAAACTTTAGTTGGCTGTCATCACCGCGATGAGTCGCGTAGGCATTGGCCGTGACGATAACACCTTGGCTGGCGATAATCTTCCACAGTTTACGGTAGTTGAACTGGCGGCCGTAAGTCTGACGCGTGGTGTAGTAGATGTTTTGTACATCGGCAAAAATAGCGATTTTGTTCATATAAATCTATTTTCTAAATTTAACGGTAAAAGTATCGGTAGTCATTGCGCTAGCCTTTGACGTTCTCTGAACTCCTTCGGTCCCCTGCCAGAGTTGATACTGATATCAGCAGCCTATCTGGGCTACCAGTGTACCTTCTCCTGAAGGTAATACGGTCTAAAATTATAGATGGGATCAACCGCTTGTGACGGGTTATAGCTCTTTTAAGTTTAAAATATAAGTGCCGATATCTTACCCTTAGCTCTGATTTTAATGAGGTGGCAGCTATTACTGTGTTCTCTTGGTGCCATGGTGTTATCGCTATTAGGGTAAAATGCAGTCCTTATATCGATAGGGCTTAATTTTGACTCTTGTTCGACGTCGCTTTAAGCGAAAAACTCAAGGTCCGCCGGTGCGCAGCAGTACGCTAATAAAGGCACAGGATGAACTGGGTTTTGACTATACCCTCAAGCGTTCATCCAAACGTCGCAGTGTCGCCATTGCTGTGCGTGCCGGTGAGGTCAGTGTAAGTGTGCCCATGGGTGTGTGTGAACTAGAATTGCAGCAGTGGCTGGCGGGTAAGCGCGGCTGGGTGCTGGAAAAACTGCAGCAGCAGAACCTTCACGCATTGGAAATACCCAAGCGACATTACGGCAACGGTGACAGCCTTTACTATCTGGGTGCTGAATATCCACTGCGAGTAACGGCTGCAGCTCGCTCAAACGTTAGCTTTAGCCATGACGGTGGTTTTGTTGTGGCGCTCGCCAATAGCACCACTCAGCCCGTGTCTGCGCGTGTACACATGCTGTTACAAAACTGGTTCAAACGCCGTGCCCTGGAGCTGCTGCGCGCCAAGACCCAGCTTTTGTGCGCGCGTATGAACTTAACGGTGAACGATGTCTGTGTGCGCCGCACAAAGAGTAAGTGGGGGCACTGCACTTCGAAGGGCGTTATCCAGTACAATTGGCTAATTTTATGCGCCCCTGAACCGGTGGTCGATTATTTGATCGCGCACGAGGTCTGCCATTTGCGCCACCACAATCACAGTCGCGCTTTTTGGGGGCTGGTTGAGTGTGTGTGCCAAGACTATACCGAGCACAAAGTCTGGTTACAGCGCTACGGTCACACATTGATCGTGTGAGTTAAAAAGTACGGCGTGAAATAAAAAAACCGCTAGCTGAAAAATGATTGCGATGGATGGACACATCGCCGTGAGTGTAACTACCGATAGTCGCTTAAAAGACAGGCAAAATAACATTTTGCCTGTCTTTTAAGCGACGTGACATCACTTTGATCAGGACGATAAACAGTGACTGTTGTAGGAAAATTGAAGGATGTCCCATATGTGGATTGAAGCCGAGTGCCGAATTAGCGCCGATTTAGTGCGAACCTACCGCGGCCAAGTGACCGAGGCGGCCTTTGCGCAATTGATTTCAGATCAGCCTGGCCGATTTTTAAAACTGGAAAAGTGTTACTGGTACAACCTGCAGGAAGGCATAGACCCGCGCCGTCTGGGAACTTTTGAACGTCTGGGCGAGGGAGCCTATTTGAATTTTATTGGCGATATGTATCTGCGTACAGATACCGTTATTAACTTTGCCCCTCTGCGTGGCGGCTATCAAAATGAGCCATCCAAGGGCAATGTCGAACTGTTGGGCACCAAGCGCTAAACTACCGCGACTATTCGGTTCTCGACGTGTCTACATAGGCCTAACGGTAGGTTGCTACACTTGTGCCTTGCCGATATCGATATACTGCAAGGCCTGTTTGTGGCGGCCGTTGCAAGGAATCGATGCGCTCTATTTACATTCGCGATCACGCCGCTAATCGGATGGAATGTGTGATTACATAAACTGGTTTTAGGGTTACTTAAAACCAGTAGCCGTTAAAAATGGTGATTTTTACCTAAGTGCTCTCACTCTAGACGTATTGGGCGAGTAAGCACTTATCCGACATCGCGTAAAATCGCATTTTCAAAGAGAGACAAGATGACTGAACCACTGGGTAGTGATAGCGAAGAAAACTACGACCGCTTTCTGGTTGAATCCCTCGATCAGGGTTGTGTCTGGGGGCTTGAAGGTACTGATGGCTGGGCCTTGTGCCCGTCGGAAAAATACGGCGAAACTGACGTAATGCCTTTCTGGTCGCAGAAAGAATTTGCCGAGGCGCATGTTCAAGACGAGTGGGCCGACTATAAAGTGGTGCCGGTTTCCACTGAGGAGTTTATTGAAGAGTGGTTACCGGGTATGCACGAAGATGTGTTCCTAGTGGGCGTCAATTGGGACGTGGATATGGAGGGGGTTGAGTGCGAGCCTTTAGACTTGCTCGATGACTTGGAAAAAGAACTGAGCTGATACAGCCGCTTTTCGCTATGTGTGACAGGTTTTTCCTGCTCGGCAATTACTCTATCCATTGCGCTAATCAGTAACCTGTCTATTAGTCTGAAAGCCTGGCCCGTGGTTACTGCCACCTTTATGCTGGTCGCATGGGGTACTTGCCCGCTTAAAGCGCCTATTCGAGGTGCCCTAGCCAAAAAATAGCGCTATTCAAGTAGTCGTAGCCTAAGGCGAAAAATAGCTGGGCGATATTAATCTCGCTATTGAGCCAGCGCACAAAATGTCGTTGTTGCCAGAGCTGCCAGTGCCAAAGCCAACGACGGTCTATGACTCCTAGCGGGGTTTGAGTAAACATCGAGCGCTTGTCACTGTTGATAATCGAGGGCTGTGGCTGTGTTTGCGGCAGCGCCCTTGTCTGCGCCTGCCGCTCTATGTTTAGCGCTAAAATGTTGCTGGTCTCGTCGGGCGCAGGGGGAATAAAAATAGCGTCAGTTCCCTGCGCTTGTCCATGTTGATTAATAAATGGTCCATGGCATCAACTGCCAGATGGCTTTGGGTTAGCCATAGCGGCCGCAGCTGTAATGGTTGCTCTACCTCTGGCCGCAATGCTGGCGATGCATCACATAATACTGTCGCGCTGGCGCTAAGTGTTCGGTCGGCTGCAATTAAGCATAAATCTTGTGAGTGTTTTCCGCGCGGACTAGAGTAAAGCCAGAGTGCTGGATAATGCCCGCTCGTTCGAGTGCTTTTCTAGCATGTTGTTGCATAGCAAATGGCTGCTGCGTAAGTCAGTGTTCGCTTTGGTGCAGCAGGTGGCGCCTGACCAGAGCGAGCGCTATTTCTAGGGCTCATTCGCTATCGCCGACTACGGCAATGTCAGCCGTGCTGGGCAAATTATCACGGCTTTGAATGTGTTGCCCGTGGCGATAGAAAGCTGCGCCGGGCGAGTATCGTAATAAATTGCGCGGCTGCGCTAGGCGGTTCAAGGTTTAGCCCAGCTCGGTCGATAGACAATATATCGCCCTGAAGCTGGCGGTCATCGAGTCGTGTGATTTGCTGTTTGTCGATGGAAAGCTTTTGTAGGCGCCCTTCAGTGAAGCGAGCGCCAGTATTGCTGCATAGATAACGCAGGTTGATGCCACCATCGTGACTACTGCAGTAGCCAGCAATAAGGTCGGAAATCATCGGGGGGTGGGCGAGTATCGCCTCATTAGTCATGAGTTCAATATCTAATACTGCGCGGGGGTGTTGCCGTTAAGGCTCCAGTGCTTGAGTAACAGGGCACTGCGGAAACCACCGCCCAATAACAGCAGACGCTTTTTAGATGAAGTGCTCAACCAAAAAGTATGGAACAGAAATGCAGCTAAAGGCGTTTAAGCGGGCATGGATAGTTGTTGGTATGGTGCAGAATCAGGTTGTGTGGTCAGGTGCTCGAACAGGTAGCCATCCAATATTTCGGCCATATAAATGTCTGTGTGCTGCTCAAGTGCAGCCAAACTGACAAAACTCGGAGTGAGAGCGGTTTGCTCTAGTTGCTGGTGGCGGGGGCTGACGAGTGCAAAGCTTTTGCATGCTGATTCTGGGGGCATAGTCTCCAGGACACACAAGCTAAAGTCTTCATGAAGCCTAGCCAGCTGAGGAAAACGAGCTTCTTGTTGATCGAGTAAATCAATCTCGCGACCGCCTATTAATTTTTCTAGATCCATAACAGCTTCTCCGAGGGGGTAATGCTTTTTGGCGTCTAATTGATCTCATTAAATCATAGCCTTAGCCTGCCGGTATGTGATCGGAGTCACAAATGAGGTGGCGGCGTCTATTTTTAGAGCAGTATGGGTGGGGCACTGAATTGAGATTGTGGCGGTGTGATCATAGTGTTTAACTGTTGTTTTCAAGGACGATGGCCGCATTAAATAACAAAAAAGGCGTTATATATGGTGCGAAAAATCAGCCAAAGCAGAAGTCTGAGGGATCTTTAAGCAAGGGCATGTCTAATATAGCTATGGTTTATTTCCCTCGTTCAGGATGAGTTGTTACAGTGTCCGTAACGCAAAGGAACACCATTATGAGACGTATTTTACAACATACCTACAGTCTGCCATTGCTGTTCTGGCTGGTTGTGGCACTGCCAGTCAATGCCGAGCAAGCACTGGCAGCTCAATTAGATGCTGAAATTAATTATCTATTGCGACAAGTTGAAACTACCGAGTGCACCTTTAACCGCAATGGTAGCCGCCATAAAGGGGCCGCAGCGGTCGCGCATATTCAGCGCAAATATGACTACTTTAAAGATGATATTAAAACGGCTGAAGATTTTATCCGTACCAGCGCCAGTAAAAGCACTATGACACGTCGCGCTTATACTATTGAGTGCCCTGAACAGTCGCCGGTAACCGCCGAGAGTTGGTTGCTGGAACAACTGGCTAAATATCGTCAGGGACTGTAACGGCCTGTTTACATCCTCAATAACTACTCAGGGCCCAAACCCATAGTATTCATTCTTTGATTAGCATTAAAAAGCACATGCTAACAGCTGCCGACCTGTTGATAGAGCGGCCAGTGGTGCTGGATTAAATAATCACTAAAATTGATCTGCACATCATTTTATCCATGGCTGCTGTGATGCCTTTGGCGTTGGTTGCAATTAGCGTCTAGAGCGCTTTCGATGCGCGCTGTAACCAGAAATACTTGTTATCTATGCTAGCTTCATCGGCGTGAGCTTTAGTGACTAACTTATCGCTATTGCTAATTATTTTGCCATGATCGCTGAGAATATGACGACAAAATCGAATACTAGTAACGTACCATAATTTTTAGTTAGTCTTTAAAGCCTCGCCTCAAAGTAGAGTGCGGTCATTTATTCCTTAACACCATTGCGTTGATACAGCGGAGGCTGGGAGCACTGTATTTTGGCTTGTGGTTATTACTGAAGATTGACTTCATCGATGAATAAATTTAGTACCGCATGGTATATTTTTATCGAGGTATTATTGACCGCTTTGATTAAATATTTCATTTCGACAATGGTTTTATGCATAGCATGACCATTTCGGAAGTATTATAAGAAAATAACATTTTATAACCATCGTTTCTAAGTGAATGAATTGATGCCATCAAAAAACGTTCTGTGGTTAGCCCCCATATTGGATCGAAATTTTTTCTAATATTTACAATGCTCGTAATAAACCCAGCTATGCTGAATAAGTATACTTTTTTGTCAATGCTCATTGCATAAAAAAATCGATAGTCGACTTTGACAAGAGTTGTTATCTATTTTATCTCAATGTACTGGTTCTGCCATTGAGATTGTCGGCGCTAATCTTAGTGTCTAGCATTAAATACTATTATCAAAAATAGCTGGAAAAACCGTCTGTAGTCGCAAGAATACTTGGTCGGTCGTTACTGATGCCATCGCTGTGAAGTGGATGATAGATATTAATATTGAGTTCGTCATACAAAAAATATGAGTAGTTACAAACTAAATTTAATAGCAAGGAAATGACTATGAAAAAAAAGATTACTAATGCGACTATGCTGGGTGTTTTTTTGAGTATTCTATTGGCATCGGTAGCTTTCGCTAAAGATATTACGCCAGGCTTTACTGAGCAAATTCCCACAAATATTATGACGCCAGATAAAGTTGATACCCGAATCGGTGCGTTGCATTTTTATGATGGTATTCCGACTCAGGCAACGCTAGATAAAGTCTACGATAATCTCGATTTTATTCGCGGTGTGAATGTCTTTATGAACTTTATTCCCGCCAATTCAGTCGAGGCTTTTCGCCTCGGCATGAAGAGTATGGGAGTTGATCAAGCTAATGAAGTACTGATATTCGATGACCTGTTGGATTCCACGTCATTATTTTTAACGGGTAATACCGACACTGTCTACGCTTGTGTCTTACTCGACCTGGAGCGCGATGGCGTTACTGTAGTTGAAATCCCTGCCGGTGCTGGCCCCGGTACAGTCAATGATGCCTTCTTCCGTTTTGTCGTTGATATGGGCGCACCCGGCCCAGATGCGCAGCAGGGCGGTACTTATTTAATTTTACCTCCAGATTACGACGGTGATTTAAAGCCGACTAAAAATGGCATGCAAGATCGCGGCAGCGACACTCGTGTTAGCGTCAAGATTGGCGATAAAGAAAAAAAGGTATGGATCGCTCAGTCACGCAGTTATACCAACATAATGATTTTACGGGGTTTTT
>CAJWZU010000040.1 GCA_913050115.1 uncultured Cellvibrionales bacterium
TGTTGTCATGCTTTTCGGGCGCTATACCCAGCCGTTCCTGAATCGATGTGTAATCAGATTGCGCGGGCGTTTGAGCCATACTGGCTCGGATTGGGTTCAAGTCAACGTAAACCATACAGCTGAGAAGAGCGGTTTCATCTAAAAGAGCCTGGCTTTTAAATCGGCTTTCCCAGAAGTGACCGCTACAGTGATCTTCGGCATTCGCTTTTCGTGCGATGTGCTCGTTCAGCGTGCGCATATACCAGCTGATATCGCATAAGCGCGAGCGCCATTTTTGCACCAACTCTTCGATTACATCAAGCTCTGCCTTATTAGTTAGAGGCTCTACCAGGTGGCGCTGAAGCAGCGGCGGAGCCTTAAAAAGGGTAAGCCAACGCTCAATCACGTCGGCGTCTGACAGCTCACTGGCTCGCTCTGCGTCTATGTGCACTACTAGGTGATAATGGTTCGACATCACGGCGTAGGCGGCTATGTCGATGGTGAATATTGCAGCAAGCTGTTTTACTCTATCGGCAATCCAGCCCCGGCGATGTTCAAATGATTGCTTGCCATCGCTGCCACAGAGAAAGGCCCTCCGTACACAGCGGCAGATGCAGTGATAATAAGGGGTGTCCTCTAATGACACCAGTTGCTCTCTGGGCTTCGTCACTGTTCGTACAACCATATGGCTATCGGTACAGTTATTTTAGATCATTGGTTGTCACGGGGTTGGATCGATTACTGCTAAGCTGGCAGTGACTTATTCTTAATTGATGGCTGTCCTAATTTTTTTCTGGCAAGTTACCCACCTGGCTGGCTCCCTTGCAAGTTGCAGTGTTATCAATTACAGAAGATCACTCTGAATATGTTGAAGACGTGGTAAAGCTACTGCGTGGTGCGGGTATAAGAACCGAAGCGGATGTTCGCAATGAAAAAAATGGCTACAAAATTCGTGAGCACACGTTAGCACGCATACCTTTTTTATTAGTAGCCGGAGCTAGGGAACGAGAAACAGGCAGTGTTGCCCTACGCAGCCGCGAAGGCAAAGACCTTGGCGTTTTATCTCTATCGCAAGCAGTGGATTATTTATTGGAACAAGCTCAAGCCCCTGATCATGCCGAAAGAAACGAAATACACCAAGCTTTACGCACACGCTTATGCGCTGCAGAATAAAAAGTTGTGAGATTAATCTAACAGAAAAATACCTCACTGATATTGTTCTATAAACTACAATACATGTAAAAATATTAATGGAAGAATTTATAACGCCATAAAAAATAACATTTAATGGAGATTTTTCTATTAAATTGCGCTGAAAACTTTATAGTTTTAAGCATTGCGAATTTATTGATTTTATAGCCTCAAAAAAGCATATAGTTGAAATTGTGATTATGTGTGTGTGTGACATACCCATAACAACCAGACCCCATGATTTTCTAGTAAAATTACATACCACTTATCATGGTGTGTAATTTTTTTGGCACATCCATTCAGCGGCGAATTAAAATTCGCCAGTTCCAACATTGTATCGTGATGCATGGGGCAAAAGTAATGTTTAATGTAGAGCTAGCTTGAATATAACCACATAAGTCGCCTGGTGAGTGCTGGCTGATTAAATTCACAACCCAACGCGAAAGGTCATGTGTATAGAAGATCATTACCGATGGCGATCACTCAAATGCTGGACGCAGTTAAACCAATGAAATTTTATAATTTTGGAGATTCACGTAATTTAAAGTATCAAAAGTCGATTATGAAGAATCGAAATACCGTGACAATATATTATTTTGCATAGTCGGTAGCAACGTTAATCGGCTTAATTTATGTAGGGTCATATATGGTCCACCCCGTTATTGCCAAACAAAATCACTCGTAATTAGAAAAAGGTTGCTTCCATATATCCGGCCTTGGGGTGAGGTTGTCTAAACCTCTGGCTCTGATGGAATCCGCACATATCTGTCTCATCAAGTCTTCGGCTTCTAAACGAGCCCGAGACCCCAGCAGACTTACTGATATGTAGGTATTACCTTTTTTGCCATCACTTGAACTTTATCTACACAACTGGTTGATAACAGCTTACTGTTAAATTCTTGGTCTTGTGCCGCACTGGCTTGGTACTTCGCATGGCCGCTACCGCGGCTTAAATCGATATGCACTTCAGTGTTGAATCTGCCTCTTCAATTAACTGAGAAAAGTGAAAATGGAACAAAGAATTTATCCGAAAGTGTTTTATTCAAATATGCTTAAATGGATGTATTAATTGTTCCACAGCAAGCGTAATCTGCTTTACTTATTTACTACTTAATGGGTCTGAAAGAGTAGCCTTATAACAAAATTAAGGTGATAAAAACTGAAATTTTTGTTGCCTTTAAACCCGCGGCCATACTAGGCTTTATGTATACGCGATGAGATCGTCGTTATAATACTTATCCTCATCTTGAAATTGGCATAGATGGCACATGGCATATCGTAACGAAAATCTTAACACTCTTAAGGGTTTAGCTTGCCTGTTAGTTGTGTTATTTCATTCCATTGGTGCTATGTATACCGGTTTGAAGCTTCAAACGGGCTTCTATCGTGAGCTGGCTGACCTATTGATCTTTATAAGAATGCCTTTGTTTGCTTTTTTATCTGGGCTTATTTATAGCTACAGGCCCGCGCAAGGTAATATAAAGCACTATGTATCAGGAAAATTTCGCAGACTGATTGTTCCAATGCTCACTGTTGGAACCATTTTTGCTATGGTTCAATCGATAACACCTGGGGTAAGTCCATCTTATAAACACTGGTATTTAATGCATATTATACCAGTATCGCTTTATTGGTTTCTTGAGGCGATGTTTTTTATCTTTATGTTGATGATATTGCTGGAACGTCTCAGAATTTTTGATAATGTCGAACGTTTTATTCCAGTATTCATCGCCAGTATTTTAATTTCCTCTGCGGGTATTGATATTAAATATTTTTCATTGTCGGGCATGCTATATCTTTTGCCTTATTTTTTGCTGGGAAGTGCGCTCTCTCGTTTTAAGATAATGGATAAACTTAGCCCTCGATATTCCCTAGTCTTTATGCTGCCCGCTTTAATTTTAGTGGTACTTATAGGCATGGGGGTTATTGATTATCCTAAAAAATATTCACTATTAGCGATATTTATTGGCACCTTGAGCTGCGTTTCTTTATTATCTCTAAAATTCAGGCTTGGCATTTTTGATCGCATAGGAGCTTATTCATTTTCGATTTATTTATTTCATGCTTTTTTTACCGCGGCAGTGAGGATTATTTATTATAAGCTGGGTATTTTTAACCCGCATTTGATTCTGCTAACGGCAGTAATTCTGGGATTGTTATGCCCAATAATTGCTGAACGTGTCTTTAAGAGGCATAACTTAACGCGATTATTATTCTTAGGGCTAGCTCCAACTAGAAAAATCAGCTAAATCCCAATGTAGCTTCACGGGCTCGAGGCGGTCTTTAATATTAAATTATATTAGGGGTCAGAATAAAAACTCTAGTTTGTCTAGCATAGTGCAGGCCAGCTTTGTTCTGTTCGGCCAAGCTTGGTGGGGCGCATGTTCAACGGTGAACAGCTATAGCCCCAAGCCCCGCCTAAACCTCATCGGAATACCTCAGCATATTATTTAACGCGGCAATAACCGTCAGGCCTGCATTGCCTCGTATGAGGATATGGCCGCTTATTTGCACTGGCTTCATGAATCGGCCGATGAATAAGTGCAGATTCACGCCTAAGTGTTAATTAGTAGCAGGCACATTGCATAATCCGGCTGTCCGCTAGTGGCACACACGGACTGTCAGAGCGAGCTCCAGCAATGCTTGCCTAATCAAATATCGCAATTCGTAATTCCAGAATCTGGCAATATTCAATCATTGTTGTGTGCTGGCGCTGTATTAAATTTTGTTCATTGATCGGTAGTTGTGAAAATAATTCTGTGATGAAAAAAGTCTCTAATGCGGCAATCTTTAGCTTGAGTTCTAGACGCTCATTGACTGCTTGCACTTGGTGCGGCGGCAAGATTACATCCATAGGTGTTGCCAGATTACCCAGTTGGTCTATTGGCAGCATAAAGCCAGCCGCATGCTTATGCCCACCCCCACCAAACTTTGACGCGATTAAGGAAACGTCAACACCGTCCGCCGCTGATCTTAAACTATAGGCTCGACCTTTTGGTGAATCGGAGTAGCAAGCTGCAAAAGGCTCGCCCGCACCTAAAATATTTCCGGCATCAGAGCTAAACATAAAAGGTGCGTTGAGAACGGGCACGTCATAACCGGCGATCACTGTGCGAGAGGCTGCGGAGGCAATCAACTCGCGCAAATCTTTAGCATGTTTACGCTCAATGGCTCGCCCTTCTTCTCTCAGTGTTTGAGGGTCTATATCAAGCAACAAGCTTTCCCACAGAGGAAACTCAAACGGATGTGAAAACACACACGCTTGCACCTCGCGAGTACCGTCGAGTTCAAACTTCCATAGATCTCGGTCCTGAATGTGCAACAAAAGCTGCGGTACTGGGCGCTCGGGTAAAAAATGTTGCCACGCCATTACCGCGCCACTGCGATCCATATCAAAAATAGCAGTGATGTTATCTACTCTATTCGACAGGTCACCAAAATCGATATGAGCACTTTTATGGTGATCGAGAATCAAAATTGATTCTGCCTGACCGGCCATTTGAATTAACACTTCGCGCTGATAGGAGAAGTCTACAATGATAACGCTTCGACCAGTAACCTCAGGAGGAAGCTGGCCGTGACGACCCGCGTGAAAATCAACATTGTCAGCACCCAATGCAATACGAACAGCCGTAGCAGCCCCAAAACCATCGGCGCAATTACCATGATAGATACAGAGTTTTTTCATTAGTTTAAACACTCTAATTACGTGTAATGACAATTAAACTCAATTAAATGTTAACACTAAGAAACGGCAGGGCTTCAATAATCATTGGATGCTGGTACCAAGCTCACGGCCGAAATTACTCAAGCAACAGGAAAGTCGAAAATGTACTATTTGCACAGGGCACAAATTGTCAGGTTATTGATCAACATGCCCCTGTTTGAAGATAAGCCGCCCTACCCCAGGGCTTTAAACTGCAATTTTACTAACCGCTGATAAAGCTCGCAATTGGCCATTAGTGACTGATGATCACCCACCTCAACTAACTTACCTTGCTCCAACACAGCAATCTGATCGGCATGCTGAATGGTGGATAAGCGATGGGCGATGATGATGGTAGTACGCCCCCGCATTAGTGCCTTTAACGCCTGCTGAACATGTCGCTCGCTCTCACTGTCTAAAGCACTAGTGGCTTCATCTAATAGCAAAATTTTGGGGTCTTTTAAGATAGCCCTGGCAATGGCTATACGCTGACGCTGGCCTCCGGAGAGTCTGACACCGCGCTCGCCTAAGTAACTGTTATAGCCTTGCGGCAGCTGCTCAATAAAGTCGTGTGCATTGGCTTTTTTGGCCGCTTCAATCACTTCAGCATCGGAGGCATTGCTTTTACCGTAGCGAATATTATGAAACACATCGCTGCTAAACAATGCTGGTTGCTGTGGCACCAGCGCCATTTGCTGGCGCAAATCTCGGGGATCTAACTGCCGAAGATCGGTACCGCCGAGCGTAATATGACCGGATTGAGGATCGTAGAAACGCTGCAGTAGTTCGAACAAGGTAGTCTTACCAGAACCCGATGGGCCTACCAGCGCCAGTACCTTACCCTGCTGAGCCACTACATTAAGTGCATCTGTAGCCGCCAGATTGGGGCGTGACGGATAGTGAAAGCTGACCGCGTTAAAAACCACCTCGGCCGATAAACTTGAACCCGCTATTGCGTTACCTACCGGCGGCAATATAGCGCTTTGAACCTGCAACAGCTCTAGTAGCCGTTCAGTGGCGCCGGCCGCTCGCTGCAATTCACCCACTACTTCAGAAATAGTTGCCAGCGACGATGCCACCAATATCGCGTAGAAAACAAATGCGCCCAGATCACCGCCAGAGAGAGTGCCGGCAATCACATCACTGCCGCCTACCCACAGCATGCCCGTGATCGCGCCGAATACAATCACGATCACGGCGGCAATGAGAGTGGCGCGCTGCTGTACTCGGCGGCGACCAATCGCAAATGTTTTTTGCACCTCTGTGGCAAAACTAGAGCGCTCTTCCCGCTCACGACTGTAGCTTTGCACTGTTTTAATATGTTCTATGGCCTCGCCAGCATAACTGCCAACGTCGGCCATAGAGTCCTGACTTTTACGCGACAGCGCGCGCACTCGACGACCGTAAAATATAATGGGCACAAGAATGAATGGCACCGCGACCAATACAATCAGCGTCAGTTTGATATTGGTGGCAAACAGCATGATGAGTGCGCCAATGCACATCAATACACTGCGTATAGCCATAGAAAAGGAGGAGCCAATAATGCTCTGTAATAGGGTAGTGTCAGTGGTAATGCGCGACATAATATCGCCGCTGCCATGAGTTTCAAAATAGCTGGGATGCAACCCAACCACATGATTAAATACGGCCAAACGAATGTCTGCACTGACCCGCTCGCCAAGCCACGACACCAAATAAAATCGCGCAAAAGTCCCTATGGCAATCATTACAATGATTGCCATCAAAAATTGAATGGCGGCTTCTAAATCGGCCTGTGACTGCTGAGCGAAACCCTGATCGATCAGCATTCGCACGCCCTGACCCACCGATAACATCAAAGCGGCAGTCAATAACAGCGCCACTACAGCGGCTAGCACACGCACTTTGTATGGTCTAATAAAAGTCATCAGCTCAAGAATAATACTCAAATTTTTAGTCTTTTTAGGCTTATCAGCGGCGAGCATTGAATTGTCTAACGACATAGCGTTACCTGAGTTATAGATCGGCTACGATGTTGGCAGCACTGTCTAGGTTAAAAAATAATAGGCTCAATATTAATTGCCCCGGCACTAATTCCTGGTTCTTTAGCACTGCCTGCAAGTGATGATGATGTTAGTAAAATAAAAATCTAGCACCGCAGAGTTGTACGCTCATCACTTATGCAGACTCGACCACAGAACGGCGAGACACATAAAAAAAGGGCGTCGATAGTGTGCCTATCGACGCCCTTTTTTTATGTGTCTCGGCAAATGATTACTTGTCGGCGCGGCCCATAAACTTGCGCTCTTCAACATTGATCTTAATCTTGTCGCCAGTAGAAATATGCTCAGGGACGTTGACGGTTAGCCCGGTGGTCAAGATCGCTGGCTTGGTGCGCGATGTCGCCGAACCCCCTTTAATGGATGGGTCGGTCTCGGAAATTTCAAGCTCAACACTGGTGGGCATATCCAACGCTACCGCTGCGTCATTCACCAAGATCGCCTGAATACCAACGGTTTCTTCATTGATGAACAACAATTCGTCAGCAATAGATTCTTTGCTGAAGTTGTAAGGGGTGTAGTCTTCGTTATCCATAAATACATACTCATCGCCGTCGATGTAGGAGAACATCACCTGACGACGGATAAGATCGGCTTCGGGCAACATTTCCGAGTCCTTAAAGGTCTCGTCAATCTTGTTGCCAGTAACCACATCGTACATGCGCATGCGGTAGATACTACCACCAGCGCGACCCTGAGGGACCGAGCGTTCGATATCACGAACAATATAGGTGCCGCCGTTGTATTCGATTGCGGAGTTCTTCTTAACGTCACTGGCCTTAGGCATGATTCGATCCTGTGGTATGGATAATATTAGCGATGCACAGATTATATAGCCTCGCCAGCCCTTGTCTATGGTGCTTTGTGGAGTGTTTAGGGGGATTACAGATATAAGGGTGCACTGGCGCTGTGTCATACCAGATTAGGCTAATATAAAACCGGTATTTTTTCTGTGTGCACAGACCAGCGTCGTCCAGCGGACTAACTAAGGGCTTATGCCTTGATGCCGATAACTAGCGAGGGTAATAATTGCATCTATTTTTTAATCTTTTGCTGCCATCTTTTGTATGATTTTAGAACACAGGTATGGGCTCGACTGTGCGATAAAATGCCCGCCTGAGGCCCTGACTAGGGTCATGTCATTGAACGCTGAGGTCACGGCTACTAGGGCTTTATTAGCCACCAGATAATCATGATTTGGCCGAATATAGACGCTGGGAGTATTGTGACGCTTACTCGGTGTATTCAACTGGCTTATATTCTTTAGGCGCTGCTTGAGTTTGTGCTTGTCGGTACAGCGTAGAGACTCAAATACTTGGTCAATGCGCTCAGGGGCCCCTGCCCCCGCAAAACCGACTCGATTCACTAAATATCGATTCAGTCGATAGGGCTTCAATAGCAATAGAGGTAAATAGCCTGCAAGCCTTAAAATTAACGACGGTGCCGAGACAAAACTAGCGAGAAACACTACCCCACGCACTGCAGCGTTTGATACACCACACCACTCATAAGCCAGACGCCCGGAATAGGACTCGGCCACTAGCACTACATCAGTACCAACATATTGAGCGGCCAGCTCTATTGCCTGCTCGCTATAGGTTCTAGCCGATAAGTCATTTAGGCAGATAACGTCAACCTCGAGATCATCCGGCAGTGCCTCCAAAAGACCTTTAAAGTGCAAGCCAGTTCCATCGAGCCCTGGTAACAGTATTATTTTCACGTGAATACCCAAGACAAACTGTTTAATTAACTAAAGCGCTGTTGCTCTGCTGATAGGACTTCAACAACATATATAGTCCCAGGGCCGGTAACACATGCTTAATTGAATGCCCGCTAACAACAATAAGGGCCTCATGGATTTGGGCGTCAAAATACTCAAGCAGCTTTGCCGTAAGGTAGCAGGTTAGTAATAACCAATACTTAGCTACTGTGCCATGACTGGATTTAAACAGCAGCAGAATAACCGGTATGGTCGCTAACGGAAAAAACTGTACTACCACGTATAAACGAAGGTCACCCGCGCCGTTTATCTCGGTATAGCGCCAATAAAATACCGAGACAAGACCCACAAACAGCAGTGGAAAAAGCAATAATTTACCCAGCTTAGGCGATACGTATTCACTAATGATGATCGAATAAAATGCCATAAAAGCCAGCGTCATTGGCAGCCGGTCCCATACCAAAGTAAGGTTATTGGGCTGTAAATGATAATAACTCGAACCAATACCGACTAAAGCAGCAGCAATAAACAATATTCTATAGGCGAGCAGATTTGATTGAACAATAGAAAAGTGGCTAGGTTTAGATGGCCAAAAGGCTACAGTGCCTAATAAACCAACCCCTAAAAAGGGAATATTCGAGATTACATTGAAAAAATTGGGAATAAACCAGTGGAGCTGTGTATCTGAAAAATTATGATACTGAGCATCTTGCGGCAGTCGGTCATAAATCACACACGCCGCAATGGTCAATAACCCGATGACACAGATCAAGCCTAGCCCAATGGCTTCTTTTCTAATGTTTAACATCAACCTGAACACTCCTAATGACTCAATAGCTTAAAAAGGGTAATAACTGCACCTGTTGAAAAATATATACCCTATTCAACCATAAATTGGTCCATAGCCCCCCAACTAGCTGCCGTATTGAAGCTCGCGAATAACTCATGGTTTCACAAGCATGCTGTTGAAATACTCTCGCGACTCTTTTTTAAATCTGCCCTATCAGAATCAGAGATTCTATTATCTGCCATTACCTTGATCGTAATGTTCTTATAATTAGAGCTACGCTGATATAGCTCTTTTGAGCCTCACGAATTGAGTCATTATCCCGGCGCGGTTAAAAACTATGGGCATAGGTGCTATTCACGCACTATTTATAGCGCGGCCAACGTTTCAACTGTCGAGATCTGGCATTGTGGGTTCCGTAATTCTAAGCCTATATGACACACAGTAAATAAACATCACCGAGGAGCTGATTCTGGTATCGTGCCGCCAGATTCAGGGGTATGTAGGGCTGTCCATATGACCATCTGGACAGTTATGTGAGAACTGCAGCTCCCGATCAGCTAGCTCAAACTTCTAGTCCAAGGGTGTTATTTATTGGGGCAATCTTGAACTTAAGCGCTGAGTTCAAAAGAGCAGGGCTATATGACTGAGTCGCTTTCACTCCGGTCTGAATGTCAGTATTAACTCGAGCGGTAGTTGGATATAATATTAAGCAAATATTCACTGATTAGCTTAGATCCTTGTAAAAAACGTCAACTTAACCTCAATATTCATGTGTGATAATTTACACACATCAAACATCTATTCAATACAATTTTTCATATTGAATACTGCTGGTGTCGAGACGTTATTAGCTAATAGATAAAAAATTCAAAAAAATCGAGCAGGTAATGGATTTGACAATTAAATGGCACGAGCTAATCAATAAAGCATGGAACGATCGAAAATCATTACAAGAATCTAATGAATTTGATAGTTGGCGAGTTTTTCATGGCTACACCGAAGGCGCAAAAGGTGTTGTTATAGAAAAATTTGGCATGATGGCTATAGTAGAATACAAGGACGACATTCGTGACGACCTTGCTGTAATCAAAGATGCATTATTACAACACTTCCCTTTCACACTCATTTTAGCAAAAGGTAATCAATCGATAAGAATACCGTTAAAAGATAGGATGTTTGCGCTGCATGGTGACCTTTCTTGCGCACCCGCATTTGCTCAAGAATATGGGGTAAATTACAGCCTATTACCCGATTCTATGCATAACTGCGGCTTGTACTTAGATGCCCGCCCTGTGCGTAAATGGTTGGCCAACAATAGTAGTGGTCGACGTGTTCTTAATTTATTTTCATTTACCGGCAGTCTTGGTGTGGCCGCTTTAAAAGGTGGCGCAAAAGAAGCCGTTCACCTAGACAAATCAAAAGATCTGCTGCCGCGTATTCAGGCCAGTTATGAAAAAAATGGCCTCGACTATGGAACGCGTAGCTTCATAAAGGGCGATATATACAAACATTTACCGAAAGCCATAAAAAACAAACAGAAATTTGATGGCATTATTTTAGATCCCCCACCCAAAGTATATAAGTCGCCCTATTCAGAGCATCAACCCAAAGGACAAGATTTTTCACGTTTAGTCAATATGTGCTCAAAGCTTTTGAATACAAAAGGGTGGCTAATTTGTTTATTTCATAGCTTTGATGCAACGTGGGAATTTTTAGATTCTCATATAATAGAATCGTCATCTAACACGTTGAAAGTGACTGAACACTTTACCAGTGAGTGTGATTTTCCTGACGAAAATAATGACCGTAAACTAAGAGTTAGCATATTCGAAAAGATTTAATAAAATAAGTAAAGATAGATTGCATGAATATATACTTATATATTATTACTCTTAAATAATCTGTAAATTATTATTTATTAAATAATGCTCTATCTTTATTTTATCACTTTAGCGTTCAACGTCCTGCAATGATCCTATTCACTAAGGACTTCTATAAAGTAAATTTTCCCAAAAAAATTAATTACGTATAACTATATGAGCTAGGCATTCATTCAAAAAAAAACAGCCCCAGTAGCTAAGACTTCTCCCCACCAAATATAAATTTTTAGCTAATTAAAGACTGCCTTATGGCAGTACTATAGGTCCACGCTAACCGAAAGACACGCGATGATCAGCCTTACACCAACGTCTCTTGCCAGGTTAAGTACACCCTCAAATCAAACTCAAGCTGAAAATAATCTGGCAACATATGCAGGCAGAGTTTATAGAAAGCCTTGTTGTGCTCGCGCTCTTTTAAGTGCGCCAATTCATGCACCACAATCATCTGCAAAAAAGCCTCGGGGGCTTGCTTAAAAACCGCACCTATACGAATTTCATTTTTACTGACGGTCTTGCCGCCATGGGACTTCCTGACATAACTGTGCAGGCCCAGGGCGTTATGAACCACATGAATTTTATTGTCGAACACTACCTTGCTCAGCGGCGACGATTTTTTCAGGTAGCGTTGCTTATAATCTTGTACGAATTCGCGCAGGGCTTTATCACTGGCAACAGTATGCTGCTGGGGATACTTTTTTTCGATATAGCTGTGCAATTTATTATCATCGAGCATGCGCTGAATCTGCTGCTGCAGCTCCGGCGCATAGCCCGCCAAATACCTTAACGGTACCGCCACCCTTTAAGCTTCGCGCTCAATTTTTAACAAGTCGATTGCCAGCGCCTCGGCCACTTTAATACCGTCGATGCCTGCTGACAAGATGCCTCCGGCATAACCGGCGCCTTCACCTGCGGGGTATAATCCCTTAGTGTTAAGGCTTTCGAAATTGCGATCGCGCTTGATGCATATTGGCGATGAAGTGCGGGTCTCGACGCCGGTAAGCATAGCGTCTTTCATAGCAAACCCTTTGATCTTTTTATCAAATGCGGGAATGGCTTCGCGGATAGCGTCAACAGCAAACTTCGGTAACGCCTTGGATAAGTCGCCCAGTTTAATACCAGGTTGGTAGGAAGGCGCTACACCTCTGAGTTCGGTGGAAGGGGTATCAGCCAGAAAATCACCCACCAGTTGTGCCGGTGCGGTGTAATCCTCACCACCGAGCTTATACGCCAACTTTTCTAACTGGCTCTGCAGGTCTATGCCCGCCAACACATGACCAGGGTAATCGCGCTCGGGGTCAATACCGACCACGATAGCTGAGTTGGCATTGCGCTCGTTGCGCGAATACTGCGACATACCGTTGGTGACAACATGGCCTTCTTCTGACGTGGCCGCTACCACAGTGCCACCAGGGCACATGCAGAAGCTGTAGACACTGCGGCCATTTTTACAGTGATGAACTAACTTGTAATCGGCCGCGCCAAGAATTGGATGACCAGCCGCAGCACCGAAGCGGGCCTTGTCGATCACTGATTGCGGGTGCTCGATGCGGTAGCCAATAGAAAAAGGCTTGGGTTCGATATAAACCCCCTGCTCGAGCAGCATTTGAAAAGTGTCGCGGGCGCTGTGGCCAATAGCCAAGACTATGTGGCGGCTGGGCAGGGTTTCTCCAGTGGTCAAAGTAACACCCGTCACATGTCCCTGTTCTTCGTCTTTGTCCGTTTGACGATGAATACTCGTCACTTTTTGACCGAAGCGAATCTCGCCCCCAAGGCGAATAATCTCGGCGCGCATACTTTCAACCATCGTCACCAGTTTAAAGGTGCCAATATGCGGTTTACTAACGTACATGATCTCTTCCGGTGCACCGGATTTTACAAATTCGCTCATCACCTTGCGACCGAGGTGGCGTTTATCTTTTACCTGACTGTAAAGTTTACCGTCGGAGAAGGTACCCGCGCCGCCCTCACCGTATTGCACATTCGATTCGGTGTTGAGTTCACGCTTGCGCCACATAGCAAAAGTATCTTTGGTGCGCTGGCGCACATCTTGGCCGCGTTCCAGCACGATTGGTTTGAGACCCATCTGCGCCAGCAACAGCGCCGACAGAATGCCGCAGGGACCAAAGCCAATAACGATGGGGCGCTGCTGCTGCTGCCCTGTTGCATCAAGGGCGGGAAAATTGGCGTCGGCGCGGCCAACAAAGTGGTAATCGGTATCGGGACTAGGGCGCACGCCGTTGACTCTTCCCTCAAGCTGGGACTCAAGCACGCGCGCGGCCACAGAAGTTTCTAACTCGGCGTCAATTTGATAGATTAGCTGGATATTACTCTTATTGCGCGCGTCGTAGCTGCGTTTAAAGACGTTAAAATCAAGCAGTTCGGCCGAGTGAATCGCAAGCTTGGCCGCTATGGCCTTGGACAGCTGTGCCTCAGTGTGGTCAAGGGGCAGTTTTAATTCATTAATACGGAGCATAGCGGCGCGGTTCTTTATCTGAGAGTGAAGATGAAAATGTACCGGCGCTATTTTAGCACGCTGAGCGAATCGACGTTTTCATTCGCCATAAAAAGCCCACCCCCAAGACCATAGCACCTGCGCCCAGCAGCAAACCTTCGCGATAAGTGCCCCCATTAGCGACCATAACCGCAATAATGGCCGGCGCGAGTATTTGCGCTACGCAATAACCCAGTGTCATCTTACCCATCATTTTGGCAGGACTAGCGGGATAATAGCGTCCCGCCATGCTTAAAACTAAACTCACTAGGCCGATAAAAGTGGCACCAAACAGAAGCGTGCTGGCATAGGCGGCCCACAGAGTGTGTTGCAGAAGCGGCAAAATGATACTGATTATATGCAGCAGCGACACTATTATTAAGGTATTCAAATCCCCCATTCGACGCGCCACTAGATCCCACACTATGCAAGCAGGTGCAGCTGCCAAGCCCAAAAGCAGAAAGGCAAAGTTACCGCTGCTACTTTCACCCTTGCTAGTCTGGCTATCGATAATGGCAACAATAAACGTCGCAGAAATTACATATCCCACCCCCGCGCAGGCATAAAAAGCCATAAATAAACGCAAATATTGCAGCGATGGAGACTGCACAGCAAGTCGCCCAGTGACTGCCACCTTTACGGTAGTGGCCGTGAGTGACTGCGGCGCTTTAAGAGCGGCGCTGGGACGTGGCAAATAACACCAAGCCGGTAGCGCCAAGAGCAAACCCAACAATGCCAACAACCACCACTGTTGCTGCCAACTCAGCTGCGAACTCAACTCTATTATCAGGGCGCCGAGGGCAATGCCCAACCCCGCACCGGAGAAATGAATACCCAGCTCGCTGCGTAAATTATTTTTCAGTAACCAGTGCAGAATTAGCCCTGAGCCAAACATGACACCGGCGGCGCTGCTAAAACCGGCGAGATAACGCATAACGGCCCAGAGATAAACTTGGTCTATATAAAAAGAGCTGGTTAATGCCATAGCGGCGGTGGTTAACACCGCCAGCACTATGCCCAAACGATAGAGCCTGAATTTAACTGATAAATTACTAATCGATGCCGCCAACAGTACGCCGCTTAAATAGCCCAAGTAATTAATGCTGGCCAACCAGCCCCCGGCTGCCACCCCCAACCCGGCCTGCTGCTGCATTAACGGCATCATGGGGGTATAGGCGAAGCGAGCAATACCGAGCATAAGCATTAAGCTACAGACACCTGCGATAAGAATTTTTAAGCGCTGTATTTTCAGACGGCTGTTCATCTAACCGGCATTCAAAACGGGCAGGGGCAAATAGCGTTTATACGCTCGCCGCTAACGGGGTGATCGAAGTCGAGGGTAGTGGCGTGCAGCATTAAGCGTGCGGCCATAAAAAAGGCTTCGTCGCTGGCGTAAAGATCACAGCCCAAAATCGAGTGCCCTAACTCGCGACTGTGAATACGCAATTGATGTGTACGACCAGTTATAGGGGTAAACATTACCCGTGAGCGGTCGGGGTTATGCAATCGCTCTAACACGCGATATTCAGTTAAAGCGGATTTACCCGTTGCAGCACAAATGATCTGCTGCGGAAATTCTCCACGGGCAATCGGCAACTCGATTAGCCCTTCATCCTGCGCTACCGAGCCATGCAAAACAGCGTTATAGGTTTTATGTATAGTGCGCGCCTGAAATTGCTTGGTCAGCACACTGTTCACCGTTTTATTCAGCGCCACCAGCATAATCCCCGAGGTGCCGAAATCGAGCCGATGCAGCAGTGTAGCCGTGGGATAGTCCTGCACCAGCCGATAATGCACTGAATCTTTATTCAACGGGTGCTTGCCGGATAAGCTCAATAATCCACTGGGTTTATTAATCAATAAAAGAGATTCATCTCGATAGAGAATCTCAATCTGCTCGGCGCAAAAGGGAACAATAAAAGGGTCGGCCTGCGGCTGCATTACAGCAACCCTTCGTGCCGATAAACTTCGCGCAACAATGACACCGGCATACAGCCAGATTGTAAGTAAATACGGTGGAACTCCTGGTCCAATTCAGCTTGAGACAGCTGTTTTTTATTGGCTGTTTGGAGGTCAGATTTTAACTGCCACACCATGCGATTGCCGGTTAAATAACTGAGCGGATAACCCTGCTCAGTAGAGTACCAGTTGAGTTCAGCTTGGACGCGGCCATCGGTAAATCCGGTTGCGGTCTGCAACAGTAATGCAGCATTCTCAAACGGGTCATTGGCGTTAAATTCAAGCTCTAAGCCGACATTTAAGAACTGCTTGTCGCCACTCATAAAATATAGGTCAATACCGACTCGCGCGACCAGCCGTGATATCTCACGCTTAGCGATAAAGCGAACCTCATCGACTAGATTGTCGGCGACATAGCCGATATCGAGCATGTAGTCCTCGAGCATGGTGGTCCAGCCCTCGGCGTGCTCACAGGCGCTAAAAATACGGCGAATAAGCGATGGCTGTAGCGCGGCGCTGGCAAACTGTAAGTGATGGCCGGGAATACCCTCGTGGATCATCATCACCGGAATACCAAGGTGGGTATGTTCATCCAGTTCGTCTTCTTTTAGCGTCAGATACACTAGACTTTTTTGCGTGCCTTCGCGCAGTGCCAGCGGCGGCCACATGGCACCGGCCGGAATCACCGACTGCAAAAAGTTAGGCGTCTGCAGTATTTTCATATCTTGATCAAAGGGCAGCGGAAATAAATTGCTGCTCTGAATAAAGTCTAAAATCTTAGATTTCTCGGCCGAGTAGATATCCAGTACTGAACTCAGCTCGCCGTCTTTTAATTGCACCGTAAAACGCTTATTTAAGAAGTTATGCAATTGCGCCGGAGTGGTATCGGTATCGAGCTGATATTTTGTGACTAAATTCTGGCGCAAGGTTTCAATTGACGTCGCCGTTGAACACATATAGTCGGCCGCCATTTGGCGCAGTTGCTCTGGCGTTTTATCAATTTTTTTAAGGGCTAATAGCTGTTCAAGCTTATCCATACCGATGGCAAAATTGTGAGTTGTCGGCAGAGATTTTAGCCTACTAATATAGGCAACAATGGCATGTTTTAATTGCGTAGTGGCTGTTTGTAATGCCGCCATATCGGAAAATTTAAAGCTTTTAGCCCAGTCCAAAATATTATCGAATAATTCTGGCAGTCCCTCAGCCTGCGCCACTTCGATATCCAGCCAGCGCTTAACGGGCTGTGTTAATACGTGTAGCTCTTGCTCTAAATACGCGGGCGCCAACTTCACTCGCGCCAGAATATCCTGCAGGCGCTCTGGTTCACTGCGTTCATCGTTGACAAATAATTGAAAAATACCTGCACTAATGCCATCGACACCCCCGGGTTTTAAACGGCGCTGAGGCTTGCCATCGATCGTCAAGGTTTTAAAGAACAGGTCTTGCTGCAAATGCAGTTTGATCAAGTCTATATCTAGTAGCTCATAAAAATTACCAGCGCTGATTTCGGCCCCGTTAACCTTGGCCAGCAGTGCTTCGGCTGCGATAACAGACTGCTGGTGCGCAGCTAGACTTGGATCGCCTAACAGGGCCAGTTTATCGGTCAAGCCGAGTCCTACACTGGTATCGACATCGCTCTGTAGATAGTGAAAAAAACGCTCGCTAATATCAGCATAACTTGTCATTGCTTAGCCCTCGGATCTCAACGGTAATAAATTAAAGCAGTTGTTAACGAATTCCTTGCTGTGCCAACCACTGTTTTAACTGCGACTGAGACAAAGCCCCCGACATACGCGCCACTTCTTTACCTTGCTTAAACAGTATCAGGGTGGGAATAGAGCGGATCTTCCAGCGCGTCGCCACCGTCGAACACACCTCGGTATTGAGTTTTGCAAAGCGCAATGTGGGTTCCATCGCTTTGGCGGTCTGCTCAAATATTGGCCCAAAGCTTTTACAGGGCCCACACCAAGGCGCCCAACAGTCGACCAATACCGGAAGATCATTGTGATTGAGCACCGCCGCTACATTGGCTGCGGTCAAAACGATAGGTTTACCGCCAAACAACGGTTTTTTACACTTGCCGCATTTGGGACCGTCGACCAAACGATCGCTGGGCAATTTGTTAGTGGCATTGCATTTGGGGCAAGTGACATTAGTGGTGGACATAGAAACTCCTAGTAGACTGCCCTTAATATGGTGACACAAAGGCAAGTTACAAGCCGATATTTTTGATGTACTAATGACCAACACGACACTGTTGATCTGCAGACGTGTGAGCCGCCACTGTTGATCTGCAACCTATTGATTTGCCAATATCAACGCTATCACTATTCATCACAATTGCGCCACAGCTTTGCCCTTCTCTCTTGGTTAACTAAAGCTAACCACAGAGGATAAGTATCATGTTTGGAAAACAACGCATAGACCGTCGCAATTTACTGCAAGACTCTAGACAGAAAAATAACCGACGCTATTTTTGGCTGCTATTGTTCGGTCTCATTATCGCATTAACACTCGGAGCTGTGAGTATCGCCAATGCCGCCGCTAACACACAGGCCGAGACGGGACACTTACAGCTCAGGAATAATAAGGGCCAAATAGTCGACGCACTGCATCTTGCTACCGATGTCAGCATGAGTATTCAGGGAATGGTGGCCACAGTGACTTATCGGCAAAGCTTTCGCAATGAGAGCAGCGCTTGGTTAGAAGCTTTGTACTTTTTCCCTCTGCCAGCAACAGCGGCCGTTAACGCCATGGAAATGAAGATTGGCGAAAGATTGATTAAAGGCGAGATTAAAGAAAAACAACAGGCACGAGACATTTATCAGCAGGCTAAAAAAAGTGGCCGCCGCGCTAGCTTAGTGGAGCAACAGCGGCCAAATATGTTTACCCAAAGAGTGGCCAACATTGGCCCTGGCGAGACTATCGAGGTCAGCCTCAGCTATGTACAAAGAGTTGACTATCAATTTGGCCAATTCAGTCTGCGTTTACCACTGACTATAACCCCGCGCTATATTCCCGGCGCACCACTTGTTAACAATAGTGAAATACCACTGGGCCAGTCGGGATGGGGTTGGTCGCAGGCCACCGAACAAGTGCCCGATGCTGACTTTATAACTCCATTTATGCGGCAATTCTTGGCTAATGGTGATAATAATTCGGCCTCCATAGCGATAACACTCAATGCCGGCCTACCATTGGCAACACTAGAGAGTCCCTTGCACGATATTAATATCAGTCGCAATGGCGCCTATCACAATGTGGAGTTCAGCCAGGGGCGTGAGACCATGGATAGAGATTTTGTGTTGCAGTGGCAACCTGTGGCTAGCAAGGCTCCGACAGCGGCTGTATTTAGCGAACGCGTCGACGGCGACGATTATTTATTGCTAATGTTAGTGCCGCCACAACAACAACTGCCATCGACACTGCCGCGCAATGTTAACTTTGTCATCGATACATCAGGTTCTATGCAGGGTACATCCATAGTACAGGCCAAGGCCAGCTTACAAATGGCATTGCAAACGCTGCTGCCCAAGGACAAATTTAATATTATCGACTTCAACTCAAGCTATCAAAGTTTCGCGTCCAGACCACTTAATGCTAGCGCCGATAATATTCAGCGCGCTCAGGCCTATGTCGGTGCATTAGAGGCTGGAGGCGGTACCGAGATGTATGCGCCGCTGCAGCAGTCGCTTACAGATAATGCGAAATCGGCACAGCTCGCACAAATTATCTTTATTACCGATGGCAGTGTCGGCAATGAAGAGGCTTTATTTAAGTTGATTAAAGCCGAACTAGGCAGTGCACGACTTTTTACAGTGGCCATAGGGTCGGCACCCAACAGCTACTTTATGCGCAAGGCTGCTCAATTTGGTCGCGGCAGTTTTACTCATATTGGCAACAGCAGCGAGGTATCGGTCAAGATGTCGCGCCTATTTTTACAACTGCAATCGCCGCTATTGCGCGACATTAGTGTTGAATGGCCCCAGCATAGCTCGGTAGACATGAATCCACAGCGCATCGGTGATCTCTATCGCGGCCAGCCATTGTTGCTGACTGCAAAGTTACTCAGTGCCAAATACCCCACTGCTGGGAACCCGAGTAAGATTGTTTTCAAAGGCAACACTCAAAATGGCCCTTGGCGACAAACAGTGACCTTAACTCAGCCGGTATCTCGCACAGGGGTCGCTAGCTTATGGGCGCGCGATAAAATATCTACGCTGCTCGATAATAAAACGGCAGGGGCCAACGAGAGCGGCATTAAACAGAAAATATTGACGGTGGCATTGGCCCATCAACTTATAAGCCCTTACACCAGTTTTGTGGCAGTTGAGCAAATGCCGGCCAGAGGTCCGAACACTGAAGTCAAAACCAAAAGTATGGCCAATCAGGTCGCGCTTGGACAAACGCTAACGGCCCATAACTACCCCAACACAGCGCTAGGTTTGTATTGGCAATTATTACTGGGCCTTGGGGGGTTATTACTGGCGGGACTAATTTACCGACCAATGAGGCGCAATGGTTATGTACGCGCTTAAACAACAGTGGCGACGGGGCATATTGGTGCTGCTACTGGCGGGCGCTACCTTACAACTGAGTCAGGCGGGCTACCTCTTCGCTAAAGCCGAGCTGGCACAACTATTTATTGCCAGCGCATGGCAGCAAACACTGCGCGGAAAACAAAGGGTGAAGCCATGGCGCTGGGCTGACACTTGGCCAGTGGCACGATTGCAAATGAGTAGCCGCACGATTGATGAGAACCTCTATGTTCTGGCCGGCGCGAGCGGTAGCAGCTTAGCCTTTGGCCCAGGTCACATAACAGGCACCACTTTGCCTGGTGGTCATGGCAATATTATTATTGGCGGCCACCGAGACACTCATTTTAATTTTTTAGCCGAGGTCAAACTGAGCGATGAACTGCGACTGCAGGCTCCAAATGGTCGCTGGCACCACTACCGTGTCGATGCTATTAATATTCGCGACATACAAGCAGGGCCACTGCAAGTGAATCCAAACGCCGAACAACTACAACTGATTAGCTGCTACCCCTTTAATGCACTCAAAACCGGTGGGCCGCTGCGGTATATAGTAACCGCGAATAAAATATAGACGCAGTGTTAGCCATCAGTGACTTGTTTCAACATGCCTTAACTCATATTATTCGCACTGGTATCGATAATAATAAATTTTGGAGCAGTTATGTTAAAGCTATCCCTGATCACAGCCAGCATCGCGCTGAGCACAAGTCTATTAAGCGGCTGCAACGACAGCACCGCACCGGCAGAGGTCACTGCCGCACAAGTACCCGTTACAACTACTATTATTGCAGCCAGCGCCGAGAGTGCAAAGCCGGTCACCTTGTTCGACGAGTGGATTATGCCTAATGGCCTTCCCAGCCCAATTGGTGTGAAGCCGTTTATTCAGCTGATTGACATCGACAAAGCCGAACTGAATGAATTTCTCCTAGTCGGCTATAGCGGCTGCAATAGTTTTCGCGGGCCAGCGCTACACCAAGGACAATCGCTGTCGGTCAGTAATATCAAACTCAACAAGACAGTCTGTGACAGCAGCCGCATGCAAGATCAAGAAGCCAGCTTAATCAAGCACCTGAACAGCACTCAGTCTTACGTTATTAACGGCCAACAGCTGACGCTACTCAACAAGAATAAAGAAGCATTAATCACCCTTACCGCTAAATAAACATTTAATACTGTTTTTAGGGTTAACGACCCAGCTCGTTAACCCGCTTCCCGCCTTTTATACCCCCTATGTGAACGCTACAGTTCGCGAGCGTTAACACTGATCTATTCACCATAGCGACAAAAAGTAGCGATTGTGAGTCTAACGGCGCCGATTTATTACGATTAGTCTTTTGCCATCCAACACGTTAAGCGAACTTGTCTATCGCTGCAAAACACGTCTTGTACACAGCAATTTGTCGCCCGGTATTCTTCTGTGGATATCATTTTAAATTTTTATGACTTCAATCAAAAAACGCTTGACAGAGCTTCACCTAATTATTGTTTTTGCTCACTGTAACCTCGCATCAACACATTCACACGCTCTCCAAGCATGTAAGCACTCACATACCCAAAAGGCACTATTAAAGCTTGATCTATAGCCACTAGCAACAGTGGACGGAGCAATAACTAAGGGCTCAGAAAAGCTCTCTATGACAGCTGCCGATAAGTAAAGTCAATGCTTTATAGGGAACATTTAACGACATTCTTTTCCACAGATTCTGTGCATAACTCTGGGAATAAGTTATCTGCAGCAGGGTTAAAATGCGTGAAACCCCCATGAAACAACAGCAGCAGCAGATTGGTGTTTTTTTAACCAAAACTAATTTTTATTAAAATTAATTTCGCTGCTTTTAAATTGGTGTTGACCAAGCCGATCTGAATCTGATCATTTTTCGAGTGCTGTACGCGATAGCCGTTAGGCACTAAATCATTGGCAGTAAACACCAAGGCATGTTTTCCACAGAAAATCTTAACAACCCTGTGGGTAACTTGTATAACCCTGTGCAAACTCACCGCTAGGCCCCGTGATATATAGTACCGAACAAATTGATTGATTTTTAACCGGCGCCTTAAAGTTACCCACATTTTCGCTGAGCAAGTCTGTGCATAACACCTTAACTAAGTGGTACAAGTACCTGCAGCCCATATCAGCTGTGGCCTTACTAAAGTTGGCGCATTTTTGCACAACACTCTAACTGATGAATAGCACAGCCATGCTGGCGTGAATCCACTATAATATGCGACCTTAATTTTTGATTAGCGCACCCACTCAACTGAGTTGTCACGGGTGTATAGGATAGAACATGAAATTTTCATCTCTCGGTTTGGCTCCAGAGCTGCAGCGCGCTATTGATGAATGTGGCTACGTTGACATGACGCCAGTGCAAGAGCAGGCGATTGTCGAGGCTAGACGCGGTCGAGATATACTCGCCAGTGCTCAGACAGGCACAGGCAAGACCGCCGCCTTTGCCCTGCCTCTATTACAGAAAATGTGCGATAAACCGTTAGAGATGAATGCAGGCGAGGTGCGGGCACTTATTCTTACCCCGACCCGCGAACTGGCTGAACAGCTAGGCAATACCATTTCACGCTATGCTCAGTTTTTACCGCTGCAGGTCAATGCGCTCTACGGTGGTGGCAGAACCTCAAGTCAGGAAAGTAAATTAAAAGCCGGAAGCGATATTCTGATAGCTACTCCCGGTCGCCTGCTAGAGCATGTTCTGCAATGCAATGTGAATCTATCCAAGGTTGAGTTCCTGGTGCTCGATGAAGCTGACCGAATGCTTGATATGGGCTTTATCGCTGATGTTCAAGGGTTACTTCAACAAGCACCCGAACAGCGCCAGACCCTGCTGTTTTCCGCCACAGTGTCCGGCGCCGTCGAACAACTGGCGCACAAGATGCTAAAGCGCCATATCACCATTAAAGCGGCCAAGCTCAATACCACCGCCGACACGGTAGAACACTTAGTTTTTCCAGTGGAAGAGCGTCGCAAGGCGGAGTTATTTATTGAGCTCTTGCGAGAGCAAAACTGGTTCCATGTACTGGTATTTACCAGCACTAAAGATCAAGCCGATCGTCTGCTAAAAGCGTTAAAAACTGAAAAATTAGACGTGGCGGTTTGCCATGGCGATAAAACTCAAGGAACACGTCGCCGTGCTATCGCAGACTTTAAAAGCGGCAAACTACAAGTACTTATCGCCACTGAAATCGCCGCGCGAGGTTTAGACATTCAAGGTTTAGAGCAGGTGGTTAACTTTAACTTGCCCTACCTTGCCGAAGATTATGTGCATCGGATTGGCCGCACAGGTCGCGCCGGACAAAAAGGCGAAGCAATCTCCTTCGTAAGCCGTGAGGAAGAGCGGGCACTTGAAAATATCGAGCGCTTGATTGGCGAACGCATTGATCGTATTAGTTTACCCGGTTTTGAAGTCAGCAACCGCGATCGCTTGCACAGAAACTTGTCCGAGAGCACCTCACATCGGCGCAGCAACAAAGCTAGCCGCACTCAAATTAGTACCGATGATTCCAGAAGCGAATCCAAAGCGGGGACATTCAAACCGGCATCAAAAATCAAAACGATCAAAGGCAAAGCCAAAAAGGGTCGTGGTAAGAAAAAATAATAATTAAAGCGTACATTCGGACCAGATAATTCTTGCCGCCACAAAAGTTGGCCGTCAAAGCGAGTCTAAACCCACAATAGCGAGTTTATAATGATGAATGACCGATTGAGTAGACATCTACCGAGTGTCGGTCCTTTAATAAATTTGGCCGGTGAAAGGTCTTATACAAGGTGATACGGCTATCCAAAAGCATTGCCGATAGCGGTTACTGCTCGCGTCGGCAGGCAGGTCGAAAGATTTACGCTGGAGATGTGAGTATTGACGGAAAACCGGCCCTTACCGATGGCTGGATTGACAAATCTCATGTCAGATCTATTACGATCAACGGCCAAAAACTTGCACCTATACCGCCTAAAACATACTTAATTTACAATAAACCAGTGGGTGTTGATTGTAATTATTCCAGCACTAACCAAGCCAGCCTATTAGGTAAAATTGATCACCCGTTTAGAGTATTTCCAATTGGTCGCCTTGATAAGGATTCACATGGCTTATTGCTTTTAACCAATGACGGTGAATTCTGCCAGCAGCTAATGCACCCTGATTACCACCACCCAAAGACCTATAGAGTTCGAGTAAGTGAATCGTTAAAGCCAGATTTTGCAGAATTAATGAGCGCTGGAGTAGAAATTTTAAAAACCTGCACCAAGCCCTGTCAGGTAAAGCAAACTCACCGAGATGAATTTGAGATCGTCTTGACTCAAGGACTTAATCGCCAAATTCGGCGCATGTGCAAAAAACTAGGCTACTGCGTTACGGACTTGCAGAGACTTTCTATTTTAAGTCTTAATCTAGACCGCCTAGAGATAGGCCAGTGGCGTGATATTCAAAGCGATGAGTTAGATACGCTGCGCATGGCCCTTACATCTAAAGCCGACTCTGCCTAGGCATTTGCGAAAATATTTGTTATCGGTAATCATTATCCTCTCGATTTATGCATCCCTATTATCTTACTTCATCCAACGGTGGACATGCTGAATGCTGAGCATCAGTATTTCATTTCACTTGTGTGTGTGTTCACAATCTGACTGTATTGCATTACTCAGTTACCGCTCAAGCCGTGCCAACTTTATCAAGAGCAATTTTGAATATTCACACTGCACATTAAACGGCCAACACTCAGTAAAGGGTGATGACGGTTCAACAACACATACCCGCCAACACGGTAAATACTTGCTTAGGGGCAATCTCGCCAAAATCACTAAAAATAATACACCTAGGTAGTGGCATCGAGCTAAACAAAAAACCTTGCGAGCCAAATTTAGTAATAGCCCTATTCTATAAATAGCACCAGAATCGCGAGCTAACGAGATAGACGCAATACAAAACGGTAACCAATAGAACCCTCGAATAAGAAAAATCAGTCTCTAGTCATAGGCCGCTATGTTAACTAGCGGGTTAGTGCATGAATGGGAGGGGATATATAGTTTTAGAATAATTATATTCTTATCATGAAACAACGTAACGGCAATGCTATCGTCTAAATCGACTGGCTACTTTGCTCGTCTATCCAAATAACCAAAACAACAACGATGGCGGAGACACGCTATCTGCGGCCTCTTGTAATACATCAAGCATACTTCCAGCACCATGCTGTTGAGCACACACATAAATACTGGGGTATTGCTTAACATCGTCACCACTGCAATGTTCTTTAAAACTAAATAGTTGCTGTTGCCGTTCAGGCTTATCTTCTACCCAAATAGCCAAGGCGGCCTCTCGGGCAGTGTCAATATCAGATGTATAGTATTTAACTTGCACAATAAAAATCATCGCAACGCCAACAAACATTGCCACTGCGATTGTTATTAACTTGCTTCTAGTCATATCAAGCCTTTACCCTAATCAATAGTCATATATTAATGCAGAAAGTGAGCGGAAAGTAAAAGTGCTTGCTACATTAATGTTATAGATCGACCATCTTTTATAACATTAATATCAAAAAAAACATCTTTTTTTCACAGTTATACAAGTAATCACATTTTTTCTAGTAGCCGCTGTCATAACCGTGTGACTATGTAGTCGAGTGTTTAAGAAAATCTACCATCGCAAGCTATAGGTACTATTATGCGCCAAGCCGGTTTTGTAGTGCGTTCGTCCTTAAAGGTATTATGCCGTAGACCATTATGTTGCGACTAAAGCCCCTATTGGCAGTCGTTTCAGTAACGTCACTTGCTATAGTTTTGGCGGCTATCGCTAACGCAAAAGTGCGAGACCCTGCATTATCATCGCTACAACTTGATCGCTATCGACTGGCACTCGCACCAATCGAGCTTGCGACTATAGAAGATAATGCCTCTGGAATTAGCTACAACGAGACATCAGACACCTTGTTTGTCGTGGTAAACAACCCTGAATACTTACTAGAAATTAACAAAACCGGTGAGGTTTTACGTAAAATTAAGCTTAATGGTTTTCATGATACTGAAGCTGTGGTTTATTTAGGGCAAAATCGCTTTGCCATAGCTGAAGAACGTCGTCGCTGTATTGTCTTCGTCAATATCAATGCCAACACCAGAGTATTAAACCGCGATCAGCAGCAACTGATTAACTTGGATTTTCTTGCCAAAAATAACAATCAAGGTTTTGAAGGTATTGCCTTTGACAGTACGTCTCAGCGTTTGTTTGTAGCTAATGAAAAATCACCGCGACAACTATTAGCGATTGAGGGTGCAATTGTAAACCCATTGAAAACGCCATTAGTAAACAGCTTCCACGTAAGTGCTATATGGAGTGATGATAACAAGCAGCAAAAATTTCTAAAGTCCGATGATTACTCGGGCCTCCATTTCGACAATAACAGTCACCACTTATTAATGCTCAGTGATGAGTCTCGCGAGCTAATAGAATTTAATAACAGTGGTAAGCAATTGAGCCGCTTAGATTTATCTTGGTGGAATAAAGATTTAACCCACTCGATAAAACAACCTGAGGGCGTAACGATGGATAATGATGGAAATATCTATGTAATTAGCGAACCCAATTTATTTTATCAATTTAGCCCAGGCACATGATCGAGGTGATCCTCATCCTATAGAGCCAATCTGTATAGCGAACTCCTTGGCTGTTCTAGCAAAAGTTCTTTTTCCCCACCTAACAATATAGCGCCTGTATCGTATTGAATACTCTAGCCACAGATAGGTATAAATGCATCAAATTTTAACTCTACTTAGCCTGATTAGAGGTCTGTCCTCTGTGATGTCTACACGTACACAGTGCATCAGTACACGCAGCAACGTGTCTACTGCATTACCTTGCCGACAACCTATAAAAGATATTCCATCCCTTCATCGACGTTACCTTACTCTCACGGTCTGGTTTGATGAGTGCTTTATTAAACTCTAGACCAACAAAAAAGCCCCGACGCGTTAGCGTTG
>CAJWZU010000041.1 GCA_913050115.1 uncultured Cellvibrionales bacterium
CGCCCATGGTGCTGGCTGAGTTCCCCGTGAACATACAGTCACGCAGCGTCGGACTGCTGTGATCGTTGTACATGCCACCGCCGATGGAGTTGGTATAGCCATTTATGATTGTAAACCCTTCGATAATAGTATTTGAAGTTTCGCCGTTACCACAGTAGATACCACGTCGTGTTTCCTCTCCGTCAATTATTGTTACTTCTGCGCCTCCGCTACTATGAAGCCAGATTTCTTTGCCTCGCATATCAACAACTTCATCCGCCAAATCAACACCGAAATCCATCGCGTGAAACCGTGGGTGAAATTCGGCGTGAGCCCCTTCGGCATTTGGCGTCCCGGTCATCCCAAACAAATCAAGGGCCTCGACGCTTACGACGAACTGTACGCCGATGCGCGATTGTGGCTGCGCGAGGGTTGGCTCGATTACTGCGCGCCGCAGCTCTACTGGCAAATCGCCGACACCGAGCAAGCCTTCCCCGTGCTGATGCAATGGTGGCACGAACAAAACCCCAAACGCCGCCACCTGTGGCCGGGCATCAACACCGCCAAAGTCAAAACCTGGAAGGCGAAAGAATTCCTCTCGCAAATCAATCTCACCCGCCGCCATCCCGGCGTGACGGGTAACATTCATTGGAACATCAGCGCGCTGGCCAACAATGACGGCGACCTCGGCGCGATGCTGCAACGCGGAATTTACAGCCAACCCGCCCTGCCCCCCGCCTCGCCGTGGCTGGATAACCGCCCGCCCAAAGCGCCTTCGGTGGGATCCAAATGGGACGCCGCCCGCCGCCAAATCATCCTCACTTGGCGCGCCGCACCGGACGAACCCATCCGCCGTTGGCTATTTCAAATCCGCGTGAAAGGCCAATGGCATTCGCAAGTCCTGCCCGCCAGTCAACTGGCCGGAGTGGTCCGCGCCGGCACCGGACTCCCCGACTATATTTCCCTCACCGCCATCGACCGCGCAGGCAACGCAAGCCCGCCCACGGTGCTGGGGCGACGTTAATTACTTTTCCCCCTGCACTCTCAATTTTTTCTATTGCGCCTTTACTAAACATATCGAATGTAAGCTCTAGTTTTTTTTTCACTTCACCATTTCCAAGTATTTTAATAGGCATATCATCTTTTTTTACTATACCTTTTTCAAATAATACTTTAGAATCTATACAAGAGGAGGAATATGAAGATGATGATGAAGAGGATCCTCGCGCACAATTGATTCGGCGCTTGCAGGAGTATGAACGTTTTAAAAAAGCGGCCGAAGATATCGATGAATTGCCCCGTATTGGCCGCGAAATTTTTCCTGCGGCCGCCGATGGCCCCGATTGCCATGCTATTCGACCGGAGCCTGATGTTGATTTAAAGGAAGTTCTACTAGCGCTGTCGAATGTATTGCGTCGCGCCGATATGTTTGAAAGCCATCATGTCGAAAAAGAAAAGTTGTCGACTCGCGAGCGCATGGGGCAGGTACTTGAATCCCTCAAGCACAATCAATACGTACCGTTTGTGACCCTATTTAAGGTTGATGAGGGGCGCTTGGGTGTAGTAGTTACTTTTTTGGCAGTGATGGAATTGATTAAAGAGCAGTTGGTCGAGATTGTGCAGGCTGAAGCTTTTGGCTCGTTGCATGTGAAGAGTAGAATGCAGCAGGCTGAGCCTGAGCTTCAATTTGAAGACGGAATTTAAAGAAAGCATTATGGGCATTAAAACGAGTGTTGCAGCGAGTATCGGGCAAAAACAATTACAGCAAATTATAGAAGGCGCGATTTTGGCTGCAGGCCAGCCCTTGACCCTCAAAAAACTTGCCAGCTTATTTGAAACAGAAGACGGGCAATCGACAGTCAGTAACGATGCATTGCGTGCAGCTCTTGCGGCTATTGTCGATAGTTGTGACGAGCGCGGTTTCGAATTGAAAGAGCTGGGCTCGGGTTGGCGTTTTCAGGTTCGCCAGGAAACGGCGTCTTGGGTCAATAGGCTCTGGGATGAAAGGCCGCAGAAGTATTCACGCGCACTGCTGGAAACTTTGGCGCTGATATCTTACCGTCAGCCGATTACCCGCGGTGATATCGAGGGTATTCGAGGAGTAGCGGTAAGCTCACACATAATGCGAACACTGGTTGAACGCGAGTGGGTAAAAGTGGTCGGTCATAGGGATGTTCCGGGGCGGCCATCGCTATTTGCTACCACGCGAAAATTTCTCGATTATTTCAATCTGAAAAGTCTGGATGAACTGCCAACGTTAGGTGAGCTGCGTGATTTAGATGCGCTAGCTGCGGCGTTAGAGCCTGAACTTGAACTGCAAGGTGTTGAGACTCTTGCCGTGCCTGAGTTAGAGGTGCACTCTGCTGAAGAGCAGGAAGAGCAGGAAGAGCAGGAAGAGCAGGAAGAGCAGGAAGAGCAGGAAGACAGCTCATCTGCATTCTTGCAGCCGCCGCAACCCGTTCCTCCTGAACATAAGCAGAAAGACAACTCATCTGCATCCGCGTATGCGCTTTCTGGGGGTAACCAAGAAAAGGGCAGCTCTTTATTCGATACCGCGCCTGAGAATGGCTCTTTATTTAATACTGGTAGTGGTTCTTTGTTCGATGAGACTCATGAAGTCGAGACTGAAGAGTTTGGGACCGATGGATGCGAGTTGGTCAATGTTACAGCTAATGATTGTGTAGACTCAGCATCCGAAGCGTCAAAAACGGATAAACAATAGAATTTTAATCCAGCGGTGGCAATGTGCGGCCGTGTTTCTCTTTAAGAAGTAGATAAATATGTCGAAAGAAAAAAAACCACACGCTGGTAAGCGTCAGTCCCTGCCTAAAGGCAAAAACTCGCGCCCAGTTCGTAGTAAAGACGCCGCCGCTGAAGCTCCAGATGCTGCCGCCGAAGTGATCACTAGCAAAGATGAAAAGCTGCAAAAGGTGCTGGCTCGTGCCGGTGTTGGCTCACGTCGCGAGATGGAACGAGTGATTGCCGAGGGCCGAGTGCGCGTTAATGACGTCATAGCGCGTCTCGGTGACCGTGTTGAAATGACCGATAAAGTGGTTGTTGATGGAAAACACATTAAGCTGCAAGAAAGTGAAAACTTTCGCCGCCGAGTGCTTTTGTACAATAAGCCCGAAGGTGAAATTTGCTCACGCAGTGACCCCGAGGGCCGCCGTACTGTTTATGAACGCCTGCCGCGTCTGCACGGTGAGCGCTGGATTTCTGTGGGTCGTCTCGATTTTAACACTAGTGGGCTGTTACTGTTCACCAATGATGGCGAGCTGGCCAATAAACTGATGCACCCATCATCGGTGATTGATCGCGAATACCTTGTCCGTATTCAGGGCGATGTCGACGACGAGATGAAGGACCGGCTGCGTAAAGGTGTGAAACTAGAAGACGGTATGGCCAAATTTACCGACGTGGTCGACGGCGCAGGCGACGGCCATAATCGTTGGTTTTACTGTGTGGTCATGGAGGGGCGCAATCGCGAAGTACGCCGCCTGTGGGAGTCTCAGGGCGTTAAAGTCAGTCGTTTGAAACGCGTGCGTTATGGCAATATCTTTATTCCATCGCATGTGCGGGTCGGCCAGTGGCTAGAGTTGAGCGACAAAGAGTTTGGAGATCTGTGTCAAACCGCGGGACTGGACGTTAAAAAGAACGTGCCTTTAACTCGTGCTGAAGAAGAGAAACAGGAACGTCACAATCGCAAATTGCGCAGCGGTAAAGGGCGCAAAGGGCGTTAATTGAACAGCATCGCTATTAAAAAAGGGGCTTGATCTTTTGATCAAGCCCCTTTTTTAATTTACACAATCAGTAGCCTTAGTCGGCGCCACTTTACATAAAAGTGCTTGCCACGGGGTTTGTCTATGCGTTCAAAGGTGTGAGCGCCAAAATAGTCGCGCTGACCTTACAGAAGGTTGGCGGGCGAGGTTTCTATGCGATAGGCGTCGCCAATAAAGAGGGCTAGTGCCGGTCTTTAAAGAGGGCCAGTGCCGGTCTTAATTGGCGCAGAGTGCCTACTTCATTTTCACCATCGGTTGTCCTGGTCGGCTCCACTCCACATGGAAGTGCTTGCCACGCGGTTTGTCTATGCGTTCAAAGGTATGAGCGCCAAAATAGTCGCGCTGACCTTGCAGAAGGTTGGCGGGCAAGGTTTCTGTACGATAGGCGTCGCCAATAAAGAGGGCCAGTGCCGGTCTTAATTGGCGCAGAGTGCCTACTTCATTTTCACCATCGGTTGTCCTGGTCGGCTCCACTCCACATGGAAGTGCTTGCCACGCGGTTTGTCTATGCGTTCAAAGGTATGAGCGCCAAAATAGTCGCGCTGACCTTGCAGAAGGTTGGCGGGCAAGGTTTCTGTACGATAGGAGTCGTAATACGCCAGTGCCGAGCTAAAACCACCGCAGGGGATACCCAGCAGGGTCGATTTGGCAATAGCCTGGCGCCAATTACTCTGATAGTTACTGATTTGTTCGGCAAAGTATGGGTCTAGCAGTAAATTGTGTAGATCGTCATCGGTGTCGTAGGCGTTGGTGATCGATTGCAGGAATACAGCGCGAATAATACAACCAGCACGCCAAATTTTGGCAATGCCGGCAAAGTCTAAGTCCCAGTCATGTTCATCCGATGCGGTCTTCATTAGCTGGAAGCCCTGCGCATAGGCACAGATTTTGGAGCAGTAGAGGGCGTCGTGTAGCTGCTGAATGAATTCACCTCTGTCACCGACTATAGCAGCGTCAATTTGTGGGCCGCTAAGGTGTTTGGAGGCCAGTACTCGGTCTTCTTTGAGGGCAGATAGTGCACGCGCAAACACCGAGTGGGTAATAGTGGTTGCCGGGCTGCCCACTTCGAGTGCAGATACCGCAGTCCAGAGCCCAGTACCTTTTTGACCGGCGCAATCGAGTATTACATCGACGAGCGGTTGCCCCGTGTCGCTGTCTACTGCCTCTAGGACTTCAGCGGATATTTCGACCAAATAGCTATCGAGCAGACCCTGGTTCCACTCGCGAAAAATGGCGGCAATTTCTTTTGGAGTCATGTCTAAGCAGCTACGCATTAGGTGATAGGCTTCGCAAATCAGCTGCATGTCGGCGTATTCAATGCCGTTATGGACGGTCTTTACAAAGTGACCCGCGCCGTTAGGACCAATGTAAGTTGCGCAGGGCTCGCCTTCGATGACCGGGTTGCCTGGTTCGAAGCGTTCGATAGGCTTGCCTGTGTCAGGGTCAACTTTTGCGGCAATGGCTTTCCACATAGGCTCAATACGCGCCCAAGCATAGCGGTCACCACTGGGCATGAGGCTTGGGCCAAAACGCGCGCCGACTTCACCACCGGAAACTGCGGTACTAAAAAATAAAAATTTACCCTCGTATTCCTGTTCGCGGCGCACGGTGTCGTTCCACTTGCTGTTGCCTGTATCGATGACAATGTCATCGGCGCAAATACCTGCGTCAATAAGCTTGTGGCAGACATCATCAACTGGATGGCCCGCGGGAACCGAGAGTACTATAAGATGTGGTGAGCTGAGCTTTGATAGCAGCTCGGTGAAAGAGCTGCATGGCACGATGCGCTCGGAGCCGTTCTCTAAAATGTCCTGCTGGGTAACGTCGGCGATTTTGTCGTGATCGACGTCAAACGCGGCAATGTTGTAGCCGTTGTCGGCAAGATTCAAGGCGAGGTTTTTACCCATCACGCCGAGACCAATAAAGCCAACTTCACACTGGGGTGCGTCCTGATCCATGCAACAAATCTCTATGTTGTAAAAGGTCGCGATTATACGTGATTCATGCGAATCTCATATGAATTATTCACGGTGGTCTGCTTAAAGGTGAATTATGTGGTGCAAAGCAGGCGCTCCACCTTAAAAGTCTATTCTATGGGCTCTTTTATTGATGTATTAACTCTGGTTGTAGGTGGGGGGCCTTAGTTATGCGTGCACATTCACAATGTTTGCTAGTGCTAGCGGGTGTAGTTGGAAAGTAGCGTCAATATTGCCATTGGCTAGAGTGTTATTAATGCTGTTGGCTAATTTGCATGGGGTATTGGATTACTAGCACAGGCGGGCACTACTTTTTTGTGAATTTGATCGTTAATTTGGCGGTATATGTGCTTTTATAAAAATGTACCGAGGTGCTATTGACGAGTTAATCGAAAAAATTAGACCAATATTTGTCACTGTAGATTAGCTAAGATTCAAATTGGGCAGCGTAATACGTACGCAGAGGCCACCGTCAGAATGGTTGCTGGCTGTAATGTGGCCACCGTGCAAACTTGTTGTCCGGGCTGCTATCGCAAGGCCTAGTCCGTGCCCTCCAGAGAATCTGTCTCGCGCTTCTGAAATTCGGAAAAAGGGTTGGAATATATCCTCAAGTAAAGCGCTGTCGACACCCAGGCCACGGTCGCGAATATCAATACAGGACAGTTTGTCAGAGTTGAGTCTACTCAGGGTGATATCAATACTCGATTCCTCCGGTGTGTAGTGCAGGGCATTGCGCAATACATTTTCAAAGACACCAATCAGTGTGTTGCCACG
This sequence comes from uncultured Cellvibrionales bacterium, assembly GCA_913050115.1. GTDB lineage: Bacteria > Pseudomonadota > Gammaproteobacteria > Pseudomonadales > Cellvibrionaceae > UBA1124. The sequence continues at coordinate 6,509 of CAJWZU010000041.1, forward strand.
GCTGGCCACCAAACATTCACCCATAGGGAGCGCCAGTTTTAATGTGACTTTTTTGTTGTTGGCCTCCTGTTCGCAGTTGTGCACCAATGTTTGGAGAAGGCCCCTAAGGTCTAAGGTGTCATGTAGATCCCAGCCGCCATCATCATGGACAGGCATAGATAAAATATCGGAAATGACATTGTTAAGGTAGTCGGCGGCCTCTTTGATGCGCTCCAGTTCTTTATCTACGGTGCCTCGGCTGCGCTGCTGCGCCAGACCCAATGCAATTTGAAGTCTCGCCAAAGGCGACCGCAGTTCATGCGATACATCTTTTATGAGGCGTCTTTGCTCAAGCATGGCTTTTTCTAGGCGAGCGGTCATATTGTCAAAATCGTCCGCTAAGGCAATAATCTCTTCACCTTGGCCTGCGAATTGTTTTGATATACGTACGCTGAGATCGCCTCTGGCAATTTTTCGGGTAGCGTTTTTAAGTGTTTGTAAGCCGCGCGCCATGCGCTTCGCTAAAAATAAGCAGGCGCTGCCACTGATAAGAATAGAGACTAATAGAAGCGGCCAAACGTTTTGTAAAAACAGTTGCCAAAGTACATTGCCGCCAGCATTGGAACCTTTGCGCCCGACGGTAACAATGCGCACTGGAGTACCGTCAGCTAGTTGTATGTAACGGCCGAAAAGCAGGCGTTTACTGCGCAAACTCTTAGCAAACGGACGGTCATGGTTAATCTTAAGAGCAAAAGCTTTTATTGCCTGTGGCACTGGGCGACTAATGAGGTCGTGTCCTTGCTGGTCGATAACGTATATGTACCTAGAAGCCCAAAGAGGCATGCTTTTTAGCCCATGGACAGCTTGAGGGCGGGAGTTGTTAATGGAAGCCCCTACAGCTTGATGCAGCAACTGTTTCGCAGGGGCGCTCAATCGATCGCGGTTGTGACCGGTAAAATTTTTCTCTGGAGTTAGATCAAACCAATACACTACAAAAATGGTAGCTACGATCATCAGCGCCATAACCAGCCAAAAGCTGAAAAATATTTTTAAATATAGACGTGTCATAAATAATATTTGTTAAATGGAGATAAAAATTTAAACAGCATGCTTACCTTATTCTCATAAATTTTTACAAAGAGGTGAGCATATAGCCAGAACCACGAATGTTAATAATAAGTTCTTTACTGGCCCCATAAACCGCCAGTTTTTTGCGAATGTTACTGACGTGTACATCAATACTGCGGTCGTAGGGGGTAAGCTTGCGGCCCAGAGCCTGCTCGGTTAGCCGCTCCTTGCTGATAACCTCGCCTTTGCTGCGCATCAATAATTCTAATACTGTAAATTCGGCGCCGGTTAAAGCGACATCTCTGTTGTCATAGCTAACCCTGCGATTGCTTCTCTGTAGGGTCAAATCATCGACTTCGATCGAATCACTCTCAGTATGTTGTTCATTAGGTGAATGACTTCGGCGCAATATGGCGCGCAGACGGGCCACAAGTTCACGAGGGTTACAAGGTTTGGCGAGGTAGTCATCGGCACCAATTTCCAAGCCAATAATGCGATCGATTGTATCGCCTTTTGCCGTCAGCATTAGCACGGGGATTAATTTGGTGGATAACGTGTCTCGCAGCTTTCTCAGTACATCTACGCCATTAAAAATGGGCAGCATGACATCTAATACAATGGCGTCATAAATTTTTCTTTGGCTGGCAAGATAACCTTGTTCGCCGTCGTGTGCCATATCCACATTAAAGCCCTCGGTAATTAAATATTCTTGCAGTAGTTTACAGAGCTCAATGTCGTCATCGATCAGAAGTAGCTGCGTCATAATGAGATTGGCCTTGGTGTTGTGTAAGACCAGTGTGGCGCAACGAGGAGTAGCTGTCATTGTGTAAAGCAGTGTTTAACTCTTTTTAACATTCATTAACTGACTCTTATCTCTTGTTTGTAAGAACTTCAGTTAATCTGATGTCTCTTAACGGAGAGATCCAGTAACTCAAACAGCCCAGATAGGATGAAGATTATGTCTAAACTAAAGTATTTAATCACAGTGGCGGCAACGACAGCTATATTGGCTGTTTCTGCCACTACCTTTGGCTCCGAACATACAAAGTACGACAAAGACGATCATGAGTCAGGCGCCGGCTATCACGGTGGCGCAGAGAAACGCATCAAGCGCCTAGCAGTAAGGCTTAATTTAACCGAAGAGCAGCAGAAACAGTTAGCAACCAATATGCAGGTTGGGCGTAAAGCAGGTCAAAAACGCTATGCAAACATAGAGGTAATACGTGTTCGATTGCAGCAAGCCGTGAACGATGATGCCGATAATATCGATGAGCTGGCCGGTCAATTGGCTGACTTGAGCGCCGAGGGCGAGGTGGCTCGGGCGTATCGACTAAAGGCAATAAGTGAGTTTTTAACGCCCGAACAACAGGTAGAATTCGTCAAATTGAAAGATAACAAGCGCAAACACCGTAAATTAAACGAAAATCTGTAAGGATTAAAGCCTCGCTCAGGTTTCGATGTGTTTTTACATTAACCGCACCTGTATAGACTGCGGTTTATTGTGTTAATTAAAAGGCTATTTTAATGACCGACAACTTAGACATAGTTAAAGCCAATTACAGCGACTCTAAGCATGCGGTCGATATTGTTGCTTTGATGGATGATTATGCGCGCGATGCCATGGGTGGGGGGGAGCCATTGTCGATCTATTCAAGACAATACTTAGTGGCGGGTTTGGCTAAAACCTCAGGGGCTGTGACTTTTTTAGCTTACAACGATGATCGACCCATTGGCATCGCCACTGCAATTCCAGGTTTTTCAACGTTTGCGGCCAAGCCGTTGTTAAATGTCCATGACCTGGCGGTAATTGAGTCGTGCCGTGGTAGGGGAGTTTCACAATTACTACTTGCGGGTATAGAGCGTATTGCTCTGGAGCGCGGTTGCTGCAAGGTCACGTTAGAAGTACTCGAGGGTAATCTGGCTGCGCGGCAAGCCTATGAAAAATTCGGTTTTTCGAGCTATAAATTGAACTCGAGCGTGGGAAACGCGATGTTTTGGCAGAAAATCATCACTTAACTTGCACCGAGAATGAATAGTTGAGAAAATTATCATCTACGGGCCCTCGGCCCGACCATGTTTAATGTGAGGTTTTTGTGTCCAGGATAGGTTTGTTTTACGGCAGTGATGAAGGCAATACGGAATCTATTGCCTTTCGTATCCAGGCGCGTCTGGGTGAAGATGTAGTTGAGATTCTCGATATAGCCGATGCCACTCAATTGGAATTCGCTAATTTCGATAAATTAATTTTGGGTATATCCACCTGGGACTTCGGTCAGTTGCAGTCGGATTGGGAAGATTTTTGGCAGGATATTGCCGAAGTTGATATGAATGGAAAAACCGTTGCACTGTTTGGTCTCGGTGATCAATTTGGCTATGGCGATTACTTCATTGACTCGGTGGGTATGCTGCACGACGTTATTGTTAATAATGGTCCAAAAATCATCGGCCATTGGTCAACAGACGGTTATGAGTACGAGGCCTCAAAAGCTAAGATTGATGGCGAAGAGAAGTTTGTCGGTCTAGCTATTGACGAGGACCAGCAGGAGCACTTATCTGCTGGGCGTCTCGATCAGTGGTGCGCGCAAATACACGCTGAATTCGGTTTGCAAACTGCTTTACTGACGATAGATGACTAGTACTTTGGTGCCTGACCTGAAAAATATTAGTATGAAGAAAAATTCAGGCAGGTAACGATAATGGTACGGCGTATCGACTGGCTATAAATCTTAGTACTAATGCAATACGGGCCTTGCTGGTGTTAAACCTCAGCCACAAATACGCCGCGTAGGGGCGCTGGGTGACCCTCGATGGTTTTACGGTGGTCGGCTGGGTCTAGAAATTGCTCGAGTGAATGGTAAGTCATCCATTCGGTTTGGCGCTGTTCCTGCAATGTTGTAGTCGCAGAGTCGACTAGGCGGGGGTTTTTAAATCCGCATTTTCTCATCCAGCTAATCATGGTGTCGGCAGTGGGTAAAAACCAAACGTTATTCATTTTTGCGTAACGGCCTTCTGGTACCAAAACCTCACCCAGTCCACCTTCAATTAGCAGTGTTTCTAACACTAGTTGGCCGCCTTGGCGCAGAGTAGCTTTAAGTTCTCGTAGGTGGTCCATCGGCGCGCGCCGATGATAAAACACCCCCATGGAAAAGGTGGTATCAAAAGCTTGTAGGTTTTGCGGCACAGCTTCAATGCCTATCGGCAGCACATCGACCGGCGGTACACCGTGGTAACCGCCTTGAATGAAATGTTTAACGGCGTAAAACTGGACTACAAAACGCGGGGATGGGTCGATACCTATAATGCGGGACGCTCCTTCACCCAGCATCCGCCAGCAGTGGTAACCGCTGCCGCAGCCAACATCCAATATAGTTCGGTTTTCTAAAGGAGCCAGGTGTGGCAGAACTCGATCCCATTTCCAGTCAGAACGCCACTCAGTATCTATATGAGTTCCGTGTATAAAAAAGGGGCCTTTTCGCCAGGGAATTAATGCCTGTAGTAAGTTTTTAATCTGTGCACGCGTATTGTCACTGCTGTCGCCGTCGATCTGAATTTTGTCTTTTAATTCTATTTTATTGGCGCTGACCTCAGGCAGTTGTTGTAATACTTGACGCCAGTCAGCTAAATCGCCAAAGCGCTGTTCGCACAACCCCTGATTAATTTGCTCGGGCAGTAAGGGCAGCCATTTCTCTAGTGGTGAGCCGTGCAGGCTGCTTAATAATTCTGCATAAAGAGTGTGGTAGTTAAACATGGGTATTACTCTTTAATTGCAATCATAGAGGCAAAGTTAAAGCACTGAAACCAGACGTCGGAGCTGGCAAAGCCGGCTTGCTTGAGCCGCTCGCGGTGAGCTTCAAGTGTTTCAGGAATTAACACATTTTCAATGGCGGAGCGTTTTTGCGCAATTTCTAAGTCAGAATAGCCATTGGCACGCTTAAAATTATGATGCAGTTCAATCATCAGTTCATGATGAGGCGCGTCATCAAAGGCGACTTTTTCGGACAGTATTAGCACGCCGCCTGGGCGAAGCCCCGCATAAATACGCTGTAATATTGCACAGCGCTGATTGATGTCGATAAATTGCAGAGTGAAGTTAAGTACTACCACCGATGCATTGCTGATATCAACGTCCTGAATATCACTGCAAATAAGCTCTACTGGCAATTCACCGCTGTCCGCCGCCATCACTTTAGCGCAGTGCTTAACCATAGCGCTGGAATTATCTATGGCAATGATCGGGCAGTTGGCGGCTTTAATTCGGTGGCGCATGGCCAGTGTCGCTGCACCCAGTGAGCAGCCGAGATCATAGCAATTGGTACCCGTCTGTGCATAACGCTCTGCTAAGTTGCCGATCATCCCCACTATAGTTGCATAGCCTGGCACCGAGCGCTTTATCATGTCCGGAAAAACTTCCACCACGTCCTGATCAAAACGGAAGTCGCTTAGTTCGCCGAGCGGGCTGGCATAGATGTCGTCGTGTTTTGGGCTCATGGCTGGGCTTCAATAAAATAAGGCTCGTATTTTACCGCTGCCAGCCCGTCGACTCAAATATGTGGGGGACATATCTGCGTTATTCATTTGAATCTATACCTTTTGAGATCGCTCAGCGCTGCGCAGTAGATACTTTTTAAGAGTAAATCGTGAATAACTCGATGCCTTCAGCGGCACCAGCTGCGGAGCTACTATGCATTAGCAAATAGGATTTAAACGGTTATTAGGATAGAGAGCTGGTTGGCGGCCTGATTGATAATGTGCTGTAGGAAGCGCACTAAGTGTCTAAATCAGCCCAACATTGCCCACTATTCAGTGGTTTCTTTGAACTGCTATACCACAATTTAAAAAAGACAGTTAATAATGGCTTGATGTCACGATCAAGCCATTATTAATGCCCTGTATCTTACAAATTAATAACGTCCAATCCCAACGCGGTAACCGCCTCAATATTGTCGCTACTGGTAATTACAGCTACGCTAGCTTTATCGGAGGTAAGATAAGTTGCGGCCACTCGCTTTAAATCATCGATATTGACGCTTAGTAAGCGGGTGCGGAAGCGTTCTCTTTGGTCGCGGTCGCGACCAAAGAGCTCGGCATGAAAGGTCTGTTTGGCTTCACCGGCTGGCGAACCTGGTTTATCGATAGAGCTGATGACGCCCATAATAGCCTGTTCAACTTGATCGGTGTCGTGTGTACTGTTTTGCAACCACTGCAGTGCCGCTTCGAAATCTTTCAGGGTGTCGGCTAGGCGCGGGTCGCGATAGGAGTAAAAACGGAAAGCGCCAATATTGTTATCTTGGCTAGCGCCACCGCCGTAGGCTCCGCCCTGTTCGCGAATGGTCCGATGGAGAAAACCGTTGCGTAGAAAACCACCCAGCACGGTTAGTGCGGGGGCGTCTTGGTGGCTCATGGGCACCGTTGGGTAGGCGCTGGCACAAAAGTTGACCTGAGTGTTGGTTATCCAAGCCTGAGAAATCTTAGCGTTTACCGGCGGTAGTGAAAAAGCGGCAAATTCGGAGTTGTTAGGGGTCGTCCAAGAATTCATCGCTAGAGCGTAATCTTCTAGGCGCTCTTCTTCACCGATTAACAGATATTGACGCGGTGCATTGATTACCCGTTGGTGCAACTGCTGCAGCTGTTCGGCAAAGATACGCAGCACTGCTTCGTCCTTAATGGCGTTGTCCAGTAGCTTGATGGACACGATACCAGCCAAGCCAGATAGGTCGTGGCTGAGCTTGGCACTAGCGCACATGCCGGCGCTGGCAGCGCCCATGGCTAAGCCGTGGCCAGAACCGGTGACGCTCTGTTCACGTCTAGCGCGCACTTGTGCCACCAACTCCGCTAAACGCGGCAACTCATCAAAGCGTACCTGCTCGAGTGTTTCCAGCATTAATTCTGTCATTGCCTGTTGATTGCGAGAGAGTGCCTTGGACGACAGAGTGAAATAAGCGTCTAAAGTATGCACGTCATCGCTAGCGCCGCGAATCTGGCTGTAGGCTGACAAAGAACCGACCACTTGCGCTTGTCGGCTCTGGGTTTGTAGATAATCTTGGTTACCTATACCAACTTCTGTTAAGCAAATGCTGTAAAGCGGTAATAGTGGCAGTAATTCGGCACTTAAGTTGGGTAGTTTGATGATTATTTGCTGATAGACCAAGCCGTTGGTGCCGGCAGCGTAGCGACTCAAAGATTGCTGATTAAGTTGACTCTGTTGGCATTCGGTATAGTGCAGTTTTTCGGGGATGTCTTCTAATCCCACCTTGGGTAGCACGCCCTCATCATCTATCTGCAGTTGACGCTCAGCCAGTGCTTTGGCTTGTACTATTACCTGCTGTTGTTCCGCTTCTGACATGGCAGCTTTTTTAATAGCCAGTTGCGCTATTTCTGCTGCCTGCCGCAGATTATCCATGTTTGCGTCGGGTCGCAGGGTCAGACGCACTCGATGTGGGTTATCAAGCAGTAATTCGCGCGCTAATTGCTTAATAAAATCGGTAGATTCAATACTTTGACGCAAAGAGGCCAATGCTGGTTCTAAGTCCAGCAGAGCGATAGGATCGCCGCGATGGGTAGCCGATGTCAGCGATGTCAGAATAATCTGCAAACCGTAAGGGTAGCTGTCGCCCCCAACTTCACGCTGTTGTAATTCTAGTTGATGCAGTGATGCTTCTAGCTGTTCTTTAGGGATGCCTTTGTCGGCAATATTTCTCAGAGTGTCGAGTACCAGCTGTTCCAGTGCCTCGGCATGTTCAGGGTCTGAGCCCTCAATGCCGCAGACAAACGTTAGCTCTCGTTGGGAGTCATCGAGTCCGCACAATGGCGATGGGGCCGTGCCTAGGTTGGTTGTTTCAAGTGCTTGCTGCAGTGGTGATGCGCTGTTATCAAATAACACGCTGGCAAGTAACTGCGCTTTGAGAGTCTCTTCAAGATTGGTACTAACCCCCAACAGCCAACCCATGACGATGTGTGTTTTGTTGTTAGTGCCGTCCTTATCAGCCAGCGGGTAAGCTTCTTCGGCACGCACAGGCGCATAGTAGCGCTTCTCATCAGGTACGCTGATCTCATGATCGAGCGCCTGGAAACGCTGTAGGGCTTGATCTTGGAATTTAACTTGATGCTCAAAGGCCGAAATATCGCCAAAGGTCATAAAGATGGCATTGCTTGGGTGGTAGTGGGTCTTGTAAAAACTCTTCAGTTGTTCATAACTGAGGTCTGGAATCGCCTCGGGATCGCCGCCTGAATTGTGGTGATAGGTGGTGGTCGGATAGAGGTGTTTACACAATGTCTGCCAAAGTTGTGAGGGCACTGAACTCATCGCGCCTTTCATCTCATTGAAGACCACGCCTTTATAGACCAGTGGTGTAGAGCTGTCTTCCATACTTTCGAATTCAACTCTGTGCCCCTCTTGGGCAAAATCCAGCTCATCTAGGCGGCTAAAGAAAACCGCATCTAAGTAGACATCGAGCAGGTTGTTGAAATCTTTTTTGTTTTGACTGGCAAACGGGTAAGCGGTCCAGTCAGAGCTGGTAAAGGCATTCATAAAGGTGTTCAGTGAGCGCCTTATCATCATGAAAAAGGGGTCGCGTACGGGGTATTTTTCGCTGCCACACAGGGCTGTGTGTTCAAGAACGTGAGCCACGCCAGAGGAATCGTTGGGCACCGTGCGAAGCGCAACCAAAAATACATTTTCTTGGTTGTCGCTGGCAATATGAATATGTTGGGCGCCGGTGATGCGATGGCGATACTCTTCAACGGTGACATTAAGGGATTCAATTTTCTGACTGCGCAGCCATTCAAACGCGGAATGTGTTGGGTTCATGGTATCTCTATTTTATTGGGTGAAGGCTCGAATGGAACGTGAGCGTTAAGCCCGGTGGGCTTTTAGGTATTGTGTGGGATTGTACCGCTTATTGCTTGGCCCTGCTGTGCTTGGTATTGCAGGCGCCGTACAAACTCATCGAAACTCGCCAGCAGAGGCGACAGGTCCAAGGTTTCCAGTTGAGTGAGAGCCGCGCAGCAAGCCTCTAGGGTCGATAATTGACCCGGTTTGTGGGATTTTCGAATATGGTATTGGCCCTCACTATTGCTGTCGAGCGCCAATCGCGGCAGTGACTTCAGCATAGGGTTACAGTGCAAAAGCTTGCGCGACTTGCGCCAAGTGCCGTCGAGTAGAATTAACCGCAGCGGTTTTTTCGGGGAGGGGATGTCTTTTAGCTCACTGGGGGTAATGCTGTCTGTGTCGCTGGGGTAGAGCAGCAGATTGTTTCGATCCTCGCTCAATAGCTCGGTGAGTTCATCGGTGCTAAAGGTTTCACCGACTACAATATGGCATTGGCTTAAACTTAATTGCAGAAGGCGAGCGGTACCTTTAGCATTTTTTTGTTCAAGCGGATGCTGCAATATCAGCACCTCAGTGTGATTGCTAATCGAGCAGGCCAAGTTACATATGCAGCTAATGTTGGGGCGTAAACAGGCGGAACAAATAGGGCGTTTAGTGTGCATAGAAAAAACTTAAATCAAAATGAGTGCGACGGTTAAGTTAAATATTTTGTGATGTCGTCGGGGTTTAAGCGCCGCATATATGTAACTTTAGAACATAATTTATGTGGTATGGCTGTTAATCCATGGCTTTTTATATTGGCGGCTACATCGGTAGTAACATGACTCTATCGGCGGTTAATTTTACTCTAAATTGCTAACGCCGCTGCAGCATATTGGCGATTACTACTCGAAGCCGTCGCGCTTTCAAAAAAGTGCTTTGGGTGTGGGGTTGGCGTCAATCAATAATAATTTTTGCTGGCGACTTAATTTTTTTATTTCACTTTCACGCTTAGAGGCAGAGCTGCGATTATGGCCGCTTTCTTGCATGCGCAGAGAGCGAGGTTTACGGCCACGAAAAAATTTAGCGCCGCCCTTAATTTCGCCTAAATGCTGGCGCCAACGCCGAGCCATGTCTATGGTAATACCGGTGTAAAGGCAGTTATCGCTGCACTCAATAATATACACTTGCCATCTGTTATCAGTGGCAATGGTGGGGTTGTGGGCCATGAGCTGCAACTACAAAAAAGTTAAGACTTTAATTTATTAAGCAGAGTCTCTTTTGCTTGATTAACCTTAGCGGCCAAATGGTCACTGCCACCGCGGTCAGGGTGAATGCGCTGCATCAGTTTCCTGTGCGCGTCAACAATGTCATCTCTGCTGGGTTGCTCTGTAAGCCCTAATATCTCTTGTGCCTCGACAATATCCATATCGACGCTTTTTTTAGGGGTGTTGTCGTCTTGGTCGCGCTGTTTGGCTTTGCTTTGACGATTTTTTTGGGCCTGCCAAAACGGCAGTACGCGCATGACTACGCTAATAGCCTTGCCAGCGAACGGAATACTAGCTGCAATTAGTGCACCAAGCCAGTGCATTTTGCCGGCTATAGTGAGAATGACGGTCGCGGCTATAAGGGCAACAATGGATATGCGCCAGATGAATGCGCGTCTCTGTGCGGCGGGTAACTGGCGAGAATGCTTGAACGCCCAAACAATAAATAAAAGTAGTAGTAACGGCAACAGTAATCGAATCATAGCGGTGCAATCTTAGTGGTTTTTGACAGGCTGTGCCGGTTTAACGGGCTGAAATTAAATCCCGTATAATACCGATCTTATCAATAAATCACCCTCGAGGTATGTATGGCAGGCGTAAATTCTCTTAATCTCGCTCCGGTTTTTCTGGCTGATAGCAGTGGACAACCAGCGTGGGCACTACTGCCATTCGATCAGTACCAGCAGTTGTTGCGGGCTGCAGAGGTAAATGATGCGGGTCTAGGCACAGATAAGACTACAACCGTTGGGCTCTCAGTGACGGCTCCCGCAGCGTCTGTTCCAGCGCCTAATGCCACGGCTCAGCTAGTGGCTTCATTGGCCGAGCATGCAAAAAATAATGATGCGCTGGCGCAGCAGTCGTTCGATGCGTCTAAATTTAAGTCTAAGCGTCATTCTTCATCGATGAGTGTTGAAGATCTGGCGCGCAGTGTCGGTATTAGCCCTTCTTATACGTCGATGATTGAAAACGGTGAGCGTCAGCCGAGTGCGGCCATTATCAATAATTTTGCGCGGGCGCTGGGTGTCGAAAAAAACACTTTAATGAGCTAGAAAACGGTCGGTGTAATTATTGATCTACTGGGAATATATCGAGTCAATTGCTATCTATGAAATATCAAATAGAAAGATTTACTCTGTGCACCATAGAGGGGGTCGCTACAAGCGCTGAGGGCGAATTTAATATTCGTCCCAAAACGCTGCAGGTGTTGGAATATCTGATTGAGCATCGCAATCGTATTGTCACCAAACGCGAGATTCTCGAGTTTATCTGGGCCGATGTGGTCGTTCAAGATCAGGTTTTGTTTCAGTCTGTAAAAGAATTGCGCGATGTTTTTTCAGGCCTGACGGTTATCAAGACATTTCCTCGCAAGGGTTATCAATGGGTTGCAAGGGTGGAACCGATCAGTGCTATTGGTGTTAACAGGCCGCTAGCTGCTGTTAATTCTGTTGCCCGTTCTCGTTATTGGGTAATTGCTGCGATAGGCTTGACAGTGATTTTAAGTCTCAATTTTGCTTGGTATTCTAACGTCACAGATATTTCAGAGCGCCCTTTAAACATTGCAGTACTGCCAGTGGTTGATGATATGACTGACCGCGATCATCAGTGGGTACAGCTACAAGGTATGGATATATTGATTAACCAATTGCAGCAGATGACCAGTCTGCATGTGTTATCTACTGATGATGTACTTTTCGGGCTTGAACGTAGTCATAGTTATGCCGAGCCGACCGCTAAAGAGTTGGTTTACCGAGTTCGGCAGGCTACTGGCGCCGATGTGATAGTGCAAACCTACCTGCGAGGATACCCACAGGACTATCAACTGCATTACTCGCTGATTAGCCCGCATAACGTTGAGCGAGGTGTTGAATTCGCAGATACTATTCCCGCGCTAATGTCCAACTTATCCAATGAGATCGCTAAGCGCTTCGGTAGCGGCATGACTGAAATCCGAACTTATCAAAGTGACTTTAGCAACGAGGCTTTTGCCTCGGGTGTTGAACATTATATGAGTGAGGAATTTGCGACTGCCGAACCATTTTTAAGGGCGGCGGTGAGCGCTAACCCCGAGTTGTTGGCGGCGCGGCGTTTTCTGGCAGGAACTTTAGCCCATACCGGTAAGCTCGAACAGGCTATTGGTTACCTCGAGGATAATATTGAGCGCGCCAAGGCTATGGGTAATCGGCGTGAGGAGGTTCGTGGTATTTTGATGATCGGCAATTGGTTGGCAAATAATGATCAAGCCATTAAGGCTGATGGTTATTTGTCGAGAGCTCGCACCCTGGCTGAAGACTATGATGACCAGCTGTTTATTGCTTATGCCTATGAGGAACTCGGAAAAATTCGGCGCCGCAGTGGCGACTTCAGTGAAGCTGAATCGCTATTAAAAACTGCACTGGGTTACCAGAGGAATTTTCATTGTCCTTATGGACAGACCACTGTATTGGTGGAATTAGGAAGTAATGCTTTTGCCCAGGGGCGCCGCGATGAGGCAGAGCGCTACTTGAATCAGGCCCTTAAGATCGCCGATGATAATGGCGTGGTGGTTAATCGTTTTTGGACGCTATTAGCATTGGCTGAAATGCACAGCGCCAATGGTGATTCTGTGTTGTCGCAAAAGTTGGCTTTAAAGGCCAAGGTTTTAGCGGGCGAAGTGCACGATGACTATTTGGTAAATAAAGCCAATCACTGGTTGGCTGCTGTAACAGCGCGTTGATATCGAATGGACATTAAGTGCAGGAACAGTTTACTGGGACATGGTTAGGTTAAATGTGACGGGTATAGCACGGCTAATACTGCTCAGCCCAGCCAGTTCACGCAATATTTCGATACCTTTGGTCAGCTTGAAATCGCGGGCATTTAGAATGATGGGTTTGTAGCTGCTTACGATTAAGGTGTTGTCGTTGAGTTTGCAGAGTAAAAGTCATGCATTCAGCTGTTTTGTTACGGCGTGCAAATTAAGGCTCAACTCTGTTTCGAGGTGGGTACTTGTTCCCGCCTGCAGTAATTTCAATGTTGCTGCTGGAGCGCTAGCGCTAACATTAGCGGCAGGGTATTCAGTGATTTCGAACAGAAACTTACTGATGCGATCGTTGCGGATTGCGATATTGGTGTCGGCACTGGCTAAGTCGATGACCATGGAGAAACTACCTTTATTGTCGGTGCCGCCATTTATGCTGTTAAAATAATGGACTTCAGCGACGCTGCCTTTCTTTATAGAGGTAAATTGAATCTGAGATTGTTCGTTGCCTATCGTCCAGTCGGCACAGGCCAGTTGTGTTGCAGCTATTGCAGCTAGGGTTATGGTAATCGTTAACAGCCCTTTTAAAGTTGAAATTATCATCATTACATCCTTTGCTGAATCATCTGCTGATTCATGCATGAATTGTAAAAAATCGTAATTACATTACAACGATTTGAGTTGGCCATGTTGAATCACTAACGTCTATACGTGGCATTATTGTCTGGTATATTTCATGTAGAGGTGATTCAAATGGCAGTTACTGGACTGAGTTTAGTTTGTGCAATCTGTGACATCACACCTCTACAATCATAGGTTTTTTATTTTAAAATCTTCTTATCAACAATAATTATCGGTTTAACCATCTAAGTATTACTTTTTGGCATTAATTTTTCTGTGATTGTGAATTGCACAACTTAGAGTTTGCTCTCTCTGCTGTAAACCTAGCTCGTATTTTGAGTTGAGACGATAATGCGCTATAGGTTCGGCGCTGGGGTCAAAATTTACTTTAACTTGCTTTGTAAGCCGACCGGTTACTGGTCTTTACCGGCTCTTACCAACAGCCAATCCATGGCTTTGGTGCTGAGGATACGTTTTAAATAGCCCATTAAATAAGTCGGCAAGGTCACATAGTAGCGAGCCTTGGGATTATTGCTTTCGAGTGCATGTAAAAGCTTGCGGTAGACGGCTTCAGGGCTAAGGGTATACTTATTGGCGGGACCTACTTTAACAAGACGCTTCTTTGCGGCGCTGTAAGCAGTGCTATGGCGAGATTTTTCGGTATCGATATTGGCAATTAAGGCAGCCATGGCATTTTTTCTAAAGTCGCTGGCAATTGGCCCAGGTTCAATCAAACTGATATGTATGGGCGTGTCCCTTAGCTCTTGACGAAGTGTGTCGGTTAGCCCTTCCAAGGCAAATTTACTGGCGTTGTAAGCGCCACGAAAGGGCATCGCCGCAAAACCAAGCACCGAGCTATTCTGGATGATTCGACCTTCTCGCTGCTTTATCATATGGGGCAATAGGGCGTTGGTCAGTTCTAGCCAGCCAAATAAATTGCTTTCAAATTGCTTTCTGAGTGTGTCTCGAGAAAGGTCTTCGACGGCTCCCGGTTGCCCGTAGGCGCCGTTATTAAACAGCGCAAATAGCTTGTGTTGGCAGATTGCCAGCGTTTGCTCGGCGGCCGACTGAACACTAAAGGTATCGTTTAAATCCAATTGAATGCAGATCAGGCCTTCCTGTTGTAGTCGCGCGACATCTTCTTTTTTACGACAAGATGCAATAACCCTATAGCCATCGCGCTGGTGGAGTCGCTTGGCGCTGTAATAGCCAATACCGGAGGAACAGCCAGTGATCAATACTGTTTTCATTTTGGTTATGCTCAGGGGGTACAATGTCAGATGAGTTTATTCAGCAAGAATAACGTGAAGGTAATGTGAGTGCTATGCGTGTACTGATAATTGGCTATGTTTGGCCTGAACCTAATTCTTCGGCGGCGGGCAGCCGTATGCTGGCCTTAATTAATTGCTTTCGCACCGAGGCTTGGGCGGTGACTTTTGCCAGTCCTGCTGCACTTGGCGATCACAGTGTCGATTTGGCCGAACTGGGCGTTAATAGCCAAAACATTGCTTTGAACTGTTCCAGTTTTGATGAGTTCATCCTTGCCTTGCAGCCGGATACAGTACTGTTTGACCGTTTCATGATGGAGGAACAGTTTGGCTGGCGGGTTGAAAAAGCCTGCCCCGATGCACTGCGTATTCTCGATACCGAGGACTTACACTGTCTTCGCGATGCACGCCATCAAGCGCACAAACAGCAGCGCGATTTTTGCATTAATGATTTGAGCTCAGAACTCAATAGGGACATGGCACTGCGGGAGGTGGCGGCAATCTTACGCTGCGATTTCTCGTTAATGATATCTCGTTATGAAATGCAATTGCTGCAGGGGCATTTTAAAGTTGATGCAACGTTGTTACATTATTGCCCGTTCATGTTAGATCTAACAGATGCCGTTAAGCCCGTGCCGAATCACGAGCGGCGGCAACATTTCATCGCCATAGGCAATTTCAGGCACGCCCCCAACTGGGACTCGGTACTTTGGTTAAGCAGCGAAATTTGGCCGTTAATTCGCAAACAGCTGCCAAAGTCAGAACTGCATATCTTTGGTGCCTACCCACCCAAAAAAGCCACCGATCTGCACAACCCCAGTAAGGGCTTTCATGTTTTGGGTTGGGCAGAAAATGCGCTCGAGGTTATGTCGGCAGCAAGGGTATGTCTTGCACCACTGCGCTTTGGGGCTGGTATTAAGGGTAAGTTAGCTGACGCTATGCTCTGCGGTACGCCAAGTGTCACTACCGCAATTGGTGCTGAATCTATGTGGTTAAATGATCAATCTGAGTGGTGTGGCGAGGTTGCTGAAACGGCGGCAGATATAGCTAATGCGGCTGTTCGACTCTATCAACATAAAACGCGGTGGCAGGCGGCGCAAAGTATTGGTACAGCCACATTAAGTCAGCATTACGACAGTAGACAAGTAGGGCGGGTACTATTGCAAAAAATCCATGCGTGTCGTGCAGGTCTAGCAGTGCATAGACGCAATAATTTTACCGGCGCAATGCTGCGCCACCATCATCATCGAAGTACCCAGTTTATGTCACAGTGGATCGAGGAAAAAAATAGACATCAATAATTAACCTCAGCCATTAAAAAGCCGCTCTAACGGTATCGCTAGAGCGGCTTTTTAGTGGCTGAAGAAATCGAATTATTAAGCTTTCTTTTTATCCGCGATTTTCTTGGCGGCAACTTTCAGTTGGCCGAGATTCTGCAGTTGATTCATTGATGACAGCTGCGAGTAGATTGGGGCCATATAGCCACGTTTGCGAATGTCTAGGTACACATCGTCACTAAGTTCATTAAGCTTCTTTTCATTAATGACGTAAATGCCATTCAGGTCATGGCCTGAGCCATCTTCGAGTTTTAGGGATAGCGACTGAGGTGCTAGCAATTCGTTGTCAGTCAGGAATTTGATAAATTGCTTGGTGGTTTGATTTTGCTCAACTAGTTGGCTCAGAAAATTTTTGCGGCTGTTGAGAAATTCAGTTTCGCTGCCATCTTCATTGAACAGGGCTTCACCGTCTTTTTTATTGATGAGTTTACTGTTTTCATCGATGCACAGTGCTAATTGATCGGAGTTTTCATCACCCGCTAGAGCGAATGGGTAGGCGCGTAAATTTGCAGGTATGTAAGTACCTTTCCACTTGCTGCGGCTGTAAAACAAGTTTTCATTAGGCTCTAGGCCTAGCATCGCAACAGAGCGAAACTGTCCACTCTCCGGATCTTTTACAAAGACAACAGGGCAGTCGATAGCCACTTTGGCGAATTCGTGCACAACTACTAAGCTGAGGTGTTGACTTTTAGCATGGTCAAAACTCAGTGTGTTTTTAACTTTGATGTCTTTATGGGCAATATTATTCAGTGGAGCGATCTTGGCGGACATGGTAACTCTCTTGATTATTGAGTTTTTAGTGAGTTGAACCAGGCTTCAGTGAGTAAACCTGAGTCGTGTTTGAAAAATGACTTGGGCTCCATTTTAGGGCGGTCGCTGGGCAAGTCAAGGGCCTGGGCAGTTGCAATATTTCCTCTTTTTTTAGCAAATAAAGCTATATGCTTAATAGTTTGCCTAAAACCATGTAAAATGGCGGGTTTGATTATGCCTGTTATTAACCCGGAGAGGTTACATGAGTTTGTATTCTGAATACTTGGATGAAATCGAGTCCCGCAAAAATGACCTTGGATTGCACCCAAAACCGATTGATGGTGCTGAATTACTGTCTGAGATCATTGCTCAAATCAAAGATGCTGGGCACGAACATCGTGAAGATTCCCTGAACTTCTTTATCTACAATGCGCTGCCTGGCACGACAAGTGCGGCCGGTGTTAAAGCTAAGTTCCTGAAAGAAATTGTTATCGGCTCCGCTGTTATTGCTGAAATCACACCAGCCTTCGCTTTTGAACTACTGTCTCACATGAAAGGCGGTCCTTCGATTGAGGTTCTGCTGGACCTAGCTCTGAGTGACAATGCCGACGTTGCAAACCCTGCAGCCGAAGTTCTTAAAACTCAGGTATTTTTGTATGAAGCCGATACTGATCTTTTAGAAGCTGCTTATAAATCTGGCAATGCAATAGCAAAAGGCATTTTAGAAAGCTATGCCAAGGCTGAGTTTTTTACCAAGTTACCAGAAATAGAAGAAAAAATTGACGTTGTTACCTATATCGCCGGTGAAGGTGATATCTCTACGGACTTGCTGTCCCCAGGTAATCAAGCTCACTCTCGTGCCGACCGTGAGTTACATGGTCAGTGCCTGATTACCCCTGAGGCTCAAGTCGAAATTGCTGAGCTTCAGAAAAAGCACCCCAATGCTAAAGTCATGTTAATTGCCGAGAAGGGCACTATGGGGGTCGGGTCTTCTCGTATGTCGGGCGTCAATAACGTCGCTTTGCTGGCCGGTAAACAGGCCAGCCCATACGTACCGTTTATCAATATCGCCCCAGTAGTTGCCGGTACCAACGGTATTTCTCCCATCTTTTTGACGACTGTTGGTGTTACCGGCGGTATAGGCCTAGATCTGAAAAACTGGGTCAAGAAAGTTGATGCGGCGGGCAATACTGTACTTAACGCTAATGGTGATCCAGTGCTGGAAGAGGTTTACTCTGTAGCCACCGGAACCGTGCTGACTATTAACACCAAAGAGCAGAAACTCTACAGCGGTGCTAAAGAGTTGGTAGATGTATCTTCGTCTTTCACTCCACAGAAAGTTGAATTCATGAAGGCTGGCGGCTCTTATGCTGTTGTATTTGGCCAAAAGTTACAGACGTTAGCGGCTGAGATCCTGGGCATCAAAGCACCACTAGTGTATGCACCGTCAAAAGAGATTTCTAACGCAGATCAAGGCTTGACTGCTGTTGAGAAAATATTTAATAAAAATGCCGTGGGTGTTGCCTCTAGCACCGCGTTGCATGCCGGTTCCGATGTTCGCGTTAAAGTGAATATTGTTGGGTCTCAAGATACCACGGGGCCTATGACTGCTCAGGAGCTCGAAGCCATGGCGGCTTCGGTGATTTCTCCAAGCGTTGACGGGGCCTACCAGTCTGGTTGTCATACAGCGTCTGTTTGGGACTCCAAAGCGCAGTCCAATATTCCTAAACTGATGCAGTTTATGAACAAGTTTGGCTTGATTACCGCACGTGATCCGAAGGGCGTTTACCTTCCAATGACCGACGTGATCCACAAGGTCTTGAACGATATTACCGTTGATGACTGGGCGATTATTATCGGTGGCGACTCTCATACCCGTATGTCTAAAGGCGTCGCCTTTGGTGCTGACTCGGGTACTGTTGGATTAGCTCTGGCCACGGGGGAGGCGAATATGCCGATCCCTGAATCGGTTAAAGTGACTTTCAAAGGTAATATGAAGGGGCATGTCGATTTTCGCGACGTAGTGCACGCCACTCAGGCGCAAATGCTGAAGCAATTTGGCGGCGAGAACGTCTTCCAAGGTCGTATTATCGAGGTGCATATTGGTACTTTGATGGCTGATCAGGCCTTCACTTTCACCGATTGGACTGCGGAGATGAAGGCCAAGGCCTCTATTTGCATCTCCAATGATGAGACCTTGATCAAATCATTGGGCGTCGCCAAGAGCCGAATCCAGATCATGATCGATAAGGGGATGGAAAACGAAGCCGGCACGCTTAACCATCTGATCTCTGTCGCCAACAAGCGTATTGAAGAAATTACCACAGGTACTAACCCGGCCTTGGTTCCGGATAATAACGCCGAGTATTTCGCCGAAGTGTTAGTCGATCTGGATCAGATCGATGAACCAATGATCGCCGACCCAGACGTCAACAACGAAGACGTATCTAAGCGTTACACTCACGATACCATTCGTCCTTTGTCTTACTACAGCGGTTCTAAAAAGGTAGATTTGGGTTTTGTCGGTTCTTGTATGGTGCATAAGGGTGATATGCAGATTATCGCCCATATGCTAAAAAATCTTGAAGCAAAAAACGGCACCATAGAATTCAATGCACCTTTAGTTGTTGCCCCCCCAACATATAACATCGTTGATGAACTTAAGGCCGAAGGCGACTGGGATATTCTCAAGAAATACGCCGGTTTTGAATTCGACGATAGCAAGCCAAAAGAAGCGGCGCGCACTAAGTATGAGAACATATTGTACCTAGAGCGTCCTGGTTGTAACTTGTGTATGGGTAACCAAGAAAAAGCTGAGCCTGGTGATACGGTCCTGGCCACTTCAACGCGCTTGTTTCAGGGGCGTGTCGTAGCAGATACTGGCGAGAAGAAAGGTGAGTCACTGCTGGGTTCTACTCCATTGGTCGTACTCTCCACTATTCTTGGTCGTACACCAAGTATCGATGAGTATCAGAGCGCTGTTGAAGGTATCCATTTGACTGACTTTGCGCCGCCAACCGAAGAGCTAAGTACTGCGCCTGCTGAAGTTAAAGCAGAGCCAATTAAGTTGGTGTAAATGTTGTTATGTGATCTTTGAGATCGCGTAGTAAGCAAAAGGGCGTGCTGTAGCATGCCCTTTTTTGTGTCTGTTATTTGAGTTGTGCAGTAGTTGTCTGCTCTTAGAGTCGCTTTCACGTATAATTATACGATTGTTTAACAAGCCACCAAAGAAGATAGATTTGTGACTAAAATTCCTGAAATTAAAGCTTT
>CAJWZU010000042.1 GCA_913050115.1 uncultured Cellvibrionales bacterium
CCTGTGACCTACGCCTTGTAAGGGCGCCGCTCTACCAACTGAGCTAACCACCCCTTGTTCAAGTGTTGCGTATTCTACTGATAAGTCTTTGCCCGTCAACAGTTTTTCCATTTTATCTTGTGAAAAATCTGTTTTAAGCGGCGCTGCCACAATGCAGGTATGAGTTGCTATAATCTGTTTTAATTTAAAGTGTAGGGTTTACCTGTGATTCATCTGTGTCGTTTTTGCTTGCTGTTGACTGTAATTTTTTCCTGTACAGCCTCTGCTGTGGTCGATTTGTATGAGTTCGATACCGAGGGGCAGCGCCAGCGCTATCAAAATTTTGTTGCTGAGTTGCGTTGCCCCAAGTGCCAGAATCAAAATTTATCCGGCTCAAACTCCCCTATTGCCGGCGATCTTCGTCGCGAGGTGCATCGGCTTATAGTGTCGGGGGCATCGGATGATGATATTACCGAATTTATGGTCGATCGTTACGGTGAGTTCGTACTGTATAAAACGCGCGCACAGGGCGCTGCATTGGTGCTTTGGTGGGCTCCCGCTGGGCTTTTGTTATTGGGATTACTGGTATTGGTCTGGTTGTTACGATCGAGAAGGGTGAGTCATTCTGGTGACAGTGAATTGCCTGCCGCTATAACACTGTCGGCGGCACAGCAGTCAAAGCTCGACGAGTTATTAACACAGGGGCGAGACAGTAGCGCGGACCTTGAGGAGAAGCGGTAATGTTGACAATGATAATGTTTAACGCGGCACTGTGTTTGTTGGCGATGGTTTTTGTTGTTTGGCCTGTTTTGGTTCGTTGGCGATCGGCGCAGTGCGAACCGGTGCATGTGCGCGGTGACGTTAATGTTGAGCTTTATCGCGAACATAAAGCTGAGCTTGAATTAAGTTTGGCTGGCGCTCGAATTACCGCGAGTGAATTCAATGTGTTGTTGCGTGAGTTGGACTTGTCACTGCTGGCGGAGGAGACAAATACCACTGAGGCGCAGTCTGACACTGGCGGCGGACGCTTGTTACTGCTTACGCTCTTGCCTCTGCTAGTTGTGTTTTCGGTCACTTGGTATCTGTATTATGGCGCGTCCCAAGACGTTGAGATTGCTCAACTTGTTAGCGAGAAATATACCGCTGAGCAGCGTGTTATGCGAGGCCAAGACACTGTTCAGGCGCGTCTGGAAATATTGCCACAGCTATTGCAGGCTAAGCTGGAGAGTCGGCTCGAAACTCATCCGGAAAATACTCAGTATTGGTATTTGTTAGCTAGAACTGCGATGGAGCAGGCTTTCTATGATAAAGCTCAGTCTGCTTACCAAAAAATATTGCAGAGCGAGCCTGAAAATACGCAAATAATGGCAGAGCTTGCGCAGGCGCGTTTTTTGGCTGCTGGCAATCGTATTGACCCTGTTATCGATTCCCTGGTCTCGCAGGTCCTCGCTACGGATAAACGCAATACTACTGCGTTAGGGCTAGCGGGGATTTCTGCTTTTGGAAAAACGGATTATCCGCAGGCAGTTATTTATTGGCGACGTGCGGTTGCTGTGATGGGTGCTGATGCGCCGGGCTCACAAGCTTTATTAACAGGCATAACAAGGGCGCAGCAATTGTCTGGTGACGCGGTCACCCAGCTCGGTACTGTTAGTACGCAGCAGGTTTCGGGAGATGATGGCGATATTGTTGCTCTCAAGTCTTTAAGTGTTTATGTCAGTTTAGCCGATGCAGTTGAGGCAACCCCCGAGCAGGTGGTGTTTGTGTATGCGCGCGCCTGGCAGGGCGGCAAAATGCCGCTGGCAATAATGAAGTTACAAGTAGCTGATTTACCGATATTAGTCGTTCTAGATACTTCTATGGCGATGGCGCCGGGTATGGGCTTAGATTCGGTGGATCAGTTGCAGCTGGTAGCGCGTCTGTCTAAGTCAGGCGGGGTTACTCCGAGTGCCGGTGATTGGCAGGCCAGTATTGGTCCTCTGCGTTTAAATGATAAAAATAGTGATTTAAACATGGTTATAGCAGAGCCGGTGCTCTGACTTAAATTTTATGCGTCTACTAACTATGAGTTTAATGCTGAGTCGCCTATTATCTGGTTAGCTTGGCGTGTAGAATTCTGAGCAAATTTTGAAAGTGAGTGAAATGAATTTATGCGCCTAAAGTGCATTAAATTAGCTGGGTTTAAGTCATTCGTTGACCCAACTACTGTGAGTTTTCCTAGTAACCTCTGCGCTATTGTTGGCCCAAATGGTTGCGGTAAATCTAATACTATCGATGCTGTGCGCTGGGTGATGGGTGAGTCTTCAGCCAAAAATCTTCGTGGTGAAAATCTTACCGATGTCATTTTTAATGGTTCTGACGGTCGCAAGCCTGTAGGGCAGGCAACGATTGAATTGGTGTTCGATAACAGTGATGGCACTCTTAAAGGGGAGTGCGCCGGCTTTAGTGAAATTTCGATTAAGCGTAAAGTGACGCGTGATGCGCAAAATACCTACTATTTGAATGGGAGTAAGTGTCGCCGCCGTGATATTACCGACATTTTTTTAGGCACCGGTCTCGGACCTCGTAGCTACGCTATTATCGAACAGGGCACTATTTCTAAGCTGATCGAGTCTAAGCCGGAAGAATTGCGCGTCTTTATCGAAGAGGCTGCGGGCATTTCCAAATATAAGGAACGTCGTCGCGACACCGAAAATCGCATGCGTCGTACCATGGAAAATCTCGAACGCCTGACCGATATTCGCGACGAATTAGAACGCCAGCTTTTACGGTTGCAACGTCAGTCCGCAGCGGCTGAGAAATACACCGAATTCAAAAAAGAAGAGCGCCAGCTCAAAGCAGAACTGCGGGCACTGCGCTATAAAATCCTTGATGCCGAAGCGGCAATTAAGCAACAGGCGATCTCAGCCCTTGAACTCAAGGTTGAGTCTTTTGTCACCGATCAGGTCAGCAAGGACACTCTGATTGAAAAGTATCGTGTTCAGTATTCTGAGTTTGGCGATACACTCGGTGAGGTGCAGGGACGATTCTACGCAGCGGGTTCTGATATTGCCCGCTTAGAGCAGAGTATCGCCCACACCAAAGATCGTGCTCGCCAACTGCAAAGTGACTTAGACCAAACGCAGCGAGACTGTAAAGAAGCCGAGCAGCACCTGCTTGAAGATGCCGATAAATCCGAGGGCTGGGAAGAAGAGCTTCTGGACATTGAGCCAGAGTTAGAAATGATTCGCGCCGCCGAAGAAGATTCCGGCGATAGCTTGCAGGCCGCTGAAGAGGGTATGCAAACATGGCAGCAAGATTGGGATAATTTCAATCAGGCCGCTGCCAATCCACGGCAAAAAGCTGAGGTGCAGCAATCGCGCATCCAGCACCTCGATCAAATACAGCAGCGCTTGATGGACCGTGTTGTTAAGTTGCAAAATGAAAAAGCAAATTTAACTGCGGGCTCGGCGGAAGAGGAGGTGGGCGAGCTGACCGAGCAACTGGCCGAACTGGATTTAAGTGCCGATGAAAAGCGCGACCAGGTCGATAGTTGCAGCGACGAGCTGGAAGGACTGCGCGATAGTAGCAGTCGCATTGCCGATCAACTCGATCAGTTACGCACAGAATTGCAGGCCAATCGGGGTCGCCATGCGTCATTGGAAGCTTTACAGCAGGCAGCCTTAGGTGAAAAAAGCGGGGCTGTCAGTGACTGGCTTAAAGAGCAGTCGCTCGAAAGCAATGCCCGTCTAGCGACAAGCCTTAGTGTTGATGATGACTGGGATTTGGCGGTTGAAACTGTTCTGGGGAGCTCTATTCAGGCGGTCTGTGTCGATGGTCTTGATGTTGTCAGTGGCGTATTGGCTGAACTAGAACAGGGAGATCTAGTTCTGCTAGACAGCAGTGCTAAACCGTCTTCATCCGGGGCAGTTGCGACCTTGCTGGCCGATAAAGTCAACTGCGATAGCGATATCGAGTCTCTTCTGGGCGGTGTCTATGCTGTGGATGATCTACCCGCAGCCATCACGCTGCGCGACAAGTTGTCGGCCAGTGAATCTATCATTACTAAAGACGGTCTTTGGCTTGGCAGTAACTGGCTGCGAGTAGCTCGCGATACCGATGCGAGCGCCGGTGTTATTGCTCGTAAACAGGAATTAGAGGAGTTGTCGGCCTCGATTGAAGCGGTGAATGTTAAGGTAGAGGCCTTAAGTGAAAAGCTCGATAGCGGTCGTGAAAAGATCAAACAGCTAGAGCTTGACCGTGAAAATTTTCGTCGTCAAGCCGATGACCAGACTCGAAAGTACAGTGATTTACGCTCCAAATTATCGGCTAAAAAGGTTCAAATTGAACAGGTAAGTATGCGTCGTGAGCGCGCCGAGAGCGAAATTCTTGATGCCAAAGAACAGCTCAGCCAAGAAGGTGAGAATCTTTCCGAGGCGCGCCTAATCCTATCTGAAGCCATTGAAATGATGGAACTAGATACCGATAAACGCGAAGAATTGCTTACCACACGAGATGTCATTCGGGCCGACCTCGACAGTGCTCGTGAGCGCGCGCGTCAAGACAAAGACAAGACTCATGATTTGGCTATGCGCCATCAGTCATTAAAAACCCAGCTTGACAGCGTTAAAGCTGGGCTGATGCGTCTGCGTGAACAAACTCAGCGCCTGCAGGAACGTCGCGATAGCCTGCAAGATCAGCTGTCAGAAAACTGTGATCCAGGTGAAGAACGCCAGCTTGAACTTGAAAGCCTGCTCGATAAGCGTGTGCGGGTCGAAGAGGAATTGGCCCGAGCTCGCACAGCGGTGGAAACTATAGAACACGATCTGCGTGAGGTTGAGCAGGATCGTAATCGCGGCGAGCAAGGTGTGCAGGATGTGCGCAGTCAGCTCGAGTCAGCGCGATTAGAGCTGCAGACCTTGGCGGTGCAAGGGCGGGCGATTGAACAGCAGCTAATTGAAGACAATCTTGACTTGCAGGTACTGCTGAAACAGTTGCAAGATGGAGCCGCGCAAGCCCCTATCGAAGACGAACTAGAAAAGTTGGCCAGTCGTATTGCGCGCCTTGGGCCGATCAATCTCGCCGCTATTGATGAGTACAAGATTGAATCTGAGCGCAAGAATTATCTCGATACACAAGATGCTGATTTACGCGAAGCGTTAGAGACGCTCGAAGGTGCTATCAAGAAAATTGACCGTGAGACGCGCACCCGCTTCAAGGAAACTTTCGATAAAGTTAATAGTGGCTTGCAAGAATTATTTCCGAAGGTGTTTGGCGGTGGTCACGCCTATCTTGAACTGACCGGCGACGACTTGCTTGATACCGGCATTTCGATTATGGCGAGGCCTCCCGGTAAGCGAAACAGTACTATACATTTACTATCTGGTGGCGAGAAAGCGCTAACTGCCATAGCGCTGGTGTTCTCGATCTTTCAACTCAATCCTGCCCCTTTTTGTATGCTGGATGAGGTCGATGCACCGCTGGATGATGCGAATGTTGGTCGCTACGCACGGCTGGTCGAAGCGATGTCGAAGCAAGTACAATTTATTTATATTACCCACAACAAAATAGCCATGGAGATGGCGCATCAGTTAATGGGTGTTACCATGCACGAACCGGGCGTATCCCGTCTGGTAACTGTGGATGTTGATGAAGCGGCAGAACTGGCCGCCATGTAGCTATAGATACATTAAAATGAACAGAGGTTAATGTGTGGCGCTATTAATTGCACGAGCTGGGCGTATTTTGCCTGGTGAACGTGGAAGTTGATGAGGCGGCAGTACTGGCCGCCATGTAGCTATAGATACATTAAAATGAACAGAGGTTAATGTGTGGCGCTATTAATTGCACGAGCTGAGCGTATGCCGTTTGGTAACTGTGGATGTTGATGAGGCGGCAGAACTGGCCGACATCTAGTATTTGCGCAGTCTCATTCGCTAACTATAGAATTCAATGGGGTTGCTGAACTGGCAGCCTTTTAAATATGAAAAGTTTTTATTGTAAATTAAGGAACGGATTTCGCCATGTTAGTTGAATGGATCACCGTAATTACCGTGCTGCTTATCGTTGGTATATTACTCGACGGTTGGCGGCGCATGCGTAACAATCATCGCGGCTCTATTAAAATGTCGCGCAACTTACCTCAGAGCAGTAGCGATGAAAGTGCTGATCATTATGGGTCTGAGCTGCCTAGCGGTGGCGCTCGGGTGGTCAGTGTTCGCGACATTGAAGAGGCTGAACAGTGCAATCAAAATGTGCACGACAACTTTTCTGGTCGTCAGAGTTCAACACAGCCGTCATATATACCTGAGCAAGTGGCGCTTAATTTAGAAGAGTCAGTGCCTATGTTAATGGATGTAGATGATCTGGTGGTTGACCCTGTCTCTGCTGCTGATACGGATCCTGCGGTCGCTAGGCTAGAGCCTTCTTTTGATTCCGGCCAGCGCAGTAATGAGGTGCCGCTTACAACGAGTGATTCAACACAGCATTCCCCAGCTCTAGAGGCCCCTGATGACGTCATTGTTATCAATGTGATGGCGCGTAAAGGGGAACGTTTTGACGGTCAGTTACTGATGGAGGTTTTACTCGACTGTGATATGCGCTTTGGTGATATGGATATTTTTCATCGCCACGAGCAGCCCGATGGAGAGGGTGTCGTACTGTTTAGTATGGTTAACATGATAAAACCTGGTTCTTTCTCTCTTAGCGATACTCGTTGTTTTGAAACCCCAGGGGTAAGTCTGTTTATGACTTTGCCCATGAAAGCCGATGCTATGACCGCGTTTACTACCATGGCGGCCACGGCTCATGAGTTGCAAACAGCCTTGGGAGCTGAACTTAAAGATGAAGATCGCAGCGTGATGACGCTGCAAACTCTGGAACATTGTCGCGAGCGAATTTGCGAGCACCAGCGAAAATTGCGCTTAGAAAAAAGAACCGCCATCTAAATAAAATCCCGCCATTTTTTAAATGGCGGGATTTTTATAGGAATTCCCTGTGTCACAAAGCTCCATACTTATACCTTTTTCTCGCGCTGGTGATCTTAAAATACAGCTCACCGAGCATAACCATCGTTACTATGTACTCGACGCTCCCCAAGTACCTGATGTCGAATACGATCGATTACTGCGTGAGCTGCAAGCGCTTGAACAGCAGTTTCCAGAACTGAAAAGTAGCGACTCGCCTACTCAGCGAATCGGCGCGCCACCGCTAGAGGGTTTTGGTTCCGTTAGTCATGAAATTCCGATGTTATCTCTCGACAATGCCTTTAACAGCGATGAAATGCGTGAGTTTGACCGTCGCGTGCACGAGCGCTTAAAACAGTCGTCTGATATAGAGTACGCCTGCGAGCCTAAGCTCGACGGTCTGGCTGTTAGCCTGCTCTATCGCGACGGACTACTGGTGCGAGGCGCCACTCGTGGCGACGGTCAAAAAGGCGAGAACATCACGCAAAATGTGCGCACTATTGGCTCTATTCCGCTGCGATTAAGCGGCGCGGGGTACCCGTCAGTACTGGAGGTGCGCGGAGAAATTTATATGCCTAAAGCGGGTTTTGACAAGCTAAATCAGAATCAGCGCGACAAAGGCGAAAAAGTTTTTGTTAATCCGCGCAATGCCGCCGCCGGCAGCTTACGCCAGTTGGATTCGCGTATTACCGCTACTAGGCCACTGGAGATGTGTGCCTACAGTACCGGCTGGATAGAAGGCGATAACAGCGAACAGGCTCTGCCCGACACCCATACTTCGCGTTTGCAGCGCTTGGCCGACTGGGGATTCCTAATTAACGCTGAGATGGCCGCCGTGCCCAACATTGAGGCCTGCCTCGACTACTTTGATCGTCTGGGCAAGAAGCGTGATGCGCTCGGCTATGATATCGACGGTATTGTCTTTAAAGTCAACTCGCACGCCTTGCAGCAACAGCTAGGCTTTGTTTCGCGAGCGCCGCGCTGGGCTATTGCACATAAATTCCCGGCTCAGGAAGAGATTACCGAGCTACTCGATGTTGAATTTCAAGTGGGTCGTACCGGCGCGGTAACACCTGTGGCGCGACTTCAAGCGGTGTTTGTCGGTGGGGTTACTGTGTCGAATGCTACGCTGCATAATCGCGATGAAATTGCGCGTTTAGGCGTTAAGCTCGGCGACAGCGTGATTGTGCGCCGAGCAGGTGATGTGATTCCGCAGGTGGTGTCGGTAGTACTTGATAAGCGTCCCGCTGATGCCGCTGATATTATCTACCCACTACTCTGCCCTGTGTGCGAGTCTCCGGTGGAAACCTTAGCTGGTGAAACAGTGGCACGTTGTACCGGCGGTTTAATTTGTGGCGCGCAGCGCAAGGAGGCAATCAAACACTTTGCCTCGCGCAAAGCTCTTGACGTCGATGGCCTCGGCGATAAATTGGTTGAGCAGTTGGTTGATGAAAAGTTGATCGCCGCTGTAGCCGATCTCTATTCCCTTGAGCTTAATCAAATTGTCGCGCTCGATCGCATGGGAATCAAATCAGCGGAAAACTTGTTGCAAGCTTTGAATGTCAGCAAAAACACCTCGCTGGCTAAATTTATTTACGCTCTGGGTATTCGTGAGGTGGGCGAGGCTACGGCTCGCAGCCTTGCCAAGTATTTCGGCAATCTTCCCGCTATAACTGCTGCGGACCAAGAAAGTCTAAAAAAAGTCGATGATGTCGGCCCGATTGTGGCGCACTTTATTTTTGACTTTTTTCAACAGCCGCATAATCTAGAGGCTGTTGCCGGACTTCAGGAGGCGGGTGTTAATTGGCCGGATATTGAAGTGGCCGAAGAAAATCTGCCGCTGGAGGGATTGTCATACGTGGTTACGGGCACCTTTAGCCAGATAAAACGTGCCGACGCCAAAGTACAGTTGCAAAACTTGGGTGCCAAAGTCGCAGGCAGTGTCTCTGCTAAAACCCACTGTGTTATTGCTGGGCCTGCGGCAGGTGCAAAGTTAACCAAAGCACAGGAGCTGGGTGTCGATATAATCGATGAAGATGCGTTATTGGTGCTTTTACGCAGTCACGGTGTATCGCTGTGATGCGTTTTGGGCTGTTAGGTTTGGCGCTACTACTGCTCTCAAGCTGTGTCACTTCGCCGCCAAAGCATGTCGACAATATCTGTCAAATATTTGAAGAAAAAGACGGTTGGTACGCCGACGCCAAACAATCCTCCAAAGAGTGGGGCACCGCTATTCCGACGATGATGGCGATCATGCACCAAGAAAGTCGTTTTCAGCCAAAGGCGAAGCCGCCGCGAACAAAAATACTTTGGATTATTCCTGGGCCCCGGGCGTCAAGTGCCTACGGCTTCCCCCAAGCCAAAAATTCTACTTGGGATTGGTACATCGACTCCAGTGGTAACTGGGGTGCCGACCGCGATGATTTTTCCGATGCCATCGATTTTGTGGGCTGGTACTCTGCAGTCAGTTATAAACGCAGTAAAATCCAGCGCAACGACACCTATCATCTGTACTTGGCCTATCACGAGGGGCATGGCGGCTTTAACCGTCGCAGTTACAACAGTAAGAAATGGTTAACTCAGGTGGCACATAAAGTATCGGCCAAAGCCAATACTTATAAACGGCAGCTGAGTAGCTGTCGAGATAGGTTAGAGAGTGACGGCTGGTGGTTCTTTTGAACAGCAAACAATAAACAATATAAGGTTTGGAGACATAATGGATCAGGAATCGATAGTTTACGGTTGCATCAAGGATGCCCGCGCCGATCTGCTTGCGAGCGATCGTGTTTCCGCTAATCGCAACGCCATGTTATCGCTGCCGCGCGCCGATGACTGGCCCTTTTTGTGCCAAGAGATGTTTGCTATCCCGCATCGGCAAATTAATCAGGGTAATTATCAGACCGAGGTCATGCATTTTGGTGCATCATACAAGGCTGTTGAGTATGAGTGGGAGCAGTGGGTGGCCTCGTTTGAGTCGCTATTGGCTAAAATGTATTGGGTTTCGGCTACTGTTCATCTGGAAACTGAGTTGTCGGGTACTCATACCTTCACTTGGGAGTCTAATGCTAACTTTCACGCCCCAGGCTCTGGCGATATGCAAGTGAGTTGTGAGTGGAGCCACGAGGGCGGCTTAGGTTTTTAGAGGCCTTTTCTGTATTTTTTGACAAGGCCCTTGTGGCTCATAGGTAGTGTTATTCAATGATTTTTGGACGTATAAAAAAGCAGCAATCGGCGCTTGCTGTGAGCCTTTTGGGCAGCTTGGCTTTTATTGGCTTGGCTATATGGGGTTGGAATTTACCAATAGAAACCGCGCTAAACTTTGTATTAATCAGCGCTATATTAATGATGTTGGTGATGATGGCGGCTTTTGTTACTGCGTGGCTGATGTCAAAATTTAGGAATCGCCGTTAGTTGGGCTTGTCGCTGCTCAATAAGCGGTGTTAGTCTGTGCGCTGCGGGCGCATCTTCTCCTTTATTGGGCACTTTTATGCCACCGAGAGAGCGTTTAGTCTGCAAAAATCAACTTTATTCATTATTTAGAGAACTAACATGAACACTTTAGTACGCGCCATTACAGGCATTCTTATTTTATCTTCACTGGTTGTCGGCAATTTTCTGAACAACGACCTGATCTATCTCGTTGCAGCATTAGTGGGTTTGGATTACTTAATCTCAATATTCACCGGTAAAACGTTGCTGGAATTATTGTTCGGACAGAAAACTCGAAAAAAACAAGCGGGCAAGAGCAACAACAACCGCAAACAAAGTAAGCCGCGTCGCGATGACTCACGCAATGAGAGCCGTGACAATAACTTCAATGAGAGCGACGACGATGACGAACCGCAAGAATTCTCTGAGCCTGGCGCCACTAACGGTACTGTAAAGTGGTTCAGCATTGATAAGGGCTTCGGTTTTATTGTGTTGGATAATGGCGACGAAGTATTTGTTCATCACCGTGGTATCAATGCTAAAGGTCGCCGGATCTTGCGTGAAGGTCAAGAGGTAACTCTGGATGTGGTTGAAGAAGATAAGGGCCCACAGGCTCAAAACGTGACTGTTATTAGTTAATCTGCCGCACCGATACACTAACTGCCGTTAAAGACCGATCTCTGCACAGAGGTCGGTCTTTTTTTATGCTTGTCTTTTTAGTGGTCTAAACTGAGTGTAAGTCGTCGACTTTTTATACACTCTTAAGGTTTCTACTATGGCCGATTACAAAGCACCTCTGCGCGATATTCGATTTTCTTTGATGGATGTATTGGGTTATGCCGACCACTGCGTGACAACCCCTAACTGCGCAGAGGCAAGTCCAGATATTGTCGATGCCATTTTGGAGGAAAGTGCCAAGTTTTGCGAGCAGGTGCTGGTGCCGCTGAATGCAGTAGGTGACATTGAGGGCTGCACTTTGGCCCATGGCCAAGTGTCCACGCCCACGGGCTTTAAAGAAGCCTATCAGCAGTACGTAGAGGCCGGCTGGCCCTCAATGACCCACCCCAAAAAAATAGGCGGCCAGGGTTTACCTCCGTCGTTGGGTACCATTTTGTCAGAGATAGCGGGTTCAGCGAATTGGTCTTGGGCCATGTATCCAGGCCTCTCTCATGGGGCTATGAACACCATTAATAGTCACGGCAGCGACCAACAAAAGCAGCTTTACTTGAGTAAGCTTATTGCTGGTACTTGGACTGGAACTATGTGTTTAACCGAGCCCCAGTGCGGCACCGATTTAAGTTTACTGCGCACCAAGGCCGAACCCCTAGAAGATGGCAGCTACTGCATTAGCGGCAACAAGATATTTATATCAGCTGGCGAACACGATATGGCCGAAAATATTGTCCATATAGTACTGGCGCGCCTGCCCAATGCACCCGAGGGAACCAAAGGTATTTCTTTGTTTATTGTGCCCAAATTTACGGCTGATGCCGAGGGTAATTTACTGCAGCGCAACGGCGTCAATTGTGGCGCGCTCGAGCACAAGATGGGTATTCATGGCAACGCCACTTGTGCACTAAACTTTGACGACGCCAAAGGCTATTTAATCGGCGGGGCCAATAACGGGCTGCGCTGCATGTTTACCTTTATGAACAATGCGCGTATTGGCACCGCGCTGCAGGGTTTAGCGCACACCGAGGTGGGGTTGCAGAAATCCCTCGAGTATAGCCGTGAACGCCTTGCTATGCGTGCCCTTACTGGCGCTAAAAATACCCGCGCTGCGGCTGACCCGATCATTGTTCATCCCGATGTGCGGCGTATGTTGTTGACCCAAAAAGCCTTTGCCGAGGGCAATCGCCTGTTGCTCTATTTCACCTCATTACAAGTGGATATTAGCGAAAATAGCGTGGATGAAACGATCAAAAAAGAAGCGCAAGATTTGCTTGCCTTGCTAACCCCTATAGCCAAAGCCTTTATCACCGAAACCGGTTGTGAGTCAGCCAATTTGGCGCTGCAGTGTTTCGGTGGCCACGGCTATATTCGTGAATGGGGGGTGGAGCAGAATGTTCGCGATGCGCGCATCGCCACCTTGTATGAAGGTACAACCGGCATTCAGGCACTTGATCTGTTAGGCCGCAAGGTGCTGATGACTCAGGGCGAAACACTAAAGCGGTTTACCAAAATTATGCATAAATTCTGCCAGGCCGAGTGCGATAACAAAAAGCTTAAAGAATTTATTAAACCCTTATCACAGCACTATAAAGAGTGGGGTGAGATGACGACTCGGCTTGGTTTTAAGGCGATGCGTAACCGCGATGAGGTGGGTGCCGCATCAGTAGATTATTTGATGTACTCGGGGTACGTGGCGCTTGCCTATTTTTGGGCGCGGGCCGCCCTAACGGCTCAAAACTCTATCAAAGAGGGTATTGAAGATAAGGCTTTTTATGAAGCTAAGATTCACACCGCTCGTTTTTACTTCGAGCGAATATTGCCGCGTACGCGAATGCATTTGGCGGCAATCGAATCGGGTAGCGATAACTTGATGGCCTTGGATGAAAAAGACTTCATCTTTATTTAGCGGGATGTTGCTATGAAAGATAAATATTATGATCGCAGTGTTATAGATGTGTTCGATGAAACCTGTGCTAAATACCCAGACAATAACGCATTCAGCTGCATGGGGCGCACGTTACGCTTTGCCGAAATTAATCGTCTTAGTGCAAAGTTTGCCGCCTATCTACAGACCCAGACGAATCTCCAGCCGGGGGACCGCATTGCCATGCAGATGCCTAATATTTTGCAATATCCGGTGGTGCTGTTCGGTGCTTTGCGCGCTGGTTTAGTGGTGGTTAATAGCAATCCGCTCTATACGCCGCGTGAAATTAAACACCAACTGGTGGATTCCGGCGCCAAGGCATTAGTGGTGTTGGCAAATGTAGCCGAGGCGGCGGCCTCGATACTGGATGAAACCGACGTTGAGCAAGTGATAGTGACAGAACTTGCCGATTTACATACGCCGCTAAAACGACTGCTGATTAACTATGTGGTCGATCATGTGAAAAAGCTGGTACCGCAGGTCCATTTTAAACAGCGCATATCCCTGCTCGAATGCCTGGCAGTGAACGGTAGCCATTTTGTCTCAGTGGAGCGCCAGCCTGAAGATATTGCGGTACTGCAATACACAGGGGGAACCACAGGCGTAGCAAAGGGCGCAATGCTTACCCATCGCAATCTAGTTGCCAATATGGTTCAGGTTAAGGCGCAGCTCAGTGATATTTTTCGTGAAGGTGAAGATTACTTTGTCGCGCCTTTGCCGCTTTATCATATTTATGCTTTTACCATTCATTGCATGTGCACTTTCAGTCAGGGCAGTCATACTTTATTGATTCCCAATCCGCGCGATATTAAAGCGTTTGTGGAGGCGCTAAAAGATCAGCCTTTTACCGGCTTTATAGGTCTGAATACCCTCTTTAATGCTCTTTGTCACAATGAAGGTTTTAAGCAATTGGATTTTTCCCACTTGCGCCTGACCTGCTCTGGAGGCATGGCGCTGACCCATGACGCATCATTGCTCTGGCAGCAGACGACCGGCAACCATATTTGTGAGGGCTATGGATTAACCGAGACTTCGCCTGTGGCATGTATTAATCCCTATAGCGCCATTCGTGATGGCTCTGTTGGCACACCGGTGCCAGATACAGAGGTGAAGCTAATGGATGCCTTTGGTGATGATGTGGCTAAGGGCGAGGTAGGGGAGCTTTGTATACGGGGCCCGCAAGTGATGAAGGGTTACTGGCGGCGTGAAGCGGAGACGCGCGAGGCTATAGATCTTGATGGCTGGTTCCGTACCGGAGACTTAGCCGAAATTCAGGCCGATGGCTATGTTCGAATAGTCGATCGTATTAAAGATATGATCATTGTGTCGGGGTTTAATGTTTATCCCAATGAAATTGAGGATATAGCCTGCTCGCATCCAGATGTATTAGAAGCCGCTGCCATTGGTATTGCAGATGCGATTTCGGGTGAAGCCGTGAAGTTGTTTGTGGTTAAACAAAGTGAGAGTTTGACCGCTGCTATCTTGTTGAAGTTTTGTCGCGAAAATCTTACCGCCTATAAAATTCCACACACGATAGAGTTTCGAGATCAGCTGCCTAAAACTAACGTCGGTAAGGTTCTTAGGCGCTTACTCAAAGATAGTTAAGACAGTGCTTATAAGGCGGTTGATTGTTGCCTGTTAAGCAGGCACAGTCTGAGCTCTTCTTTAACGCTCAGACACGGAATCAGTTATGGATCTCTTAATAGTCTTACTCTCAAGCCCTTTGGTTTGGGTAGCCATTGTTCTACTTTACACTCTCAAACAGGGCATTCACTTTGTGCCACAAAATCGCGGCTATGTTATTTACACTTTGGGTAAATACGATAAAAC
Organism: uncultured Cellvibrionales bacterium; assembly: GCA_913050115.1. Classification (GTDB taxonomy): domain Bacteria; phylum Pseudomonadota; class Gammaproteobacteria; order Pseudomonadales; family Cellvibrionaceae; genus UBA1124. The sequence continues at coordinate 14,779 of CAJWZU010000042.1, forward strand.
GTTGAGCGCCGGTCTTAATTTTATTGTTCCGTTTGTGCAGCGGGTAGCCGCTGACCGAAATTTAAAAGAGCAGTCCCTTGATATTATGTCGCAGTCAGCCATCACCCGAGACAATATTACTCTTGGTATCGACGGCATTTTATTTATGAAAGTCACCGACGCGGCCGCCGCTACCAATAATATCAATGATTACAAAATGGCTGTGACACAGCTGGCAATGACCACTATGCGTAATGCTATAGGTTCGCTAGAACTGGATGAGTGTTTTCAAAATCGAGATTTAATTAACACTAAAATCCTCGGCGCTATGACCGAAGCTACCAGTCCTTGGGGGGTTATGGTTACTCGCTATGAAATTAAAGACATTATCCCACCGCAGTCGATTCGTGAAGATATGGAAAAGCAGATGACCGCTGAACGTGAAAAACGGTCGGTAATTTTGACTGCTGAAGGAGTTAAAACTGCCGCTATTACTGAGGCTGAGGGCCTTAAAGAAGCGCGAGTTCTCGACGCTCAAGCCGCCAAGGCAGAGCAGGTACTGGCTGCAGAGGCTTCCAAGCAAGCGCAAATATTGGAAGCCACCGGACAGGCCGAGGCGATACGCCTGGTGGCTGATGCCGATGCTGCCGCTATCGCAGTGGTCGGTGCTACCGCTGCCACCCCAGACGGCAAGCAGGCTGTGATTTTGAAACTGGCCGAGCAGTCAATTGCCGCTCATAAAGCGATTGCAGAAGAGGGCACAGTGGTGCTGACTGACGGCAAGACTGGCGACAATATTGCTAATACTGTGGCACAAGCTATAGCGGTATCTAGCGCCGTTAAGTTGTAAAGTATATTTAAAAGACACTTTAAAAGAGAAACGCATGGATATTGTGCAGTATTTTTCTAACAATCACGATCAGCTGTTGTATGTGATCGCCGGTTTAAGCTTCGTTGTAGAGTTAAGCGTAATGGGAATGGGTGGGCCGCTGTTGTTTTTTGCTGCGGCCAGTTTTATTACCGGTATTCTAGTCAGCATGGGTGTTATTTCCGGTTGGGAGGCCGAGGTGTTTACGGTGGGTGTTTTGACCGCTGCTATTGCCGCTCTGCTGTGGAAGCCGTTTAAACGCTTTCAAAACTCCGGTGGTCGGTCGGATACTAGCAGCGACATGATTGGTTTAACCGTCCCTGTGAGTGCAGAAATCAGCCATAACGGAGGTTCTATTCGCTATTCAGGTATCAACTGGAAAGCACGCCTCGCTCTCGCCTCTGAAACTGCTATCGCGCCTGATGAACGCTGCGAAATTGTCGCGGTAGAGGGTAATGTGATGATAGTGAAAGCATTGTAGGCGTTATTAGAGGGTTAACAGGGCTAGCTAGCAACCTGTGGCACTCGTTAACGGTGTCCTTTAGTTAAAAACCGACCCGATTTTTAGGTCGGTTTTTTTGTGGGTGTCTATACTGAATGTATGGGAAAAAGTATAAAAACAGCGTTGGTTATGTCTGGTGGCGGTGCTCGCTCGGCCTATCAAGTGGGGGTACTAAAAGGTCTCGCGGAAATACTTCCCGCCGAGATGGAAAATCCTTTTCAAATTATTTGCGGCACTTCTGCAGGTGCTATAAATGCCGTTTCTCTCGCCGCTCAAACGGGCAGTTTTCAGCAGGCGGTTGCTGGATTAAGCGATGTCTGGGGAACGCTGACAGTGGATCAGGTTTATCGTTGTGAGTGTTTGGATTTACTCAAGGGCCTGGGTCGTTTGGGATTGTCACTATTTAATGAAGGGGTAGGGCGCAAGCAGCCATTGGCGCTGCTTGATAATTCTCCGCTGCGCCAGATGTTAGAGCGTAATATTAATCTCGATAATATTCAAACAGCGATAAGCACTGGTGCGATTAGCGCTGTCAGTGTTACTGCAATGGGTTATAGCTCGGGTGAATCGGTCAGTTTTTTTCAGGCCCCGACTGAGGTTCAAGGCTGGCGTCGGCACAGGCGATCGGGGGCACCAGGCACAATAACGTTGGATCATTTATTGGCCTCGTCGGCCATTCCCTTGCTGTTTCCCGCTGTGCCTATTTGTCGTGAGTATTTTGGGGATGGCGCCGTAAGGCAAGATGCACCCATAAGTCCAGCGCTGCATTTGGGGGCCGACAAGGTTTTTGTAATTGGAGTGAGTAGCAATCGTAATCCCCAGCATTGGGGGAAAAAACATCGGCCTACAAAGCACTCACCCTCTATGGGACAGATCACTGGGCATATATTTAACAGTGCCTTTGTCGATGGATTGGAGGGCGATATTGAGCACTTAGAGCGAGTTAACGAATTGTTGCGACGTGTACCCGAGGGTCAGCACGAGATTGGTGGCCATAAGTTGCGTCCAGTGGATACAATGATCGTCTCCCCCTCAGCCCCGTTGGACGTTATTGCAGGGCGCAAAATTCGCTACCTACCTAAAGCATTGCGTTTGGCACTGCGCGCTGTGGGTGCTACGGCCAAGGGCGGTGGTGCCACGGCCGCCAGCTACTTGCTGTTCGCACAGCCATTTATTCAGGAGTTAATTGACCTCGGTTATCAGGACACTATGTGGGACCGCGAAAAAGTAGAGCAGTTCTTTGAGCTTTAAGTGTGAGGTTCTCCAAGCTCACACTATAGCCTGAGAGGCATAACAACGAAAAAAATCAGTCCGAAAAAAGCCCTGAAATAAACATTCTCACTCACTGGCAATTTTAACCATAAAATCATCACAGCAGTTGCTGCTGGTATAACTAAAGGCTGTGAGCCTTTTGATTCTAAAGTTAATAATACCCTAGAGTTTACTTAGCTGATTTTTTACTACTGTTTAGGGCTGCGTCTATGCGCTAAGCAGTAAATGTTATTGTTAATCTCGCCGTAACTTATCGCTGACCGCAATTGGGTTGGGGTAGTTAAATATCACGATATAGCTTGAGACTAAGAATGTAATAATTGCTGTGGCCTGAATCAAGGTAGAAGCTTTCTCGCTGATAAGCATGTTCTCAATGGCTACAAACGCTATTAGCAGCGAAAATTCACTGATTTGTCCCAGTCGAAAACCAATATCCCAAGCCAGCTTGTTGTTTTCACTATGTCTGCGCAGTAAAAATCGAAAGGTGGCGGGTTTCAATGACAACATAATGGCGGCTAGCAAAAGAGTTGGAAACAGTACCGCACCCAGCATATCGAGATTAAAACGGGCGCCAATAGAAAAGAAGAACAGAATTAAAAAGAAATCGCGCAGCGGCTTTAGGCTAACGGCAATGTATTGGGCGATAGGGCTAGTGGCTAAGCTGATGCCTGCTAGAAAGGCGCCAATTTCAGCGGATAAACCGAGAAGTTCTGATAACTCTGCCAATCCTAAACACCAGCCGATGGCGAGTAAAAAGATATATTCGTGAAAGCGATCAAATTTGTGAATGAGTTTTAGCAATACCAAACGTACAAAACCAAAGGCAAATAATGCAACCAGAGGCAGGGCGATTAAAGTCTGGCCAAATTGAACAATATCAACTGCGCCTGAGGCGCTGCTGAGTAAAACCATTAGGCAAATGATGGCGAGAAAATCCTGAAATAACAGCAGACCCACCATCAGCTCACCAGAGTGTTTGTGATGTAGCACAGTGGTGGGGAGTAGCTTAATGCCGATAATAGTAGATGAAAACATCATTGCCATGCCGATAACCAAGCACTCCATGTGGCTAAAGCCGAAGACCCAGGCAATAGCGTAACCACTGAGAGCAAATACGGCCGAACTAACTACCCCAATGCTGGTGGCCTTGCTGAGTATCGACAATAGCGCTTTGGGCTGCATGTCGAGCCCCAGTAAGAATAGTAAAAAGATAATTCCCACGGTCGATAGTTCAGCTACTAAGGTGACGTCGGTGATTAGCTCAAAACCATAGGGGCCCACCAAAGCACCAAGGAGTATATATACGACCAAAAGTGGTTGACGGGTATAGAGCGCAATGGACGCGAATACAGCTGCGCCAGTAAAAATCAAGAAAAATGATTGAAATAGTGAGTGGTCCATAGTGCTCTTTAGTTGATAAGAAGTGGGCTACATACTTAATGTAACCAATAAATAAAAAGGCCGCCAATTTTGGCAGCCTTTTTATTATAGGAGAGTAATCTAGGCTAAGTAAAATATGTACCTTTTACGCTGCAGCCGAAGTTATGCTCGGCGCCGAAAAAGCGGCAGCGGTGTGTCAATGGCGACTTGATAGCTTTCGCTGAAATCATTGAGGGAGGCGAGTGCGGCTTCCATATTGATTTCGTCACTACAGGCAAAGGCGTTCACGCCGCAGCGTTTGAGGTAGCAAAGCTGGTCACGGATGAAATTGCCAATAGCGCGTAGTTCCCCTTCAAAACCGTAGCGTTCACGCAGCAGACGAGCAGCGGTAAAACCGCGACCATCCATAAATACTGGGAAGTTAACCGCTACCAATGGCAGCTGTTGAGCGTCGCTACCGAGTAAATCGGCGGTGTCGACATTATCGAGCCAAACACCGATATCACTACGGCTTATGAGTGTGTCTTTTTGCTCAAGCCAAACACTGAGATGTACAATAACTTTGCCGGCGGGAACTGCGGCCGACGCACTCTCCGGTTTATCCAACAGTTGCCACTCATTTGCGACGATCGCGCCGTCTTTAATTAACTTGGACATCATTTGGCTTCCTCGGCTTTGGGGTAGATACGTGCTTTGTAGGGTGCCATGCCTAAGCGGCGATAGGTATCAATAAACAGTTCTTCTTCAGTGCGGTTCTCTAAATAAATATCGAGTACCTTTTGAATAACACCAGTTACCTCTTCGCGTCTAAACGAGGGCCCGATAACTTTGCCGAGCGAGGTATTAGTGCCGGCGTTACCGCCCAGTTGCACCTGATAAAACTCTTCGCCTTTTTTGTCGACGCCTATAATGCCGATATGACCCACGTGGTGGTGACCGCAAGCGTTCATGCAGCCTGAGATGTTTAGGTCTATATCACCTAAGTCGTAGACATAATCCATGTCGCTGAAGGCGCGCTGGATATCATCGGCAATGGGCAGTGACTTGGCGTTGGCTAGGGAGCAAAAATCGCCGCCAGGGCAGCAAATCAAGTCGGTCAGAGTATCGATGTTGGGAGTGGCAAAGCCGTATTTTTTGCAGGCTTGCCATAAAGTGAATAGATCAGATTTTTTGACATCCCCTAAAACAATGTTTTGCTGATGAGTAGTGCGGGCTTCACCGAAACTGAATTGCTCAGCTAGATCGGCAATTGCTTCTAGCTGGACATCAGTGACGTCACCCGGCGCTACGCCGGTTGGTTTTAACGACAAAGTGATAGCGGCATAGCCGGCTTTACTGTGTTCAATGACGTTGCGCTCGAGCCATTTGCCAAAGGCTTTATTATCAGCGGTAAGTGCATTTAAAGAAGCTTGTGCTGCAGTGCCGTCAAGAGACTCATAGGCTGGTTCAGTAAAAAATCCTCTCGCGCGATCTATTTCTGCTTGGGTAAGTTTAGCGGCAGAGTCTTTTAGGTGCATCCATTCAGCTTCTACTTTTTCTGCAAATACCGCAGGTGTTATGGCGCGCACTAGAATTTTAATGCGAGCTTTATATTTATTGAGGCGGTTACCCAATTGGTTATAGACACGTAATACCGCGTCTAAATAGCTGAGCAGGTCCTGCTCTGGTAAAAATTCGCGGATCATACTGCCGATTACTGGAGTGCGGCCTAAACCGCCACCCACTAATACGCGAAAGCCAATTTCGCCCGCGGCATTGCGTTGCATCTGCAAGCCAATATCATGAACTTGTACAGCGGCGCGGTCATCGGAAGCGCCGGTAACGGCGATCTTAAATTTACGTGGCAAGAAAGCGAACTCTGGGTGAAACGACGACCATTGGCGGATAATTTCACAGTAAGGGCGCGGATCGATTGACTCATCCAAAGCAATGCCAGCAAACTGATCGGAGGTAGTATTACGGATACAATTACCACTGGACTGGGTGGCGTGCATCTCGACTTCCGCCAACTCAGCTAAAATATCGGGGACTTCGGACAGATTGGGCCAGTTAAATTGTACGTTCTGGCGGGTGCTAATGTGCACATAACCTTTGTCGTATTTGCGGGCCACATGTGCCAATTTGCGAAGTTGCGGGGCGTTAACCATGCCATAGGGTACGTTAACGCGCAGCATCGGAGCTAGGCGCTGAACGTAGAGGCCATTTTGAAGGCGCAGCGGCAGGAACTCTTCAGGCTTAAGTTCGCCCGTTAAGAATCGCTCGGTTTGGTCGCGAAATTGCGCTACGCGTTCGGCTAGGATTTTATGATCGAATTTGTCGTAAAGATACATAGAGGCTAAAGCCTTTTGATGCACAAGGTTTAACACCTTGTTTAATGTGAATCACGGGGTGTAAAAATAGCGCAGAATTGTACATTAATTTTCTATTCTTCGCGAGTGACACAAGAGCTATGGCAAGAGTGGCTGTTTAATACTTATGACGAATATTTGTTGTGTGAAAATATGCGATGTAGCCGCTTACAAAGATAACCATGTATTAGCCCTATATGCTGGGTTGTAATATGCGAAGTGCTAGATAGATGAAATTATAATATAGGTAATAATCGGCTTGCGGTATGACTGATTTACATGGTTAAAATAATGCATATAAACTATGAAATAGGTGGCAGTAATGACAGATACAGCGGGTAATGATACTCAGCAAGTTGAAAATCTTCAGCCTGATTCTGGTGACGGCTTAGCCGATGCTATTGCTGCCGTCGCTTTGATTACAATTTTCGTGGCCGTTTGCATCTTCTGGATTAGCAGTCAATAAACGATAGATAGGCGGCGCATGTCGTTTATAGCGAGTATAAAATGTCATCATCAGATCATAAGTCGCCCTGCTTACCGACGGGGAGCGACTATCACCTTCACAACAGCTTCACATTTTGGATTACGCGTTTGGCCAACGCAATGCGCGATCAGTTTAATCAAGCGCTGTCAGAGCACGATGTAACTTGGCCGCAGTGGATGATACTGAATGTGTTGCATCACGGCTTGGCGATAACACCTGCCCAGATTGCCGATAATATTGGTGTTGACCGTAGTGCCGTTACCCGCTTGGTGGATCGTCTTGAGAAAAAAGATATGGTCGAACGCAGTTTTGATGGTTTAGATAGACGCTCGATACAGATACTTATGACCGCCGAAGGACGTCGTTTGGTGGTCGACATTAATGCCGCCGCTAAGCGACATCAAGACAGTTATCTGGCTCAATTGCCCAGTACTGAATGCAGGGCGCTAAAAGGCAATATTCAGAAGTTGTTACGTGCTGGCGGTGTGGAAACTAACGATCTTTGGCGTCAAATTTAATCAAAAAATTGCCGTTACTATATGAATAAATATAATAGCCTAGACATGAGTTTGTTCTATGAGGCGCTATTTAAAACTATGTTGACAACTGTGGCCACCAAGGCAATGAATATTATCGTCACCAATATACCCGCCGCTATATAGTGGCCAATTTTTCCGCTCTCAAAATCTCGCTGCTGATTCTTTCTGTTTTGTACACCGAATGCGGCGCATATGGCACTTATCATTACCTGCAAAAACGAAGGTTTTGGATTTTTTTTTGGCATAGTAAATCCACTTGTTGCTCGAGTATGAACGGATCATTGCGTCAACGGGGCTTTGTATTAGCAACTTAAGGGCACTCCGCAGAGCGCCCTTAAGTTGCTAATGCCAAATGACTTTATTGGTCGTAGCTCAGTACTGGGCTCAACCACTTCTCCATTATTTCTACACTCATGCTCTTGCGCTCAGCCAGGCTCTCGACCTGATCTTTGTTGATTTTTCCGGTGGCAAAATACTTTGATTCAGGGTGTGAGAAGTACCAGCCTGAAACGGCGGCGGTCGGGAACATGGCGAAGTGCTCGGTCAGCTCGATGCCGGTGTTGTTGGTAGCATCTAAAAGCTTGAACAAGCTGCCTTTCTCGGTGTGGTCAGGGCAGGCCGGGTAGCCCGGTGCAGGACGAATACCGGAGTAGCGCTCGCGAATCATATCCTCATTACTCAGAGTTTCATCGGAATCGTAGCCCCAGAGTTCTTTACGTACTCGGCTATGCATATGCTCGGCAAAAGACTCTGCCAAACGGTCGGCGAGAGCTTTGATCATAATACTGTTGTAATCGTCACCTGCGGCTTCATATTCTTTCGCCAGCTCGTCTACACCAATACCAGTAGTCACGGCAAAACCGCCTATATAATCGGTCTTACCCGAGTTTTTCGGGGCAATAAAGTCGGCCAGTGAGTAATTCGGTTTAGGGCCGTCATCGCTGCTCGGCTTTTGAATTTGCTGACGTATATGGTGCAGAGTTTCAATAGTCTTGCCGTCTTCGCCATAAACTTCAATATCATCGGCGTCAACGCTATTGGCGGGCCAGAAACCGAGTACGCCATTGGCTTGAATCAGCTTTTCCTCGACCAGGCGGTTTAACATCGCCTGAGCATCGCTAAACAGGTTGGTAGCCGCTTCGCCCACTACTACGTCAGTAAGAATGCGCGGGTACTTCCCGGCTAGATCCCAGGTAATAAAGAATGGCGTCCAGTCGATGGTGTCGATCAGATCCTGAAGTGGGTAGTTTTCAAATACTCGGGTACCGGTAAAACTGGGTGCCGGTGGTGTGTAGTTGGCCCAATCGGCTTTGAATCCGTGCTCAATGGCAGCGGGATAAGTTCGCAGCGTTCCCCTTGGGCGGCGATTCGCGTTTCGGACCCGCACTTTTTCATACTCGATCTGGAGTTCTGTGTAGTAGGCGGGCCGTTTTTCGTCATTCAGCAATATTTGTGCAACGCCTACGGCACGGGAGGCATCGGCTACGTAAATGGTCTGGTTAAGGTTGAACTTAGGGTCGATCTTGACTGCGGTGTGGGCCTTGGAGGTGGTGGCGCCGCCGATCATCAGTGGTTTGTCGATCCCGAGGCGCTCCATCTCGCGAGCTACACTAACCATTTCATCCAGCGATGGAGTAATAAGCCCTGACAAACCGATAATGTCGCAGTTTTCTTCGATCGCTGTCTTAATAATTTTATCGGTGGGTACCATCACACCCAAATCGACTATCTCAAAGTTGTTGCACTGCAATACCACACCGACAATATTTTTGCCGATATCGTGTACATCGCCTTTAACGGTGGCCATTAGGATCTTGCCGTTGGATCTGGCGCCTTCGCTTTTTTCGGCTTCAATAAACGGCTGTAGATGAGCAACCGATTGTTTCATGACGCGGGCCGATTTCACTACTTGAGGCAGAAACATCTTGCCGGCACCAAATAAATCGCCAACGACATTCATACCGTCCATTAGTGGACCCTCGATAACATGAAGAGGGCGCTCGGCGTTTTGGCGTGCCTCTTCTGTATCCTCAATTATAAAGGCGTTAACCCCCTTAACTAGTGCGTGCTCTAATCGTTTGTTCACGGGCCATGAACGCCATTCTAAATCTTCTTTTTTGGGGCCGGCAGAGCCATCACCGCGAAACTGGTCGGCAATGTCCAGTAATGCTTCGGTTGTGTCGTCATTCTTGTTGAGAATCACATCCTCAACTTTGTCTTTTAATTCTTTCGGCAAACCGTCATACACCGCCAGCTGGCTGGCGTTAACGATACCCATATTCATGCCAGCTTTAATGGCGTAATAGAGAAATACCGAGTGAATTGCCTCGCGCACGGGGTTGTTGCCGCGAAACGAGAAGGATACGTTGGAGACGCCGCCAGAGACGCCAGCGTGAGGCAGGTTCTCTCGAATCCATTGGGTAGCTTCGATAAAATCGACAGCGTAGTTATTGTGTTCCTCGATGCCTGTGGCCACGGCAAAGATATTGGGGTCGAAGATAATATCTTCAGCGGGAAAGCCAACTTCATCCACTAATATACGATAGGATTTCTCGCAGATCTCGATCTTGCGTGCGCAAGTGTCGGCCTGGCCATCTTCGTCGAAGGCCATAACGATAACGGCGGCGCCGTAGCGCATGCACAGTCGTGCCCGCTCTTTAAACTCTTCGACCCCTTCTTTCATGGAAATGGAATTGACCACTGGCTTGCCTTGTATACATTTCAGGCCAGCTTCAATCACGCTCCATTTAGAGGAATCGACCATAATGGGTACGCGTGATATGTCTGGCTCACAGGCAATAAGGTTGCAGAAGCGGGTCATAGCCGCCTCTGAATCGAGCATGCCTTCGTCCATGTTGATGTCGACAATTTGGGCGCCATTTTCAACTTGCTGGAGCGCTACTTCCAGTGCGGTGTCGTAGTCTTCTTCTACAATTAAGCGCTTGAATTTAGCGGAGCCAGTAACGTTGCAGCGCTCGCCAACGTTGACGAACAGCGAGTCGCTGCTGATGTTGAATGGCTCTAGGCCCGATAAGCGACAAGCGGGTTCTATGTTGGGGATAACACGCGGTGCATGCTTCACCATAGCGTCAGCGATAGCTTTGATGTGGCTCGGTGCGGTGCCGCAGCAGCCGCCAATAATATTGACAAAGCCGGAGGCGCCAAACTCTTCGACTACAGCGACCATTTCTTCTGGCGTTTCGTCGTACTCTCCGAATTCGTTTGGCAGACCGGCATTGGGATGGGCTGAGACATAGCAGTTGGCAATGCGCGATAATTCTTGAACATACTGACGTAACTCTGTGGCGCCCAGTGCACAGTTAAGACCGATAGAGATGGGTTTTGCGTGAGCCAATGCGTTGTAAAAGGCCTCGGTTGTTTGGCCTGATAGTGTGCGGCCGGAGGCATCGGTGATAGTGCCCGAGATCATTATAGGTAGCTCAAAACCCGATTCGTCGAAATACTTTTGCACCGCAAATATGGCGGCCTTGGCGTTCAGGGTGTCGAATACTGTTTCGATCAAGATCAGGTCGGCACCGCCTTTGACTAAACCGTCGGTGGACTCGACGTAGTTCTCTACTAGCTGGTCGAAGGTAACATTACGTACGCTGGGATCGTTGACATCGGGAGAGATGGAGCAGGTGCGCGAAGTTGGCCCTAGAACGCCAGCGACATAGCGCGGTCGGCTTGGATCTTTGGCGGTAACAGCATCGGCGGCTTCGCGCGCTATGCGTGCGGCGGCGACGTTGAGCTCAT
>CAJWZU010000043.1 GCA_913050115.1 uncultured Cellvibrionales bacterium
CTGCAAAATCTCGCCGCCGCCAACGACTGGGTGCTAGTGCACGATGCGGCGCGGCCCTGTGTCAGTATTGGTTCTATAAAAACGCTTTTACGTGAATGTTACGGCAGTAATGTCGGCGGCATTCTCGGTGTGCCGGTAAGCGATACCATTAAACGTGTTAACGCTGATGGCTCTATAGCGAAAACGGTCGATCGGAGCAGTCTTTGGCAGGCACAAACACCACAGTTATTTCGCTATGGCGTATTGCTTCAAGCGCTCCACCGCTCGCGAGCGGCAGGTCATCTTGTGACTGATGAGGCTTCGGCAGTAGAAACTATGGGTTTGGTAGCAATCATGGTTGCCGGCAGCTCAGACAATATTAAGATTACTCGGCCCGAGGATTTACCTCTGGCCGAGATGATTATCAAAAGACAAGAAATGGATGGTTGAGTGTTTAAAATAGGTCAGGGTTACGATGTGCACGCGTTTGGTGCTGGTAAAAAAATTGTCATCGGCGGGGTAGTCATTCCCTATGAACGCGGTTTGATAGCGCATTCCGATGGCGATGTGCTTTTACATTCGCTGTGTGATGCATTGCTCGGGGCGTTGGCATTGGGCGATATTGGCCGACACTTTCCCGATACCGATGACCAGTATAAAGGTATCGACAGTCGCACTTTACTGCGTTTAGTGTATGGCCATGTGAAAAAATCCGGTTATCGTCTCGGCAATGCCGATATGACTATTATTGCCCAAGCGCCCAAAATGGCGCCGCATATTGGCGCTATGGTAGAAAAAATAGCTGCCGATTTAGAGGTCGGTATCGACAGTGTAAACGTGAAAGCCACCACCACTGAAAAACTCGGTTTTACCGGTCGTAAAGAGGGAATCGCCGCCGAGGCAGTCGTTCTTCTGCAGAAGATTGATGTGCTGCAAAAGGTTGAAGTATGATCGCACCCATTGGATACAGCCTCGATTTTCCTTTCGCTCATGTTAATCCCGATGATCGCCCCGAGGCGGGCTTTCGGGTTGAATTTGAAGACTTTTGTGTCGATGAGGAGCTCGGCTTTAAGCTGACAGGTTCCGGCGAACATGTGTGTTTACAGTTGCATAAACGCGGCGACAATACCGCCTGGGTGGCAAAGCAAATTGCTCAGTTGGCGGGCGTCAATACTATGGATGTCGGCTACTGTGGTCTAAAAGATAGGCGCGCGGTTACCAGCCAATGGTTCAGTGTTTATTTACCCAAAGGGCCCGAGCCCGACTGGTTACAGCTCAATAACGAGTCTGTGCGAGTGGCGCAAATCACTCGACATACGCACAAGTTGCGCCGCGGCCAGCACGCCCACAACCGCTTCTGTATTCGCCTGCGGGATTTAAGCTCAGATTTAGCGGACAGCACCATTGATAAGGTGCTTAAAGAAGGCGTACCCAACTACTTTGGTGAGCAGCGTTTTGGTCACGGTGGTGAGAACTTGAACCTAGCTGATGAACTCTTGGGGGGCGAGCGTAAGATTCGAAATCGTCAGCGTCGTGGTTTGGTGTTGTCGGCGGCGCGTTCTTACCTGTTTAATCTGGTGTTGGCCGAGCGGGTGCGCGAGGGCACTTGGGCGCAACAGATTAGTGGCGATACTGTTCTTGAGGGGGCGGGCGAAGGCATAGCCGAAGGTCCCTTATGGGGGCGCGGCCGTTCCCCTGCACAGGCCGATGCGCTTCAGCTTGAAAGCCGTATATTAGAGCCTTGGTCAATGTGGCGCGAGGCTATGGAACATATGGGGTTGTCGCAAGACCGACGAGCTCTGCGCCTGCAACCGCAGACCAGCAGTTGGCACCGCGAGGGAGGCGATATCATTTTGAACTTCTCACTCGAACCTGGCCGTTACGCCACCTCACTGCTGCGCGAGTTGGCAGTTTTAAATAGCCCCGCGCCAGAATATTTGACCGTTGATAAGTCCGCAGAGTCGCAGTGATTTTGTGAGGCTTTTAGACGAGTGTTCTTTTTTCCTATGGCAGTGTTGAAAGCCTATTCAAGCGGTCTTTTAGTTTTTATAAACGTCCTAGTTGCGCAGGTTTTTGCCTTGTCAGAGAATCAAATCTCGGCTCGTGTAAAGACCTCATGTGGTATAGTCGCACCGATTTAGTCGGCCCAGAGCGACCGTGAATATTGATTGTTCTGCAGGAGCGGAACCTTAAAGAGGTTAAGGAAGCAGTGAGTAGAGTATCAATGCAAGGCGTGGGCATGACGTCCCAGCGCACCCGCGAGCGAATGGTTCAACGCCTTATGGATCAAGGCGTTAGTAATTTAGAGGTACTGGATGTTATTCGCAACACCCCGCGACATATCTTTCTCGATGAAGCTCTGTCTCATCGCGCCTACGAAGACTCTTCTCTGCCGATCGGTTTTGGGCAAACCCTCTCACAGCCATATATTGTCGGCCGTATGACTGAAATAGTGTTGAGTGCTTCTGGCTCTTTAGATCGAGTGCTAGAGGTGGGTACCGGTTCCGGCTATCAAACGTCTATATTGGCGCAGCTGGTTGGACAGCTGTTCAGTGTTGAACGCATTAAACCGCTGCAGGATAAAGCGCGCAAGCGCCTGCGTGACATGGGTCTACGCAATGTTGAATTTAGCCACGCCGATGGCGGTTTTGGCTGGCCCAGTAAAGCCCCTTTTAATGCAATATTGAGTGCCGCCGCACCGCGCATCGTGCCGCAAGAGCTGTTAAATCAACTTGCGCCCAATGGTGTATTGGTTATCCCTGTCGGTGCCGAAGAGCAACAATTACACATGGTGATTCGCGATGGCGACAGCGACAAGTTTATTACTCAGATTTTAGAGCCGGTAAAGTTTGTGCCACTGTTGTCTGGCATTACACGATAGCAACCCTGTTTAATATTAATAGTTATTACTTATTTACGAGCCAAATATGAGCAGTAAAATATTCAAGCACTACTTAATGGTGCTTATTAAAGGCATGGCGATGGGCGCGGCCGATGTGGTTCCGGGTGTTTCCGGTGGTACTGTGGCTTTTATTACTGGCATATATGAAGAGCTGTTAAACAGCTTGAAACGCTTGACCCCGATGGCGCTGCGGCTGCTTTGGCAGCAGGGACCGGCGGCATTTTGGTCGCACATAAATGGCTCTTTCTTACTGGCATTGGGTACGGGTATTCTTATTAGCTTACTGTCGCTGGCGCGCCTTATTAGCTATTTAATGGCTGACTTTCCGGTCTTGCTATGGGCATTTTTCTTTGGTTTGGTAATCGCATCTGTAGTGTATATTGTCCGTAAAATAGCCCATTGGACGTGGCGTGAATGGGTGGCAGTGATTATTGGTACTGCCATAGCTTTGGCTATCTCGATGGCTAAGCCAGCGCAATTACCCGCTGAGCCATGGATGGTGTTTAGCGCTGGCGCTATTGCGATTTGTGCGATGATTCTTCCCGGGGTATCGGGCAGTTTCATTTTGTTACTAATGGGCATGTATAGTGTGTTTTTAACCGCCTTAAAAGAGTTGGATCTAGTGTTGTTGAGCAGCTTTTTTGGCGGCTGTATTTTAGGCTTGCTGTTATTCTCACACTTCTTATCGTGGTTACTGAATCGCTTTCACAATACCACTCTAGCGCTGTTAGTGGGTTTTCTATTGGGCTCTTTAAATGTAATTTGGCCCTGGAAACATACCTTAGAGACCTTTACTAATCGCCATGGCGAGCAAGTTGCACTGGTTCAAGAGAACTTACTACCCCAGGCCTATGCTCAGGCCACGGGCTTAGAGGCCTATCCGATCCTTGCTATAGTGCTGGCGACTGTGGGCGTCTGTTTAGTCTTAGGGCTTGAGTATTTGGTTAAACCTGACACCTGTGAATAATATTTTAGACGCCATAAGGGTTGAAATTCTGTGATCTAATAGCCTTTTGTTGGTTATTCTTTCTATTCTTTTAGAGTGTTTTGTCATAAGTTATTTACACTAAGCACCAAATTTCATTAAGAAACTTGTTTTTTGAGTGTATATTGATCAATTTTGTTGGGCTGCCAAATGGATATGGGCTTGAAATATAAGGCGTTAAACAATCTTTGTTCGATCAATATATTGATCGCTATTCTGTTGCTTTCTGCCTGTTCAAGTCATCGCTATGTTCCAGTTAACGAGCGTAACCAACCCCCCAGTACATCCCTATCTAGTCATCGTGTCGCCGGGGGGGAGACCCTATTTGCTATTGCTTGGCGTTACGGCCTTGATTACAAAAGCCTAGCTAGGCGCAATAGAATTTCCTCTCCGTATACTATTTACCCTGGTCAGACGCTCAGTCTCAAGGCGAGCAAGAAGTCTCTGAGGAAACCGCCGGCAAAGTCGGTGAGCGCTAAAAAATCAACCTCTAGAGCTAAAGTAAAATCTCGTTCGCGCTCAAAAAAGAAAGCGCCAAGTATCAAAAAAACGTCATCAAAGGTGGGCTACAGCACAAGTTTCAGCTGGCGCTGGCCCAGTGCT
This sequence comes from uncultured Cellvibrionales bacterium, assembly GCA_913050115.1. Taxonomy (GTDB): domain Bacteria; phylum Pseudomonadota; class Gammaproteobacteria; order Pseudomonadales; family Cellvibrionaceae; genus UBA1124. The sequence goes on from CAJWZU010000043.1 coordinate 4,470, forward strand.
GGGCCATTACTTAAAAAATACTCGCAAGGATCGGTCGTTAACAAGGGCATTGATATCGGCGGTAAAAAGGGGGAATCTGTAATCACCGCAGCGCCTGGAAGGGTTGTTTATTCTGGAGATGGGTTGCGGGGTTACGGCAAGCTGGTGATTGTTAAACATAATGAAGATTATCTCAGTGCTTATGCCCACAATAATCGTCTTTTCGTAAAAGAAAACCAGGTTGTTAAAGCAGGGCAAAAAATTGCCGAAATCGGTTCAAGTGGCACCGATAAAAATATGCTTCATTTTGAGATACGCCGGGATGGCAAACCTGTAGATCCACTTAAATATCTTCCGCGAAGATAGTGGGCGCAGGTAATCAAGTGCAGCAATAAAGTTGAACGCTATTTGTAACTTGTGTTAAGGGATTAGAGCTGGCGCGGTTTTAAACGCTAGTTCTAGATACGTTAAAGTTGTAGTAGATAAGGCTGATCTTATGGCAGTACCAAGCAGGGAAACAGAGACCTTCACCAAAGCACTTAAAGTAGCCGGTGAGACCGCAAGCGATGTGATATCTGAACTGGCGTCGAATGAGGCTAGTATTAGTTCAAGCGCCAAAAAAAGTCCGAAAGTTGCGGTTAAGCGCAAGTCCACAGCGCGAACTAAGTTAGCCCCTGTATCTAAGCTGGAAGACAAAACCAGTAAAAACCTAGATGCCACTCAGCTTTATTTAAACGAAATTGGTTTCTCGCCATTACTCAGCGCCGAAGAGGAGGTTTTTTTCTCTCGAAAGTCTCTTAAAGGCTGTGAGGCCTCTCGCAAGCGTATGATCGAATCTAATTTGCGCTTAGTTGTTAAAATTGCCCGCCGTTACGTTAATCGCGGCTTAGCATTGCTCGACCTTATTGAAGAGGGTAATCTCGGCCTTATTCGTGCAGTAGAGAAGTTTGATCCAGAACGCGGTTTTCGTTTTTCAACCTATGCTACTTGGTGGATTCGTCAAACCATCGAGCGGGCCATCATGAATCAGACTCGCACCATTCGTTTGCCGATTCACGTGGTAAAAGAATTAAATGTTTACCTGCGTGCAGCTCGTCAGTTGACACAGAAGCTCGATCACGAGCCCACTCCTCATGACATAGCTGCAATGCTCGATAAGCCGGTAAAAGACGTAGTGCGCGTGCTGGGGTTAAATGAACGGGTAGCCTCGGTTGATTCGCCAGTTGGACCATCATCAGATAAAACTCTTGTCGACACCATTGCCGATCAGCATGTATCGGATCCTGCGGCACTGTTACAGGACAGCGATTTAAGCGAGGGTATTAATTCTTGGCTAGAGGATCTATCGGAGAAGCAGCGCGAAGTTGTGGCTCGTCGCTTTGGCCTACGTGGTCATGAGACCAGCACACTGGAAGAGGTGGGTCGTGAAATCGGTTTGACTCGAGAGCGTGTGCGCCAAATTCAGGTAGAAGCTTTAAAGCGTCTGCGCGATATCTTGGAAAAGCAGGGCTTGAGTAGCGAGTCGCTGTTTGGCCGTGAATAATATTACTGAGTATTAGCAGCAAAATAATGGTTTGGCCTTTAGGTTGAGCCATTTTTTTTAACTTTGAGGGCTCTACTCTTGTTTTCTATCGATATCTCTTTTTGACGTGTTCATCGTGGATGATTTTGACCGAGCACTCGATCACACTGAGCGTAGTCGATGAACTTATCTGGATGGATGACCAGAGAGACTTGAACGTGGCCGTCGCTTTTGATTGGCATAAAAAAACCGACCGCACTTGAATAGAGCGTGGTCGGTTTTTTTTGAAGAGTTCGAACCGCTAATGTTTAGCGTTCTAAAAGCTCCAGCTTATTGGACTTACCGTCCCACTCTTCAGCGTCCGCCGGTGCATCTTTCATCTCGGTAATTACCGGCCATACTTCAGCTAGCTCGGCGTTCAGGTCCATGAAAACTTCTTGGCCTTCTGGCAGCTCGTCTTCTGAGAAAATAGCGTCGGCGGGGCACTCTGGTTCACATAGAGCGCAGTCGATGCACTCGTCTGGGTGAATGACTAAAAAGTTAGGTCCTTCATAAAAACAGTCTACAGGGCATACTTCAACACAATCGGTGTGTTTGCACTTAATGCAGTTTTCGCCAACAACAAAAGTCATCTCAAGGCTCCATTCTATAGCCGGTCTAAAATTAGGCCGCGATTCTAACAGTTTTTTCGCTCTTGGGCTGGTGTTTTTTCTTGCTTAATGGGTCATTTAGCGCTAGTGAGAATTATTACTATTTGCTAGCCAGTGATTTTAGTCGATAAAGAAGCTCTTGCGCTTGCCTAGGGGTCAGCTCGTCAGGATCAATATTATCCAGTAATTCGACTGCTGGATGATTAGGCGCGGCAAAGAAGTCGCTCTGGAACGGACTGCCACTTGTGTCAGTGCTCGCGGCTGTGTTGTTTTCTATAACTCCAGTTGTGGTAGTCATAGTGTTTTTATTATTATTGCTCGCGACCTGCGGATGCTCACCGTTTTCGAGCATGCGCAACTGCTCGCGTGCTTGAATCAATACCTGGTCGGGTATACCGGCTAGTTTAGCCACCTGAATACCATAGCTTTGGCTAGCAGCACCCTCTTCAATATTGTGCAAGAAGACGATGTTGTCGTTGTGTTCGGTCGCTGCCAAGTGCACATTGCTGACGCTGCTAATGTCATCGGCGAGACTGGTTACTTCGAAGTAATGAGTGGCAAATAGGCTGAATGCGCGAACTTTTTCGGCTAGATGCACGGCGCAGGCCCAGGCCAGTGATAAGCCATCAAACGTGCTGGTGCCGCGGCCAATTTCATCCATCAGTACCAAACTTTTATCGCTGGCATTGTTAAGGATATTGGCGGTTTCGGTCATTTCCACCATAAAAGTTGAGCGCCCACCAGCCAGATCATCGGAAGAGCCGATCCGGGTAAAGATCCGATCAACCAGGCCAATAGTTGCGCGTTCGGCAGGAATAAAACTACCGATATGAGCGAGCAGGGTAATCAGTGCTGTTTGACGCATATAGGTAGATTTACCCCCCATATTTGGGCCGGTAATGATAAGCATCCGTCGGTCATCGGAAAAATTAACATCGTTAGGTACAAAGGCGCCATCTAATACCTGTTCAACAACGGGGTGGCGACCTTTATTGATGTCGATACCTACCTGCAAACTCAGTTTTGGACGGCAGAAACCGAGGCTGTCGGCGCGCTCGGTCAGTGTCGTCAGTACATCCAGTTCAGATACAGCAGCGGCCGAGCTTTGCAGTTCAAACAGTTTCCCATGCAGTGTTTCTAGCAGAGCCTCATAAAGTGCTTTCTCTCGGGTTAGAGCGCGGCTCTTCGCCGACAACGCCTTGTCTTCAAATTCTTTAAGTTCTGGGGTGATAAAGCGCTCGGCATTTTTTAATGTTTGACGGCGAATATAATCCACCGGGGCTTTCTCGGATTGGCCGCGGCTAATTTCGATAAAGTAGCCGTGTACACGGTTGTAGCCAACCTTAAGAGTCGCGATACCGGTGCGCTCACGTTCGCGGGTTTCTAAATCAATGAGGTATTGACCAGCATTAGTACTGATATTGCGCAGCTCATCCAACTCCGCATCGTAGCCATCTTTTATTACGCCGCCGTCGCGAATGACTACCGGCGGGTTATCAATAATGGCGCGGTCCAGTAGCTCGACAAAATCCGGGAATTGACCGATTTGAGTGGCGACCTGTTTAAGTCTTAAGGCCTGCAAATTTTTCAGTTGTACTTGCAATTCCGGATAGGCGGCCAGGGATTGGTAAAGGCGTGATAAATCGCGCGGTCGGCTTGAACGCAGGGCTAAACGGCCGAGGATACGCTCCATATCACCAACGCGCTTAAGAATTTCATGTATTGGTTCGAAGCGATAATTCTGCTGTAATTCAGTGATAGCAGCCTGACGTTGATTGAGGGTGTCGATATTACGCAGTGGTCGATTCAACCAGCGGCGCAGCAGACGACTGCCCATGGTGGTCGCTGCGTGGTTGAGTACCGAGAACAAGGTGTTGTCGTCGCCGCCGGAAAGATTGGTGTCCAGTTCCAAGTTGCGACGGGTGGCGGCATCCATAGCGACGGCATCGTCGCGGTTCTCTACGGCCAAACTGCGAATATGCGGTAAGTCGGTGCGCTGGGTCTCCTGAGTGTAGCTTAGTAAACAGCCTGCAGCTGCGATGGCAGTGTGCAGATGATCACAGCCAAAGCCCGATAGATCCTGAGTGCCAAATTGTTGGGTTAGTAAGCGCTCGCAAGTATGCCGATCAAATTCCCAGACGCCGCGGCGGCGCAAACCTTTGCGGTATTCGGTGATGTCAGCGCAGACCAAGTCTTCACTGACCAGTAGCTCAGCTGGGCACAGGCGCTGCAACTCGCCGAGAGCGGCATCGAGTCCAACTACTTCTAATACCCAAAAACGACCGCTGCCGATATCAAGGCAGGCAATGCCATAAGTGTTTTCACTTTCGCTGCATGGCTTTTCACTGATCGCTACCAGTAAGTTGTCGCGGCGCTCGTCCAGCAGGGCTTCATCGCTAATAGTGCCAGGCGTCACCACACGCACCACCTTGCGTTCTACCGGACCTTTGCTCGTGGCGGGGTCGCCAATCTGCTCGCACAAGGCCACCGATTCTCCCAACTTCACCAGCTTGGCCAAATAGCCATCGGCGGAGTGGTAGGGAATGCCACACATAGGGATAGGATTGTTGCCGGTCTTGCCGCGCGCTGTCAGAGTTATATCCAGCATGTCAGCCGCCTTTTTGGCGTCATCGTGAAACAGCTCGTAAAAATCACCCATACGATAAAACACCAGCTCGTTCGGGTGATCGGCCTTAATTTTTATCCACTGCTGCATCATAGGGGTATGCACGACAGTTTCTGTGGCGGTTTTTTTCTTCGGGGCTGGCTTGACGCTGGGCATAATGAGGCAATTCTCGAGGCTGAGCTAAGTGGGTCAATTCTGTTCGAGCATTGTAAGCTAAAAGGGCATTTCGCTACAGAAAAAGGGCTGCTGACTTAAGCTTTAAAGCCCGTTAAAATGAGCCTCTGACAGCATATTTATTAAATATAAATACTGCTATTGTCAGCAAGCTATCATTAGTTTTGTTTTTATGGATTACGGGCAAATCTAAAACCACTGTATAAATTTACAAATACTGTTTGATCATACAGTGGTTATGTCCTATGATTATTTCATCTTAAGTCTAAAGCCCAATTCATGGGCTTTATTCTAATCGCATACACAGTAAGCCCGCATGGGCGCAACGAATTTTGAGGTCACCAATGGACGCGAATAAACAAAAAGCACTCGATGCCGCCATGAGCCAGATTGAACGTCAGTTCGGTAAGGGTACTGTGATGCGTATGGGCGATAAAGAGCTGCAGCAGATTCCTGCGATTTCTACAGGTTCGCTGGGCTTAGATGTTGCGCTTGGCATAGGCGGCCTACCTAAGGGCCGTATTTGTGAAATATATGGGCCAGAATCTTCTGGTAAAACCACTTTGACTCTGCAGGTTATTGCCGAAGCTCAGCGCAAAGGTGATACCTGTGCCTTCATCGATGCAGAGCACGCACTGGATCCAATCTATGCGGGCAAGCTGGGCGTTAATGTCGACGACTTGATTGTCTCCCAGCCAGACACTGGTGAGCAGGCTCTGGAGGTCGCTGACATGCTGGTTCGTTCGGGTGCCATTGATGTACTGGTGATCGACTCAGTGGCAGCATTAACGCCTAAGGCCGAAATTGAAGGCGAAATGGGTGACCACCACGTGGGCTTGCAAGCGCGTTTGATGTCGCAGGCGCTGCGGAAGATGACCGGTAATATTAAAAATGCCAATGTATTGGCTATTTTTATTAACCAGATTCGTATGAAAATTGGTGTAATGTTCGGCAACCCGGAAACCACCACTGGTGGTAATGCGCTAAAGTTTTACTCTTCAGTGCGCCTCGATATTCGCCGCATTGGCGCAGTAAAAGATGGCGACGAAGTTATTGGTAATGAAACTCGCGTTAAAGTGGTTAAAAACAAGGTGGCGCCGCCATTTAAACAGGCTGAATTTCAGATACTTTACGGCAAGGGTATCAACCGTATGGGTGAAGTTTTGGATGCTGCGGTATCGCTGGGCTTCGCCGACAAAGCCGGTTCTTGGTACAGCTATAAGGGTGATAAAATAGGCCAGGGTAAAAACAATGTGCTGAAATTTTTGGCGGAAAACCCCGATATTGCCAGTGAACTCGAGGCGCGCGTGCGAGCCGAGTTACTCGGTGAACCCGAGGTTGTAGAGTCTAAGCCTGCGAAGGCCAAAGCAAAAACTCCAGCATAAATAAAAAGCCACCTTAGGGTGGCTTTTTATGTTCAGGACGAACGGTATGTCATGAGTGCATGGATGCACAGGAGTGGCGATCTTCAGGGTGAGCTGTCAGGATCTTTTCGCGACCGCAAAGGATTATGGGAATGTAGATACGTAGGAGCAAATATCTGTTCGGAAATTCCTAAGCATCGAAATATCTATGTCCGTGTAGCTAATGCCATGGGTGTACTGTTGGCACTATTCAGAGTAAATAAGTCGGTTATTTCTCATAAAAGAGGCGGAGCGCTTTGTACAGTAATAAAAAGATGAAGCTCGACGGCCTAAGCCAGGAGGAGCTGCAGAGCAAAATTCGCAACAGTGCCATGGGCTCTGTCGGCATGCGCGAACACTCAGTTGCGGAGTTGCAGCGAAAGCTGGAGCAGAAATTTGAGCGCTCCGAGTTGATTTTGGAAGCACTTGATTGGTTGTTGGATTTGGGTTACTTAAACGATTGTCGTTTTGCCGAAATTTTTGTTCGCACATCAATTATGAAGGGTCGAGGCCCTGTTCGTATTAGGCAGGAACTGCAGCAAAAAGGGGTAGCACAAAAATACATTGCTCAGGCTATTGATGAGGCAGAAGTAGATTGGCAGCAGCAAGCCGCTGCGGTATTGGCACGAAAGTTTCGTTCTGAGCCGGCCGATCAAAAAGAGCGGGCCAAGCAGATGCGTTTTTTGCAGTCTAGAGGCTACTGTCCCAATCATATTTATCCGTTATTTAAATCTTAATGGTCAGTTAGTTATGTCAACGTTCGTAGTTGCGTGGCACATAGATCGTTCGGCTTAATTTTAAGTGTCGTACATTTTAAACAGCTCGGGCTCATTCAACGGGTTGATAGTATGCCCAGCTGCTTTTTTATAATTCACCAAAACTTCTGCTCTTAAATCTGTTCTTTATCAACACCTCGGCTATTCCAAGCAATCGCCTTTATGCCCAAAAAAATAATCAGTCAGTGATTGCGGTATAAAATTCAACCGTTTGCTGTCGCGAGATATGATTAAAGTTCTTTTTTGACTCTGTGAGCACGGGCGGTAAAAGCGTACAATGTGGCACAAATTTTTATGGAGCTCTGCCCGAGCGGTTATTCGCTTAGTTTTTGGTGGGTTCTGGGACGAAAACTTGCAGCTTTTGCCTGCTAACTTAATGTGACAAAAATGATAAAACTACTGACTTTAATTGTGGCTGTGTGCGTGCCATCCCTAGCTATGGCTATGGAGGCACCTGTGGCCAAACTTGATCTCACTGATAATTGGGTCGGTTTTGCGGCGCTGACTGTATTTACTTTGGCTTACATTTTGGTGATTTTCGAGGAGCAATTACATCTCCGTAAATCTAAACCAGTGTTGTTGGCGGCGGGTATTATTTGGGTGATGATTGCTTTTGCCTATGGTGAGGGTGGCTATACGCATGAAGTTGAGGGCGCGATTCGTCACAATTTCTTAGAGTACGCCGAACTTTTCTTCTTCCTCTTAGTGGCCATGACCTACATTAACGCGCTGCTGGAACGCAAGGTATTTGATGCTCTGCGGGATTGGTTGGTACTCAAGGGCTTTGGTTATAAGTCATTGTTTTGGTTGACCGGTATTCTGGCGTTCTTCATCTCGCCTATAGCGGATAACCTGACTACGGCTTTGATTATGTGTGCGGTTATTTTGGCTGTAGGCAAAGACAGTCCAAAATTTGTCAGTATTGGCTGCATTAATATTGTTATTGCAGCTAACGCCGGTGGCGCTTTTAGTCCCTTCGGTGATATCACCACGTTAATGGTGTGGCAGAAAGGAATCATCGACTTCTTTACCTTCTTTAAGCTGTTTTTACCCTCGGTAGTGAATTTCGTGGTTCCCGCGGTGATTATGTCGTTCGCGCTACCCAATGGCTCGCCTAAAAAAGGCGATGGCGTAATGACTAAGATCGAACGTGGCGGTTTGTTCATTGGCGTCCTGTTTTTAGCGACTATTGTGACGGCTGTCTGTTTCCATAACTTTCTTCATATTCCGCCGGTCTACGGCATGATGACTGGTTTGGCCTACCTGAAGTTTTACGGATTCTACTTGCACAAGAAAGGTACTGAAATTGATAAGTCGGACCTGCCGACCAGTCATTCAACGTCTTCAGGTTTTGACATTTTTGACTCCATCGCTAAGGCCGAGTGGGACACCTTGTTTTTCTTCTATGGCGTAATTTTGGCTGTGGGCGGTTTGGGGTATATCGGCTATTTGGGTATGGCCTCGGAGTTGATGTACGACGGTCTCGGCGCCACTTGGGCGAATGTGTTGGTGGGTGTTTTGTCTGCGATTGTCGATAATATTCCGGTGATGTTCGCTGTCCTAACAATGATGCCAGAAATGGATGAATTTCAGTGGTTGCTGGTGACACTGACCGCCGGTGTCGGTGGTTCAATGTTGTCGATTGGTTCTGCTGCCGGAGTTGCATTAATGGGTCAGGCGCGCGGACAGTACACCTTCTTTGGCCACCTTAAGTGGACTCCAGTCATTGCTCTGGGTTACGCCGCTAGCATTTGGGTACATTTCCTAGTCAATGGCTAAGACGCGTTAGCGCTTAGTGATTTTCCCTCATAAACAAAAAATGCGAGCCTAGGCTCGCATTTTTTGTTTATGACCTCGGTAAATTGTCATCAATATTCGTTGACTAGTTCGTGAGCCTGTATATAATTCAAGCAGCTAAAAAGTACGACCTATATTTATGCACCATTTCGAAGTATCAGTACCTCGTCCTGTTCTACATAAGTAATAGCAACACTTACGGCCAATGCTCTCTTTGAGGGCGTCAATTACTCATGAATGAATAGGAAAGACTATGTCTACTACTACCGGTACTGTTAAGTGGTTCAACGAAGCAAAAGGTTTTGGTTTTATTGAGCAGGAGTCTGGTCCAGACGTTTTCGCTCACTTCAGCGCTATCTCTGGTAACGGTTTCAAGACTTTGGCCGAAGGCCAGAAAGTTGAGTTTACTGTTACACAAGGTCAGAAAGGACCTCAAGCTGAGAACATCGTAGCGGTTTAATTACCCTGCGCTTGTTATCAAGCGAGCCTAGCTACTTGTAGTTAGGCATAAAAAAAGGCGAATCTTAGGATTCGCCTTTTTTTATGCCTTCAATATAACATTAAGCTTGATGTGCACATCCTTGTGCCGTTGGTACTAGTGCTGGTGTCCGCGACTGTTTTCGCCCGAGCGTTGTCCATCTCTGTGGCCTGGCTTGGGCTTTTTCGGCCGGGTTGGCTTCTGAGCTTTTAGCCGCGACTCTGGCAATGTGTGGGTGGGTTCGAAGCCTTTGACTATTTGCCTGTCGATCAGTTTTTTTGTCAGGCGCTCAATGTCGCTAAGCAGTTTAAATTCTTCTGCGCACACCAGAGAAATTGCTTTACCGTTAGCGCCCGCACGGCCGGTGCGGCCAATGCGATGGACATAATCCTCGGGAACGTTAGGCAAATCAAAGTTAACCACTTGTGGCAATTGGTCGATGTCTAGACCGCGGGCGGCGATATCAGTGGCGATCAGTGCCTGCACTTTACCCGCTTTAAACTCTGCTAAGGCTCGTGTTCGTGCACCTTGGCTTTTATTGCCGTGAATTGCAGCGGCTTCGATGCCCCGTGCACACAGTTGCTTGGTGAGCTTGTTAGCACCGTGCTTGGTTTTACTGAATACCAGCACTTGATGCCATTGCCCGTCTTTTATTAGATGGGTTAAAAGTGATGATTTTTGGCCTTTGTCGACAGGAACAACCGATTGTTCAACGGTAGGGGCGGTGGCGTTGCGCGGTGTAACCGAGACTTCTACTGGGTTATTGGTCAAGCCTTTGGCTAACTTGCGTATATCGTCGGAGAAAGTGGCAGAGAATAGTAGGTTTTGGCGTTGTTTTGGCAAAGCTGCCAATATTTTTTTAATATCGCGCAAAAAACCCATATCTAGCATACGATCAGCTTCGTCGAGTACCAGTATTTCAAGCTGTTTAAACTTTACCGCGTTTTGATTGTACAAATCTAGCAGGCGGCCCGGAGTGGCCACCAGTACATCGACGCCACGGCGCAGCTTCATCATTTGTGGATTGATTTTAACGCCGCCAAAAACTACGGTAGAACGCAGTGGCAGGTGCTGGCTGTAGGTTGCGACGTTGTCTGCAACCTGTGCGGCCAGTTCGCGAGTGGGTGTAAGTATCAGTGCGCGCACTTGATTGGTCTGTACTGGCTGGCCCTTGGACAACATGGTCAATAGTGGCAGCGTGAAGGCCGCAGTCTTGCCGGTGCCAGTCTGTGCGGCGGCCATTACGTCTCGACCTTCAAGTACTGCCGGTATGGCTTTTGCCTGAATCGGTGAGGGGCTATCGTAGCCCTTTTCAAGCACGGCTTTTAAAATTTCGGGGGATAAACCTAGGCTATCAAAACTCATTCAGATGTCTCGGTTGTGTGTTAATTAATGCGTATACTCAGAAAGGCAGCAGCTTACAGCAACTGGCTTGTAGGCTGTTGAAAATCTGTTGATTTCTACAGTTTGCTGGACAAATACTAGAATTTGATAAATTCAACGCTGTTCGTGGCCCCTGTTTCGCGGTGTTTGAGACGACTGCCAAGGTATTTGTCAGCTATATTTATCCATACGCATCTACAATACCGCTAAAAGGGCATGCTTGATGTCGAGCTAGGCATTAGCTGGCAGCGACCTTTATTTTTTTGTATATCGACCCAGGCCGAGATTTTTTTAATAAGGAGTTAAATGGTGTCATTGCCGTCAAGAAAATCTACCAAGCTGTCCTGCAGTGAAATTCTGAGCTTTTCCCGCGTCAGTAATTTATGTTGTACTGGTTCGGGGAGCTCGGTGAAGTTAATCAAGTTTTTAGCAATTAATAGTTGTATTAGATCATCGGTGACCCGAGCAATGTCTTTGTCGGACTCCGCTAGTTCTGATATTGGCGTGTTGGCATCACTATCCAGCGCTAAAAATTTGACAACATCGGGGTGGCTTGACGGCAACTGCTCCACGCTAGAGTTGTTGGATTCGCGGTGAATAGCGATAATTTCTTTGCTACTGTTTCTCTGGATGTAAGGCATAAGTTTTCATTCGCATAGTTTATTCCTTATGATAATAGAAGGCATTTATGTTTGTGCATAGATGTTTGCTCGATAATTCGATTAACAAATCCGCGCCAGCGGTATAGGTAGGCTATGGAAACAGCGGTTGAGTCAGGTGAGCAGTTGGTAGCAGAGGCGTCTCAGCTTGAGGCGGGGGTCTCGACGGACGCTGCGCGGGCTTTGTTTCAAGATCCTTTGTTGGAGTGTTTACTACTGCTCGCTAAGCTGGAGCATCGCCCCTGTTCGGCGACATCTTTAACGGCGGGTTTGCCGTTGGTGGATGAGCGCTTAACACCGGAGTTGTTTGTGCGCGCGGCCAACCGCGCAGGGCTTACGGCTAAAGTGGTTAGCCGCGATATCGATCAACTTAGTAATTTAGTGTTACCCGCGGTGCTGTTACTCAATTCTAACAACGCCTGTGTATTGTTAGAGTTGAATCGCAACGAAGGTTATGCACGTATCCTCGACGCTGACACCGGTGGTGAACAGCGCTTGGCGCTTGACTCTTTAGCCTTGGAGTATTCTGGTTTTAGTATTTTTGCGCGGCCCGAACATCGTTTCGATAATCGTGTCGACAGTGGCAATGAGGCTGACCATATTCGAGTTCAGGGCCACTGGTTCTGGGGCACGCTAAAGCATTCTTGGCGCATTTATCGCGATGTGCTTTTGGCGTCGTTGTTGATCAATATATTCGCCCTCGCCAACCCTTTATTTGTGATGAATGTTTACGATCGTGTGGTACCCAATGAAGCCCTTGAAACCCTATGGGTATTGGCGATTGGTGTGCTGCTGGTGTATGGCTTTGACGCGGTGTTAAAAACTCTGCGCGGTTATTTTATTGAAGTGGCGGGTAAAAAATCCGATGTGCTTTTGTCCGCTTATATATTTGAACGGGTACTGGGCGGTCGTTTGTGTGACAAACCAGCATCGGTGGGTGCTTTTGCCAGTCAATTGCGTGAGTTTGAAACTGTGCGCAATTTTATTACTTCATCGACGATGATCGCTTTTGTCGACCTGCCCTTTGCGCTGCTGTTTATTTTGGTCATCGCCTATGTAGGTGGGCCTATTGTGTGGGTGCCTCTGTTGGCGATGCCGATTATTATGGGCTATGGCTGGATGTTACAAAAGCCACTGCAAAAGGCGGTGGAGCAGACTTATCAAGCCTCGGCGCAAAAAAATGCCACTTTGATTGAGTCTTTAATGGGTATTGAAACCATTAAGGCTATTGGTGCCGAGGGCCGCATACAACGCGTGTGGGAAAAATCAGTCGGGCATTTGTCGGTTTGGGGTCAGCGCTCCCGTCTGCTGTCTAATTCGGCTACCACCGCTGCCGGTTGCGTGCAGCAAATGGCGTCGGTGGCAGTGGTTATAGTGGGTGTTTATTTAATCGCTGAAAAAGAGCTGACTATGGGCGCGCTGATTGCCTGCGTGATGCTAACCTCGCGAGCGTTGCAGCCTATGGGTCAGTTGGCGGGCTTACTCGTGAGCTACCATCAAACCAAGACCGCGTTGCAATCTCTGAACACGATTGTCGCCCGAGAGCAGGAGCGCGATCAAGAGCGCCGTTTTATTAAACGTCCGACGTTTGAGGGCGCGATTAGTTTTGCCGGTGTGAGTTTCAACTATCCGGATGAACAGCAAGCATCGCTGCAGAACATTTCATTTTCTATAAAGCCGGGCGAAAAAGTGGCTATTGTCGGTCGTATTGGCTCTGGTAAAACTACTCTGCAAAAGTTAATGCTTGGTCTCTATCAGCCCCAAAGTGGAGCGGTACTGTTTGATGGTATTGATTCGAAGCAGATAGATCCGGCTGACGCGCGTTACCATATTGGCTATGTGCCGCAGGATTTGGTGCTGTTCTTCGGCAGTATCCGTGACAATATTGTTTACGGGGCACCGCATGCCACCGATGCCGAGGTGCTGCGTGCTGCCGATATTGCCGGTGTCAGTGAATTTGCAAACAGTCATCCGCTGGGGCTAGAGCGGCAGGTGGGTGAACGCGGCGAGGCACTTTCGGGCGGCCAGCGTCAAAGTGTGGCGGTGGCGCGTGCGCTAATCAACGACCCGCCCATATATTTATTTGATGAACCTAGCTCTGGTATGGATAACAGCACCGAAGAACGCTTTAAGAGTAAGCTGGTGTCACACGCTGAAGGCAAAAGCATGGTGCTGATCACTCATAAAACCTCATTGCTGTCGCTGGTAGATCGCATTTTGGTGTTGGACCGGGGTAAGTTAATTGCCGACGGGCCTAAGGATTCGGTGTTAGAAGCCCTGCGTAAAGGCCAACTGCGCGTGTCGTCATAACAATGCACCTTTTGTCCAACAGCAGCATCAGCGCTGAACTTATGTTCAGGTTGAATAGCATGTCACGTTTGCAGGAATGCAAAGGGTCGGCCGATACTGGCCAAGCTTTTGCTCTCGCCAAGGATGCATTCTTGTCATCCTTGGCCGTATATTTTCTTGCCCTCGGGCAAAGATCACTATTTATGTTACAGAAGTATTAATGTATGTCTGAACCTGAAAAACAAGAAGCTTCAAAAGCCAGCCTGTTTAAGCGCAAGCTTAAACAGGTGTGGTCGCATTGGTTCGAGTCTGATGTCGAGTTTAGCGATGACCTGTCATATATGTCATCGGCATCAGCAGCGGTTATGGAACAATCCCCCAGAGGCGGTCAGCAGTTGTTGTGGGCCATGCTGCTGTTTTTTATCGCCATGTTTATGTGGGCGGCGCTTGCCTATGTTGATGAATTCACCCGTGGTGAGGGCAAGGTCATTCCCTCCAGTTATATACAAGTGGTGCAGAATCTAGAGGGTGGCATTATTGCCGAATTTTTTGTCCGTGAAGGTGAGCAGGTGAGGGCGGGCCAGCCGCTGCTGCGCATGAGCGACTCAAGATTCTCGTCCTCGTTGCGCGAAGCAGATGTTACCGATGAGCAGCTGCGAATTAAGTTGGCGCGCTTAAAGGCCGAGGCTAGAGGTCAGCCTTTTGATGTCAGTGCGATTACCGGTATAGAGCAAGAGCTTATTGATGAAGAGTTGGCACTCTACGGATCGCGCCGCTTGGAGTTGCTGAGTGCAACCTCAGTATTGCATGAGCAGCGCGAGCAGAAACAACAGGAACTGTCGGAGCTAGAGGCTAAGCGCGGGCAGTTGGCGCGCAGCTATGAATTGCTTGCTAGTGAAGTAGCAATGACCAAGCCGTTGGTAAAAGATGGCGCTATTTCCGAGGTGGAAGTACTGCGGTTAGAGCGTCAGGCGAACGATCTTAAGGGCGAGTTAACCGGAGCTGAACTGGCATTGCCTCGGGTGCAGTCGAGTTTGAACGAGGCGGTTGAAAAACTCGCCAACGCCGGTCTCGCGTTTCGCAATGAGGCCCAAAAAGAGCTCAATGAGGTGCGCTCTGAATTATCACGTTTAACAGAGACCAGTTCGGCGCTGTCTGACCGAGTCGATCGACAAGTAGTGCGCTCACCGGTAGCCGGTACAGTCAAACGCCTGCTTATTACTACTTTGGGCGGGGTGATTCAGCCGGGCATGGATATTCTGGAAATCGTTCCTAGCGAGGATAAGTTGCAGGTGGAGGCTCGAGTGCGGCCAGCGGATATCGCTTTCTTGTACCCCGGCCAAAAAGCTATGGTAAAGGTCACTGCTTATGACTTTGCCGTACATGGCAGCTTGCAGGGTGAGGTTATTCATATTAGTCCCGACACTATTGTTGATGAGGAGGGAGACAGTTACTATTTGGTCCGGGTGGAGACAGAGTTGGCTTACTTGGGGCGTGAGAGCGCGCCGTTGCCTATTATTCCCGGGATGACCGTGAGCGTGGATATATTAACCGGTGAGAAAACGGTGCTTGATTATATTCTGAAACCGATACTGAAAACTAAGCAATTGGCTCTGCGCGAGCGCTAAGGTGTTTTGTTGCTAGTCGGTCTAGGCGCGTTGCCGGCGGTTACCTGTTATTTTTTGCTCTTAATCTTGCCATGCTAACCGGCGAGCCAGCCGTTCTTGATTCAATTTATAACCGATATTAAAAGCTAAGCAATTTGCCCAGCGCGAGCGTTGAGGTTTATTGCTCCTAGCTAGCCTAGTCAGTCTAGGCCGGTTGCCGGCTGTTACTTATTATTTTTTGGCCTTTATCTTGCCAAGCTAATCGGCGAGCCAGCCGTTCTTTATTCAATTTATAATCAATATTAAAAGCTAAGTAATTGGCTCGGTACCAGCGTTGATAGGGTTGTTGTGCGTCGTTTCGTTATGAAGGTGAGTGCCAGCTCTTATTCTTCATGTATTAAGCGGTGAACGCGCGGTCTCTGGTTAAATTCTTAAATCGACGCCATAACACTGAATAGTCAGTGCTATGCTATTTATAGGGTCTCAAGTTGAGTTCCTAAATAGAATGAAGGTTTTGTTATTTCGATTTGTCTCAAATACCTGTGTTTTTTTAATGCCTTACAGCTATTTTGTTATAACAACAACCTTTTTATAGTTTCAATGCAAGTAAAGCTTCTCTTGCTAATGCTTTAGTCGCATAATGAAAATGTGAGCTGCGTCACAAATATTTGTTGTGTGTTGATCATCAAAGCCCCAAAGGTCAGCGTTAAGTTTTGTGTGATTAAACTCAAATAATAACTAAATTAAATTTTACTTAAAACTCAGGGATTCTCATGAAACATTCCAATAGCTCATATCGGTTGCTGGCGGCACTGCTACTGCCATTTTGCCTCTTGCTATCTTCGGGGCTCGCTAGTGCTGAAAGCATGCCTGAGCTTTATAAGGTGCAGCCAGGAGACAGCCTCGAAGCTATAGGTAAGCAAGTGCGCCCTGAGTCTGACATTACGCTTGATTCGGTCACGGAATATTTATATGTCCAAAATTCTTCGGCGTTTAGCAAAGGCCGTATTGATAACCTAATTGTGGGCTCTCAATTGAAGTTGCCAAGTGCGGCCGAATGGGCCGATATGCCCAGGTTAAATGCATCGTCAGCAGCGCTCAGCGAATATACTTTTCAGCCAGAGGGGCGCGATCGATCTTCGGTTGCCGGTGGTGGCTACGAAAAAGTTGCCTACACGCAAAAGCGTCCAACATTAGAGGAGCGCACTAATTCTCACTCTAATAGCGAGCTTCGAGTCAACAAATACACGCTTGATGATATTGTTTTAGCAACCCTAATATCACATCCCAATATGCAAGCTGCGCGCAATGAATACCTGTCCCGTGAGCAGGAAATTCGCCAAGCTAAAGCGGGTTATTACCCAACGCTAGATGCCGCTATAGGCATTGGCTATGAAGAGGTCGATAGGCCAGTAGATGTCGATACAGATTTAACACGTCACGAAGCCTCTTTAAGTGCTCGCCAGAGTTTGTTCGAGGGCTTTGGTACACGCTCTGAAGTTCGCCGTCAGCAGGCACGTACAGACAGTGCGGGCCATAACAAGGTCGCTACCGCCGAAGACTTGAGTTTGCGCGCCAGCGAAGTTTATTTAAACCTGCTGCGTCAAGCTGAACTGCTTGACCTTGCCCGTAACAGCTTATATGAGCATCAAAATATTCATGATCAGATGGTGTTGCGTCAGCGTTCCGGCGTCGGTAGTCAAGCTGATTTAGATCAAATTAGCGCTCGATTAGCGCTGGCACAGAGCAACGTGATTGTGGCGCAAAATAACCTGACCGATGCTAAAACCAATTTTAATCGCGTGACCGGCTTCTTCCGCTCGGAAGAAAACCTTATTAAACCGCAGGTAAAAGGTCAGTTGCCGGCGACGGTCGACGCTGCCATCGAATTCGCTAACAATTTGCACCCAACACTGCTGTCGGCGGGTTCCGATGTGCAAGCCGCAAATGCTCAGTATGACGCAGCAGAGAGCCCATTTTGGCCGCGTCTGTCGGTTGAGGTTGATAAACGCTGGGATGAAGATATCAACGGTGTTGTTGGTGAGGATGAAGAGTTAGTTGCAGCTTTACGTCTGCGCTATAACTTGTTTAACGGTGGCGCCGACAAGGCCCGTCGCAAACAGAGCGCTTATTTGCTGGAAGAATCTAAAGATGTCCGCAATGATACCAAGCGTCAGGTCGAGGAAAGTTTGCGTCTATCGTGGAGCTCCTTCGAGGGTTTACGCGAACAAATGAAATACCTAAAGGTTCATGTGCGTGCCGCCGAAGATACCCGTTCCTCTTATTTAAAGCAGTTCAACATTGGTAAGCGTACTTTGCTGGATTTGCTCAATACTGAAAACGAATTGGTGGGCGCTAAACGTTCACTAGTGACGGCTCAGTACGACTTACTATTTTCACAATACCGAATATTAAATGGCATGGGCACACTGCTAACGCAGTTTGAACCCGCGCAATAAACCAAAGAGTGCTCCAGAGCCAGGCTTAGTGCCTGGTTGTTTGCGTTAAAGCATCGATAGATAAAGATTGAGGAAGTTTGACATGGCTAATAATAATTTCAACGGGTCTGTAAGTAGTTCGGCAATTGCTAAAGTCGGCGCCACTCATGGTGATGTTAGAGTATTGCTGCCCTCCGGCGAGGAAAAGTTTATTTCTGCCGGTGATCCTGTCTATCTCAATCAACGCATAATTACAGCCGGCGCGAGCGCCGTGGTAATCACTTTACCCAGTGGCGCCGTCGTGACTCTGGGACACGATCAACAACAGAGTTTTGATCAAGAGTTGTTGGACCGTTTGAATAACATTGGTGTTGAAGACACTCTTGATGAAGCCTTTAATCTCGACCGCCTATTGAGCGCGGTGGAAGACGGCGCCGACTTAGAGGAGTTGCTACCAGCCACTGCTGCTGGTGAGGGCGCGCCCACAGGAAATGGCATCGAAGGCGAATCGTCGGGTGAGGGTTTGCGGTTGTTTATGACCGCCGAGCGGACCAATCCCGACAGTGGCTTCAATACCTCAACTTTTGGTCGCCCAGAACGCGCGTCCGTCGATGACAGTGGCATAAACAGCGTGCAATTGGCGCTAGATCCGGTGCCTGTTATCGAAACCGTCGTTGACCCTGTTGTAGACAGTAGCATCGAAATTGCCCAATTCGCTGATAACTTTGTTAATGGTATTAGTTATAGCACATCATCGGGTTTGTCGGGTTTAACGGGCGACTCTGGCCTTGCTGGAGATTTTCAGTTTCGCGATGGCGATACCGTTACCTTCATGGTAGGTGATGTGGTAGTGGCCGTTTTTAACGCTGATGTTATTCAAGGCAGCATACTGTTTTTACAGGATATTGCCGGTACTGCGCTAACCGATAACAACTCCATGTACGTCGAGAATATGGCGATATTTCTGCAGGCGATAGACGATGACCTGCAGGACTCTGACCCAACCGACGGTATTTTACGCACCAGTAATCTGCAAGATATTGATGCCAGCTATGCCACAAATATAAATATCACGCAGGAAATGCGCGATGCTTTTACCGGCTACGAATTAGATATTGCCTCGTCTGGCAAAGAGATGATTTCTAAGGCGCTTGCTCACGTTGACATTGAATTTACTCGCGATACCGAGCGTGATGTCGATGGCGAAAACGTCTTCGAAACTATCGCTATGGAGCATGTTGCCGGCACTATACAAGCGCTAGCGGGTGATCGTGCTCCTGCAGCAGCTGATGGCCGCAGTGTTGATACGCTCGATGTCCCTGGTGGTTTAATTAGCTACAACTTCAAAGAAGCCGAAGGTGTTATCACCTTTACTACCGACGATCTTTTGGTCGGTGCTACCCCCAACCAGGTTACCTTTGAAAATCTAGTGGTTAAAAATGTAGAGCTAAACGCCGAGTTTAGGTCAGTCGGTAATCTAATAGACAACGGCGATGGCAGCTATGCTATCGAGCTAAATGAAGGTGTTACGCCTTATGATCTTGAAAATCTGTCAATAGACTATAGGGTCGAAGACTGGACCGTCTTCCGTGAAGTCAGTTCACGTACCTTAGATACTTACAAATCGCACCTGTCTGCGACCATACCTGATGTAAACGAAGGCGATGGTTATAATGAGTTCACGCTCAACAGTTCTCTGACGTTTGATTACGATACCACTCTACAACTGAAATTCACCAGTGAAAACTTAAGTGTCGCGTTAGGTCGTGCCATTGCCGAGTACGCCGACGATTACACTATGCCGGTACTGTATTCTAATGATGGCGGCGCCAGCTGGAACAGCATTGGCCTGTATTCGATGAGTTTCACCGATGGCGTTTCTGTGCCAACCTTCTCATTGATGTTGGGTGCAGGTGATAGCTCGGTGATGGTCAGGGTGCCGATTTTTGACGATGCCAAAATTGAGCCAACCGAGTATTTCGACGCCGATTTATCGGGCGATCAATTTTATGACGAACATATCGAATTCAAAATATTTGATAACGATGTGGCGACAACGTTGCCGCTGCTTAGCATAGACTTTGTGTACGCAGTGGAAGGGCAGGGCTTCGCTGAATTTACTGTGTCGATGAGTCAGGCTTCAAGCACAGTTGTAACTGTTGATTACGATGCCACTAGTCTGGGCGCCATCGCCGGCGATGATTTCGAAGATGTGCTAGGCACACTAAGCTTTGATCCAGGTGTTACTAGTCAGACTATACGGGTAGCCATAGTTGACGATTTATTGATCGAAGACACCGAGATTGCCTTCATTAATATTCGCAATCCGTCCGATAATGCGCTGCTGGCCGATGGTCAGGGCTCGCTCAGAATTTTCGATAACGACGGCCCTATGCTCGGCAATGTCAGTGTCGATATAGACCCCATCACCGGCGACAACCTAATCACCTCCGCCGAGGCAAGTCAGCCGGTTACTATCACCGGTACCGTAACTCTAGCCAACATGAGTTCTGGATTCGTTAATCTGACCCTCAACGGTAAGGTGCACTCCGCCAACTACGGCAGCGATGGTAAGTTTTCTGTCGAAGTGCCTGGTGCCGATCTGCCGGCCGATGCCGACCGCCAAGTCGATGCAACGGCTTACGCCTTTGATACCAATGGCGATAAGGGCATGGCAACGACGGTTGAGCCATATGTTGTTCAGGTTCCGACCGTGAGTTTGACCGGCCCAAGCGATATTGTTGAAGGTGAAACCTCCACCAATTACACCGTGACCTTGAGTGAGGCGGTACCGGCAGGTAACA
>CAJWZU010000044.1 GCA_913050115.1 uncultured Cellvibrionales bacterium
TTGGACACGCTTACTACTGAAAACTTTGATGATGAAACCGGTGCATGGACCCCGCCTTTAGATCAAGCTACGATGATTGACTTGGGTCTTGCCAATCCCGCTGGCCAGCTCACTATGGGTATAATGACTGATAATGGCCTGCTGGCGTTAGAACTGTCTGCGTTAGAGGACTCTGGTCATGCTGAAATCGTATCTCAACCTAAGTTAATTACTGGTGATAAACAGCAGGCGACTATCATGAGTGGTACTGAAATTCCTTATCAGGAAGCTTCTGCCAGCGGTGCTACTACTACCTCTTTTAAAGAGGCTGTGCTGAAGTTAGATGTGACGCCGCAGATTACTCCAGATGATCGTATTATTATGGATTTGAAAATAAACCAAGACAGTGTCGGCGATATAAGTGTGGATGGTATACCGACGATTGATGTAACCGAATTAAATACTCAAGTTTTAGTGGGTAACGGTCAGACCGTTGTTTTAGGCGGTATTTTTCAAACTGAAACCGGCAAAAATGTTACCAAGGTTCCAGTTTTGGGTGATATTCCATACCTTGGTCGCCTCTTTCGGCGAGATATACAGTTAGAGAAAAAGCGTGAGCTGATTATTTTTATTACGCCTAAGATTTTGGCGGACTCAGTAGCTTATTGATGATTAATTCTGTTGTGTTCCTTGTCGGCCCCATGGGGGCCGGCAAATCGACTATCGGTCGCCTCTTGGCGGCCGAACTTGATTTACCCTTTCTCGATAGTGACCGGGTGATAGAAGAGCGCACCGGTGCTGATATTCCCTGGATCTTTGATGTTGAGGGTGAGCAGGGTTTTCGGGACCGCGAAGCGGCGGTTCTGGCGGAGTTGGCAGGCGAGAGGGGGGTGGTATTGGCCACAGGTGGCGGGATAGTCTTGCGGCCCGAGAATCGTCGCTGTATGCAAAAGTCTGGACCGGTGTTTTATTTAACGGCCAGTATCGAGCAGTTAGTTGAACGCACTAGCAAGGATAAAAAGCGCCCGCTATTGCAGGTGGAAAATCCTGAGCACAAAATTATTGAGTTAGTTAAAGCGCGCGAGTCGTTATACCGTGAGGTGGCCGATTTTGTTATAGATACTAACAAGCGCACGCCTAAATCAGTCTCCCAAGAGATTGCGCGTTTAACTCAGTCTTACTAGCCGTAGTGCCGTCGTGAAAAAGCCAGCAGAGTAATCTGCTGGCTTTTTTTGTCTGCGGGATAAAGTTACTCATGCAATCTTTATGATAAAATTCGCTTATTATTTAATAGTGGATTCATTAAAATGCATGAGTTGAGCGTTGATCTAGGTGACCGTAGCTATCCGATTTTTACCGGCGCCGAGTTGTTTTCTAAGCCAGAGTATCTGTTACCTTATATCCACGGTCAGCAGGTTTGTGTGGTGACCAATGAGACAGTTGCACCACTTTATTTGCAACAGTTAAAAGCGGTGCTCGGCGATAAAGAAGTTTTAGACGTGGTGTTGCCTGACGGCGAGCAGTATAAAAACCTCAACACGCTTAATCTGATTTTTGATGAGTTGCTGGCTGCGCGACATAATCGGACTACTACGTTGATTGCGCTCGGTGGTGGTGTTACCGGTGATATGACCGGATTTGCTGCCGCTTGTTATCAGCGTGGAGTCGACTTTATTCAGGTGCCCACCACCTTGCTGGCGATGGTCGACTCATCAGTGGGTGGCAAGACTGGCGTTAACCATGCGCTGGGTAAAAATATGATTGGTGCTTTTTATCAGCCCAATTGTGTATTGGCTGATACCGATTTGCTAAAAACTTTGCCAGAGCGAGAGCTGTCCGCGGGTATTGCCGAGGTGATTAAGTACGGGCTAGTCAGTGATTATGATTTTTTTGTGTGGCTCGAGCAGAATATGGATAAGTTGCTAGCCAAAGATGAGGCGGCGCTGGCCTACGCCATTGATCGCTCTTGTCAGAACAAAGCATCTGTGGTGGCTCGCGATGAGCGCGAGGGCGGTATTCGCGCTATTTTAAATTTTGGCCACACTTTTGGGCATGCGATTGAGACAGCGCAGGGGTATGGTGTTTGGTTGCATGGTGAGGCTGTAGCCGCTGGCATGGTAATGGCGGCTGATTTGTCACAGCGCATGGGGATGATTTCCAAGGACGATTTGAGTCGTTTGGTCGGTATGCTTAGACAGGCTAAGTTACCGGTAATGGCGCCAGATACAATGACTTCCGATGACTTTATTGCGCTTATGTCGGTCGATAAAAAGGTTTTGGATGGTCGTTTGCGTTTAGTGCTGCTGCAGTCCATGGGAGAGGCTATGGTTACCTCAGATATCGATCGAGCTTTATTGCTGCAAACATTTTCTGCGTGCTAAATGTTAATGTAGCAAACCGCTGGTTAGCCCTAGCGGCACATAACCGTCATAAGTCAGTAGCTCCTTGTCCAATATTTTGATTAAGCTGGCCCTGCTAAAGTGCAACTGGTATTTCTGCCTTCGATTAGGTGTGGGTTTTACCCGATTACTACGCGCTTCTCTGCTTGTGCCGTGGCTATTTTTCCTGTTCTGAGTGTTTATCAAGTGTGCCAGCAGGACTGTGAGAGTATTTACATATTTATATTTTATGTGCGGCTGTATTTTGGTCGTCGGCAGCGCCTTTGCTGTTGGGTGAATTATGATTATTTGCAGGACGTGGCTGAGTTTTAGCGGTGCGTGGGTAACATATGTCCGCTACAGCTGCCTTGCGGTCATTTGTCTTGCCTTCAGTATCGCTATCTCAAAACCTTGTCTCTGCAGTTCGACTTTGAGTCTTGTCGAGAAAAATTAGTGGCGTTTGAATCTTCTAATTAAGATCTGTTGTGCTGGCGTGCATGTTGTTTGCCGTGTTCGTTGCATGTCAATCTTATAAATGACGTTTATTTGTATTGGGCTCTATCGCTAGTGGCGAGTGAGGTGTGTGCTATTAGAGGAGTCTTGCGCTTATGACTCTGATGGTTTAGCGGTGTTATCGATGATTTTGACCGAATTTGGTTGCATTATTGCGGAAGTTTTTCTCTGGCACTTCTCCTGTAAACTTTAATTTACTTGCCAAATAGTGTTCTTGCGGGTAACCTTCTCCGCCCATTTGCCTGCCTCTTGTGTTTTGGAGTGACTGTTGGCAATTTTAGTGAATTATTTCGAAGAGAGACCGCGTATGGCCACTGGCCTCTACAGGTTAGACGAGTTCAAAGATAACTGTGGTTTTGGTATGATCGCCCATTTGAAGGGTGATACAAGCCATAAGTTGCTTAAAACCGCTATTGAAGCACTAGCCTGCATGACCCACCGTGGCGGTATTGCCGCCGACGGTAAAACGGGTGACGGTTGCGGCTTGTTGCTGCAAAAGCCCGACTCATTTATGCGCGCAGCGGCTAAAGCTGACTGCAACGTGGAGCTAAGTGATGTTTACGCGGTTGGCTCCGTTATGCTCAGTCGCGATGCCAATACTCGCACCAAAGCTGAGGCGGCTTTAGCGTTCGAGGTTGAGGCCTTGGGTCTCAGTGTTGCAGGTTGGCGCGAACTGCCGGTCGATAACAGCTGTCTCGGCCCTATTGCGCTGGAATCTCAGCCAGTATTTAAACATCTGTTTATTAACAGCAAAGGCTTAAGTTCGGTTGAGTTGAACGCTAAGTTATTTGTGGTTCGTCGCAAGGCCGAGAAGGCACTTGAGGGCGACAGTACATTTTATATATCTAGCCTAAGTTCTACGGTGGTGTCCTACAAAGGGCTTATGATGCCGGTAGACCTGCCTCGGTTCTTTGCAGACTTGGCCGACGAAAGCTTAGAAACTGCCATTTGTGTATTTCATCAGCGCTTCTCCACTAATACTCAACCGCAGTGGCCTTTGGCTCAACCTTTTCGCATGGTGGCTCACAATGGTGAGATCAACACCGTTACCGGTAATCGCAATTGGTCCGTCGCGCGTACACCCAAATTTGCCTGCGCAGCTCTGCCGAATTTAGACGAATTGACGCCGCTGGTTAATCGCAGCGGTTCGGATTCTTCTAGTCTCGATAATATGATGGAAGTACTGCTGACCGGTGGTGTGCAGCTGCATCGCGCTGTGCGTATGTTGGTGCCGCCTGCTTGGCAGAATATCGAGCACATGGACCCAGATCTGCGCGCTTTTTATGAATACAATTCTATGCATGTCGAGGCTTGGGATGGCCCCGCTGGTTTGGTGATCACAGACGGTCGTCATGCGGTTTGTACGCTCGACCGCAACGGTCTGCGTCCATCGCGCTGGGTAATCACCAACGATGATGTCATTACGGTTGCCTCTGAAATAGGGGTGTACAGCTACGCTCCAGAAGATGTAGTCGCTAAAGGTCGCTTGGGGCCAGGTCAAATTCTATCGGTTGATACCGAGGAAGGTCAGCTGCATTTCAGTGACGATATCGACAATCAGTTAAAGCAGTGCCAGCCTTACAAACAGTGGCTCAAAGATAACGCTGTGCGTGTTGAATCGACTTTAAATGCCGACGAAGCTGAAAGTGATTTAGATAGCGACCAGCTCAATACTTACATGAAAATGTTTCAGGTGTCTTACGAAGAGCGCGATATGGTCATGCGTCCTCTGGCGGAAGCCGGTCAGGAAGGTGTCGGTTCCATGGGTGACGATACCCCTATGGCCGTACTATCGCAGCACGATCGAACCGTTTATGATTATTTTCGACAGCAGTTTGCGCAGGTAACTAATCCGCCAATCGATCCGCTGCGCGAAGCTATTGTGATGTCGCTCGAGACTTGTATTGGTCGCGAATTGTCGGTTTATACCGAGACCAGTGATCATGCCAAGCGCATTATTTTGCGCTCGCCAATATTGTCTCCGGCTAAGTATCGCGCATTGTTGGCGATGAATGACAATGGCTATGAGCACGAGTCTTTTAGTCTTAACTACGACCCAAGTCTGCAGAATTTGCAGGAAGCCCTAGTCGCACTGTGCGATCAGGTTGCGGCCGCTGTTATTGCGGGCACGGTATTGGTTGTATTAACCGATAACGAGCTTGAGCCAGGGCTGCTGCCTATACACGCATTGCTTGCGACCGGCGCCGTGCATCAGCGCTTAACTCGCGCTGGCCTGCGTTGCGACGCCAACCTTTTGATCGAGACAGGTACCTGTCGAGATTCACACTCCGCCGCTGCCCTAATTGGCTACGGTGCTACGGCGATCTTTCCATACCTCAGCTATTACGTTATCAATGGCTTGATCGACAGTGGTGAGGTCTTAGTTGATGTGGATACAGCTTACAAAAATTACCGTAAAGCACTAGACAAGGGTCTGATGAAAATCCTGTCGAAGATGGGTATATCAACCGTTGCCTCTTACCGTGGTGCGCAGCTGTTTGAAGCGATTGGTCTGGCTGACGAGGTGACTAGCCTCTGTTTTGACGATACGCCATCTCGTGTGCAAGGCGCTCGCTTTGAAGACTTGGAAAAAGATCAAAAATCTTTGGCGACTATTGCCTGGCTCGAGCGCAAGTCAATTGACCAGGGCGGCCTGTTAAAGTATGTGCATGGCAAGGAATACCACGCCTTTAATCCCGATGTTGTGCAGGCTTTGCAAAAAGCGGTACAGAGTGGTGACTACTCTACTTGGAGCGCTTACGCTGAGTTGGTGAACTCTCGCCCAGTCACTACGCTGCGTGATTTATTGAAGCTGCGAGACGATGTTCAACCAATCGACTTGAGCGAAGTGGAGCCGATGGAAAGTATCGTGCGTCGCTTTGACTCTGCTGCTATGTCGCTCGGTGCGCTTTCGCCAGAGGCTCACGAAGCCCTAGCTCAGGCCATGAATACTTTGGGGGGTCGTTCTAACTCGGGCGAAGGTGGTGAGGACCATGCGCGTTTTGGCACTAATAAATCATCCAAAATCAAGCAGATTGCCTCTGGTCGTTTCGGTGTTACGCCGCACTACTTGTCCAACGCCGAGGTGCTGCAGATTAAAGTGGCTCAGGGCGCTAAACCCGGTGAAGGTGGGCAGCTGCCCGGCGGTAAGGTAAACGACCTAATCGCTCGTCTGCGTTTCTCTGTACCGGGTGTGACTTTGATTTCACCTCCGCCACACCACGACATTTATTCGATCGAAGATCTAGCTCAGTTGATCTACGATTTGAAGCAGGTCAATCCAAGCGCGCTAGTTTCAGTGAAACTTGTATCGCGTCCAGGTGTTGGTACTATCGCCGCAGGTGTGGCCAAGGCTTATGCCGATCTTATTACGATCTCTGGCTACGACGGTGGCACTGCCGCTAGCCCGCTGTCCTCTATTCGTCATGCTGGTTCGCCATTTGAATTGGGTCTTGCGGAAACGCACCAAACCCTGCGCGCCAACGACTTGCGCGGCAAGGTTAGATTGCAGGCTGACGGCGGTTTAAAGACTGGCCTTGATGTCATGAAGGCTGCCATTCTCGGTGCTGAAAGCTTCGGTTTCGGCACTGCGCCGATGGTGGCTTTAGGGTGTAAATACCTGCGCATTTGTCATCTGAATAACTGCGCCACCGGTGTTGCTACTCAGCAAGAAAGGCTGCGTAAAGATCACTATATTGGTACTGTTGAGATGGCGATGAACTTCTTCAAGTTTGTCGCTATGGAGATGCGCGAATGGATGGCTTCGGTGGGTGTTCGCACCGTCGATGAATTAGTTGGTCGCGTTGATTTGTTGGCGATACTCGAAGGTGAGAGTGCTAGACAGGGTAATTTGGACCTTAGCCGTTTGGTTTATACCGACGAGTTACTCGATTCCAAGCCCCAGATTTGTCAGCAGAGTAAGAACGATCCTTTCGACAAAGGTCAGTTAGCTGAGAAAATGGTAGAGGCTTGCCTGCCAGCGATTGAGAATAAAAGTGGTGGCGAGTTTAGCTTCCATCTGACTAATTGCGATCGTTCCATCGGTGCGCGACTATCTGGTGAAATCGCCAAGCGCCACGGCAACCAAGGTATGAGCGAAGCACCGATTAAGCTGAAATTGACGGGTATCGGCGGCCAGAGCTTCGGCGTCTGGAACGCCGGTGGTCTAGAAATGACATTGGAAGGCGATGCTAACGACTATGTCGGTAAAGGTATGGCGGGCGGCAAGTTGGTGGTCTATCCACCCAAGGGTTCCACTTTCAAGTCCAATGAAACCAGTATTATCGGTAACACTTGCCTGTACGGTGCAACCGGCGGCAAGCTGTTTGCGGCCGGTCAAGCTGGCGAGCGCTGCGGTGTACGCAACTCTGGTGCGCACGTTGTGGTGGAGGGCGCGGGCGACCATTGCTGTGAATATATGACTGGCGGTATGGTAGCGGTACTGGGTAAAACGGGCGTCAACTTCGGCGCAGGTATGACCGGCGGCTTTGCTTATGTACTCGACCAAGACAATACTTTTGTTGACCGCTACAATCACGAGCTTATCGAAATACACCGTGTCGATACCGAGGCGCTAGAGGCGTATCGTAATCATTTGCGCAGTGTTATCGATGAGTACGTTGCCGCGACTGGCAGCGACTGGGGACAAGAATTATTGACCAATTTCGACGATTATGTCGGCAATTTTTGGTTAGTGAAACCTAAAGCTGCGAGCCTCGGAGGCTTGCTAGAAAGCCTGACAAAGCGAGGCGAATGAAAGCCCGCGACTCGCTGAGTCGCGGTGATCAATGCTGTGCGCTGCTAGGTTAAACGGCAGCGCTGGCAACTCGCAATACTCGTCACACATATTAGTGGCACGCAGGTGAACAGGATAGAGGCAAAAATAATGGCCGGACGTTTAAGCAATAATTTTCAGTTTATTGATGTGGGTCGTAAGGACCCCAGCAAGAAAGCAATCGATACTCGCAAAAAAGAATTTGTTGAGATCTATCAGCCCTACACCGAAACAGAAGTGGCAGATCAATCTCATCGCTGTCTAGAGTGCGGCAACCCTTATTGTGAGTGGAAGTGCCCTGTGCATAACTTCATTCCCAATTGGTTGAAGTTGATCAGTGATGGTAATATTTTCGAAGCGGCCGAACTCTGTCATAAAACTAACTCACTGCCAGAAGTGTGTGGTCGTGTATGCCCTCAAGATCGCCTTTGCGAGGGCGCTTGTACGCTCAATGATGGTTTTGGCGCGGTGACTATCGGCAATGCTGAGAAGTATATTTCCGACACCGCCTTTGCGATGGGCTGGAAGCCTGATATGTCCAAGGTTAAGTGGACAGACAAAAAGGTTGCCATTATTGGTGCCGGACCAGCGGGTATAGGTTGTGCTGATATTTTGGTACGCAATGGCGTTAAACCGGTGGTTTTTGACCGTTACCCAGAAATCGGTGGTCTGCTGACCTTTGGTATTCCCGAATTTAAATTAGAAAAGTCTGTGCTGGTTCGTCGACGTGAGATTTTCACGGAAATGGGTGTTGAGTTTCGCCTTAATACCGAAATCGGTAAAGACATCGGCATGGAAGAGTTACTCAACGACTATGATGCCGTGTTTATGGGCATGGGCACTTACAGTTACATGAAAGGTGGTTTTCCGGGTGAAGACTTACCTGGTGTTTTTGATGCGCTGCCGTTCCTTATTTCTAACGTCAACCGCAACATGGGTTTTGAAAAATCAGAAGACGATTTTATCAGTGTTAAGGGAAAGAAGGTGGTTGTCTTGGGTGGTGGTGATACCGCCATGGATTGCAATCGCACCTCCATCCGCCAGGGTGCAGAAGCTGTAGCTTGCGCGTATCGCCGTGATCGCGACAATATGCCCGGATCTAAACGTGAAGTGGTTAACGCGATCGAAGAGGGTGTTGAGTTCCTTTTTAATCGCCAGCCTGTTGCTGTTGTCGGTGAGGGCAAAGTTGAAGGTGTTAAGGTGGTGAGTACTCAGATGGGTGAGCCCGATGAGAATGGTCGTCGCCGCCCGGAAGTGATACCAGGGTCTGAGGAAATTATCCCTGCCGATGTAGTGTTGGTTGCCTTTGGTTTTCGTCCGAGTCCTGAGCCTTGGTTTGCAGATTACGATATCAACATTAATAGTTGGGGCGCAGTTGAAGCCGTAGAAAAGCAAGAGTACAAGTTTCAAACTAGTAACCCTAAAGTGTTTGCTGGCGGTGATATGGTTCGTGGTTCCGACTTAGTAGTTACTGCTATTTGGGAAGGGCGTGAAGCGGCTGACGGTATTCTGGATTATTTGAAAGTCTAAAATATACCTTCAACAGTATATTTTAGATCTAAAAGGGCCTTAAAGGGTCCTTTTTTTTGCCTGTAATCGGCTATGATTACAGGTTGATATTTACCTGTTTGAGTGTGAGATTAGCATGGCCGAACTTAAGAATGACCGTTTGTTAAGGGCGCTATTGCGTCAACCTGTTGATGCCACACCAGTGTGGATGATGCGCCAAGCGGGGCGCTATCTTCCTGAATATCGTGCTAGCCGTACCAAGGCTGGTGACTTCATGGGGCTGTGCACAAATCCAGAAGCGGCGTGTGAGGTTACCATGCAGCCATTGGACCGCTACCCGAGTCTGGACGCTGCGATTCTTTTTTCTGATATCCTTACCATCCCTGATGCCATGGGTCTGGGGCTTTATTTTGAAACCGGTGAGGGGCCAAAATTTCGCAAAACCGTGCGTAACGCTGCCGATGTTCAGGCGTTAAAAGTAATCAATACCGCTAAAGATCTTACCTATGTGACTGATGCCGTCAGCACTATTCGTCGTGAACTCAATGGTCGTGTGCCACTGATCGGTTTTTCCGGCAGCCCTTGGACGCTCGCGACTTATATGATCGAGGGTGGATCTAGTAAGGATCATCGCAGATGTAAAGCTATGGCCTTTAATCAACCAGAGGTGATGCATGAACTGCTGAGTGTTCTAGCCGACTCGGTTATCGACTATCTCAATGCACAAATTTTGGCCGGTGCGCAAGCTGTGCAAATATTTGATACCTGGGGGGGGGCATTGTCATATGCTGCTTATCAGGAATTTTCACTGGCCTATATGCAGCGTATCGTTAACGGCTTGATTAAAGAGCACGAAGGCCGTCGTGTGCCGGTTATTTTATTCACTAAAGGC
Organism: uncultured Cellvibrionales bacterium; assembly: GCA_913050115.1. Taxonomy (GTDB): domain Bacteria; phylum Pseudomonadota; class Gammaproteobacteria; order Pseudomonadales; family Cellvibrionaceae; genus UBA1124. The sequence goes on from CAJWZU010000044.1 coordinate 10,046, forward strand.
GGCGGTCAGTGGTTGGAGTTGATGGCGAACACTGGGTGCGATGCCCTAGGTCTCGATTGGACTACTGAAATAGGCAGTGCGCGTCAGCGCGTTGGATCGCAGGTGGCACTGCAGGGAAATATGGACCCGACTATGCTTTACGCCTCGCCTGATCGTATTCGTCAGGAGGTCAGCTCAATACTAGCGGGCTATGGCTCAGGCGCTGGTCATATATTTAACCTAGGTCATGGCATTACACCTGAGGTCGACCCTGCGCACGCCGGGGCATTTATTGAATCGGTTCATGAACTCTCTGCAAAATATCACACAAAGTGAATCTATTGCAGCGTTACAGTTCCACCCAAATTTGGGTTTTATTCACCCTATGCAGCATGTCTTGTCTGCAAAAGCACCCAAATGTCTAGCAATTGTCACCTATTACTTTAATTGCTCTTGCCGTTTCGCTAGTATAAATGTTGATCAAATAGGTGTTCGATTATGTTTGCAGCAGTTGGTGGTTCAGCGATACGCCAAGTGGCGATCAAACAGATCAAGGTTGAAGTTCATCAAGTGACGGTGGGTATGTTTATCTCTCGTCTTGATCGGCCTTGGGATCAAACACCTTTTCCTATTCAAGGGTTTTATATACGCGATGCGGAAGAAGTTAAGCAGTTAAAAACACATTGCAAGTTTGTGTTCATCGATATTGTTAAGGGTATAGCCCCTGTAATAATTAAGCTCAAAACCAGTTCGAGCGCTAAAAACAATGCCAGCGCCAGTCGCCGCATGACCAAGGGGCAGCCGATCAGTGCTAGTTTAGCACCGTTAAATATTCGTCATAATATCTATATTCCCGCCGTAACGTCGTTAAAAATAGAGCTGGTTAAGGCTAAGCAGTTACATCTAAAAGTATTTAGTGCTGTAACCGAAGTCATGCTTTCACTGGAAAATAGTGGCGATATATCTGTGCAGGGCACTAAGCGTGTTGCTGGCGAAATGGTCGATAGTATACTTCGCAACCCTGATGCTTTTTCCTGGTTGTCACAAGTACGCGAGCATGATGCACACACCTACAGCCATGCTGTTCGGTGCGCCGTTTTGGCAATTTTATTTGGCCGTCAAATTGGTCTGGGTAAACAGGATCTACATGTTTTGGCGATGGGTGTGCTGCTGAAAGATGTGGGTAAAGTTAAAATTGACTCAGCTTTGTTGCTGTTGAGTGAACGCAATGCTGCTGAAGAGGCCGACTACGAAAAGTTTGTCGAATTGGGCCTAGAAATGCTGCGCGCTTCGGGCGATGTGGGGACGCGAGTGATAGGGGTGGTGGAGTCTCACTGCGAACGTCTTAATGGCACCGGTTTTCCCCAGCAACTGGCGGGCGATAAAATCCCACTGTTGGCTAAAATTGCCGGCATTGTGACTTTTTACGATGATGTTACTCATCCGCGGGGTGCGGTTCAACCGGTGGCCCCCTCAAAAGCAGTGTCGCAACTGTATGAGCTGCGCAATATTGCATTCCAAGAAGAACTTTGCGTGGAGTTTATTCGCTCTATAGGTCTTTATCCGACCGGCACACTGGTGGAGCTGAATACCGGTGAAGTAGGTGTGGTGGTTGAGCAAAATTTTAAGCGGCGCCTAAAGCCTAAAGTGATAGTGGTTTTAGATGCCTGTAAGGATCACATCACAAGCCCTTTTGTGGTTGATCTGGAGCTGGACGATCAACACAAGCAAGGGCTAATTGATGCGGGCAAGGTGTCGTTTTCAGAGGCCCAAAAAATAGAAATTTGTCAGAGTTTAGAGCCCGGCAGTTTTGATATTGATATCGCCAAAATTCGCGACGATTACCTCTTGCCTAAAAAACGCAAAAGTATCTTGAGTTTCTTTAAACGTTAAAAAAGGCGACTCCGCTAAGTCACCTTTTTTGTAGTTAGTCATACTGTTATTTTATTTGACCCAATGTCTGTCCCATTATGGCTGCTGTACCTGCGGTATAGCCATCATCCCAGTCCATTACATCTTTAGCGAATACGACCACCGCGGTAGAGCCGAGCTTAAAGCGCCCCATCTCTTCACCTTTTTTCAGTTCAATCTTGTCATTTTGTGGGTAGTGAGTCGTTTTAATCTCGCGTTTTAGTGGTGAGGTTTGGCCGGCCCAAACAGTCTCGATAGAAGCCACTACCATTGCGCCCACCAGCACTATAGCCATCGGTCCAATATCGGTATCAAAGATGCAAACGGTGCGTTCGTTGCGGGCGAACAAGCGAGGCACGTTTTCGGCGGTAGTGTTATTGACTGAGAATAGGTCGCCAGGCACATGCACCATGCATTTCAGTTTACCTGCCAGTGGCATGTGTACGCGGTGATAGTCCTTAGGGGATAGGTAAACGGTGGCAAACTTACCGCCCATAAAGGGCTTGGCAATATCTAGGTTGCCGCCGAGCAATTCAGTCAGGCTGAAGTCTTGGCCTTTTGCTTGAAAAATTCGGCCATTTTTAATATCGCCCAGCTGGCTAATGGCGCCATCGGCGGGGCTGACAATACTGTTGTTAGCGGCATCGATAGGGCGGGCCCCCTCTTTTAGGGCGCGGGTGAAGAAATCGTTAAAGCTAGCGTAAGCGGTAGGGTCCTCGATTTCCGCCTCGCTCATATTCACCCCGTATTGCTGTACAAACCAGTTAGTGAAGGGGTTTTTGATCCAGCTGATAGACGTTTCTGCCAGCCAGCCAGCCATACGAGAAAGCGCGCGCTGAGGAATGATGTATTGCAGAGCAATAAAGAGTTTGTCTTTCATTGTTTTTTGGTTCCAAAAAAATTAGGTGTGATGACTGCTCTGGGGTTAGAAATTTTTTGCTTAGGCAAGGTGTTCTCGCACCTAGGCGCTGAGTGTATAGGTAATACACAATGATTCGATCGCTTTTTGCGTCCATGCAATCGCGACATATTATTCATGTCGAACATAAATACGAAAATAACATTGCCCAAGTATAAAAGATCAATTCTCGATAGGTGTGTCTGTTCGATTGCCCCATTCTGACCATGAGCCGTGATAAGCGCGAATATTAAAGCCTAAACTCTTACCGATTAGGTAGGTTAGCCCTGATCGATGATGGCTTTGGCAGTGCGTAACTATTTGCTGGTCTTTATTGATGCCCAGTGCAGCCAGAAACGATTTTGCGTCTGCGCGAATACGCAGGTTGCGGTCGCGGTCCATCAAATTAATCCAGTCGCAATTGATGGCGCCAGGAATATGCCCGCCGCGCGCAGAGAATACTTTTTCACCGCGATACTCACCTGGGCTGCGGGCATCTAAGATTACAAAATTATCATTATCGAGTTCAGCGAGTATGTCGTCGGTTTCGGCAATGACACTGCGATTCAAGTTCGGCAAAGTGTATTCGCATTGAGTGGCAGTAACCTGTTCGCTTTGTTCTGTTAAATCCAGGCCGCGCCAGGCATGAATGCCGCCGTTGAGGTAAGAGAATTTCTTGTGGCCCATTACCTCAAGCGTCCAGATAAAACGTCCGGCCCAGCCGCCGCCCTCATCGTCATAGGCGATGACATGAATGTCATCAGCCAAGCCTAAATTTGCGCCTATTTGCTGTAGGCGCTGATTATTAGGTAAGCGTCCTGGCGCGGGTGGCTCGCCGCACATTAATTTTTGAAAGGGCAGGTGTATGGCGCCGGGCACATGGCCTTGTAAATAGCTGGCTTCGCTGCTGAGGTCTACCACTAACAAATTGTCGTGTTTGAGCGCGGCTTGCAGTGCTTCGGGTTCAAGGATTAAGGGTAAATTCATACTAAATAACTCATCGGTTAGGTCTTGCGGCCCTTATCGGCCAGACTGTCCAAAATAGCAAGGTAGCTGTTAAAGCGAATTTCCGATAGCTCGCCGCTCTCTAAGGCTGTATTGATGGCGCAGCCGGGCTCGGTGTTATGTTTGCAGTCGCGGAATTTGCAGTAACCTACATAACTGCGGATATCGACAAAGCCCTCGATGACATCGCGCGGCTGCATGTGCCAGAGGCCAAATTCCCGAATGCCGGGGGAGTCGATTAGCTTCCCTCCGCCAGGAAAATGAAACAGCTGGGCGGTCGTGGTGGTGTGCATGCCTTTCTGATTCGACACCGACAAGGGCCCCACTTTCAGGTCTGCCTCGGGCAGCAGAGCGTTAATAAGTGACGACTTACCAACGCCGGATTGGCCGACAAAAACACTGGTGTAATCGGCAAGGTACTCGCGCAACTTGTTCAGGCTATGGCCCTTGTTTTCAAATTGCGCTGATACTGCTAGTACGGTGTAGCCGAGATCCTCATAGGTTTGGTGAAGGTATTCAATATGCTCGCGGTTGTCGTCAGTGACCAGGTCGATCTTGTTGATAAGAACAATCGGTTCAATACCCGTTACTTCGGCGGCCACTAGGTAGCGGTCAATAAGGCCTGCATGGGGGTAGGGAAAAGGCGCCACAACAATGATAATACGATCGATATTGGCGGCCACTGTTTTGAGATCACCGTAGGGGTCGGGGCGATTCAGCGCTGTTTGGCGGGGCTGTACGGCCACGACCACGCCATTGGGGTTACCGTCACGCCAGATAACTTTGTCGCCGGTAACGAGAGAGCCCAAATTTGCTCGAAAGTGACAACGCTTGCTGATGGGCGCTTGCCCTTCTTCAAGGCTTTCACCCGCTGCCGCGGCCTCTTCAATTAGCACTTGGGTACCGAAATGAGATATTACCAATCCATGCTGTTCGGGGCCTAGGTCGCCTTCATCGATTTTTTCATTGGCACGCGCGCTGCGTTTGTTCGCGCGGTCGGTGCGTTCCTGCTGAATTTTATCGATACGCCACGCCTGGCGGCGGTTTAATTGTCGTTTTGCCATAGTTTCACCGGGACCATTACAGGATTGTTATTTTGCTCTCTGGCAGCGTCATTTAAGATGCCTACTTTTATTACAAGCCCACTCAGTCGGTTGTTTATAATACATAAATTCCCTACTTGTGTTGGCTTGTGCTTTGTCAGGCAGAAAAATCTCGTCTCCTGCAACGGCTCTCTCATTGTATATAAGCCATCAAATGGCTAATCTAGTCCATAAATACAGACAGTGTAATGGATAAAGGGCGAGTCTAAAAATGAGCAGTGAAAACAATTTGATTTGGATTGATCTAGAGATGACCGGTTTGGATCCAGACAGCGATGTTATTATCGAAATCGCCACCATAGTTACCGATGCAGACCTCAATGTCTTGGCCGAAGGGCCAGTTTTTGCGGTCAAACAGCCAGATGCTGCACTCGCAGGTATGGATGACTGGAACACCAATCAACACGGTAAGTCTGGGCTTACTCAGCGCGTTAAAAACTCCACAACTAGCGCTGCAGAAGCCGAGGCGGCTACGATTGCTTTTCTGGAAAAGTGGGTGCCCAAGGGTAAGTCGCCTATTTGTGGTAACTCAATTTGTCAGGATCGCCGTTTCTTGGTCCGCGCCATGCCTGTGCTTGAGCGTTACTTTCACTACCGCAATTTAGATGTCAGCACCGTGAAAGAATTGGCGCGTCGCTGGCAGCCCGAAGTATTGAAGGGGGTAAAGAAAACCGGTGCGCATTTGGCGATGGATGACATCAAAGACTCGATCGCCGAGCTACAGCACTACCGCGAACATTTTTTTAAGTTCGAGAATCCAAGCCACTTTTAATCTTCCGCTTTCTGCGTTTATTTGGTTGGGCCTGCTGTGTCAGCGCCCAGTCTATGTGTTCTTGTACCATCTCGTTAGTGTCATCGCGCTTGGCCTTAAGTGCCTCGATAATCTCTTCACTCGAGGGTGCATTTCCCAATCCCACCGCTAAATTACGCAGCCAGTTACTGTAACCTGCGCGGCGTAGGGCTGAGCCCTCGGTATTTTTTAGAAATTCTGCCTCAGTCCACTGAAACAAATCGACCAGCCGGCTGCTGTCGAGATTGTGACGCGGACTAAAATCATTTTCCTGAGTAAATTGAGCGAATTTATTCCAAGGGCAAATGGCTTGACAGTCGTCGCAGCCAAATACACGGTTGCCGATGGGTTCGCGAAACTCCACCGGTATTGGCCCTTGATTCTCGATGGTGAGATAGGAGATACAGCGATTAGCATCGACAGTGTAGGGCTCGGGAAAGGCGTCGGTTGGGCACACTTTTAAACAGGCGGTGCAGTCACCACACTTATTCTTGGGGATGTCGACATTGATTGGCAGCGGAATATTGGTAAAAATTTCGCCGAGGAAAAACCAGCTGCCAGCTTTATCGTTGATAATCAGCGTGTGTTTACCCGCCCATCCGAGTCCTGCTTTTTCGGCCAGAGGCCTTTCCATTACCGGCGCTGAATCAACAAAGGCGCGTTGACTGATTTCCATATCGGGGAACAAGTCGGCGGCGGCGGTCTCTAATTTTTTGGCGAGGGTAGTCAGTCGCTTGCGAATCAGCTTGTGATAATCGCGCCCAAGGGCATAACGCGAGACATAGGCTTTGGTGCCATCCTTTAATATTTTGATCTGCTCGGTATTGGCGGGTAGATAATCCATGCGCGCCGAGATCACCCGCAAAGTGCCAGGTAGCAACTCACTCGGGTGTGAACGCATGCTCTGGGTGACGGTACCGTGTGCATCCATCCACCCCATGCCCGCGTTATAACCTTTGGCCAGCCACTGCTGCAATTTGGGTTCGTGGCGGCTGAGGTCTATATCAGCAATACCCACCTGCTGAAAACCTAGCTCACGGCCCCAGTCTTGAACTTGCTCAGCGAGTTGTTTTAGGGCCGCACTAGTGTCGGTAGTAATCGTCATAGGTGCTGTCTGTCGGTGGTTACCTTATAATTCTTACATATTTTACTCTTAGCGCTCTTATTCTCAAAGGCCAGACTATGAACGACGCCCATGAAAACATTGCCAACGATGGTTCCGAGCTACTGCCGCTAGAGCTCTACACGGCCGCTGATGTCCGCGAATTAGACCGTCTGGCTATTGCCAGCGGTATTACTGGCATCTCTTTAATGAAGCGCGCCGGTCATGCCGCGTTCAATGTGCTGATTAATGAATGGCCAGAGTGCGAAGGCCTGACGGTATTTGTTGGCGGCGGTAATAACGGTGGTGATGGCTACGTAATTGCCGCGCTGGCAGCACAGCGCTTACTGTCGGTGGAAGTGGTGACTATTGCTGCGCCTACAGAACTTAATGGTGATGCCCAAACAGCCTATCAATACGCGCTACAAGAAGGTGTGCAGTGCATTTCGCTCGATCAATGGGAACCCAAAGGAGGGCGGGTCATTGTTGATGCTCTGCTTGGTACAGGTTTTTCGGGTGTTTTGCGCGAACCTTTTGTCGAGGCTATTGCCACCATTAATGACAGCGGCTTGGCAGTGCTGGCGGTGGATGTGCCGTCGGGTATGTGTGCTGATACTGGCTCTGTAGCTGGGGGCTCGGTAGCCGTGGCCGCGCAAGTCACGGTCGCTTTTGTCGGAGTTAAGCGCGGATTGTTAACTGGGCGAGGCCCCGAATTGGCTGGTGAGGTTTATTTCAATGATCTCCACGTTACCCGCGAGATATACACTCAAGTGCCCGTTGCCACTGAGTGCATCGATCTGCCTGAGATGTTGGCAAATCTGCCGGTGCGAGCGGCTGATACGCATAAGGGCGAACTTGGCCATGTGATGATTATTGGCGGCGATTACGGCTTTGGCGGCGCGGTGATTTTGGCTGCCGAAGCCGCGGCTCGTGCCGGCGCTGGCTTGATCAGTGTGGCGACTCGGCCGGAGCATGTGTCGGCTCTGTTGGCGCGCTGCCCTGAGGTTATGGCTATTGGCGTGACTTCTGGGCAAGAACTAGCGCCATGGTTGGCACGCCCGAGTGTATTGGTAGTTGGGCCTGGTCTGGGCCAGAGTCCTTGGTCAGAGCAAATGCTACAGCAGGCCGATGCCGCTAATTTGCCGATGGTCGTGGATGCCGACGCACTGAATATTCTCAGTGCTAATCGAGTGATTACTATCGAATCGCGGGAAAATTGGCTACTAACCCCCCATCCCGGTGAGGCTGCGCGCCTATTAAACCTGTCTACGGCAGAGGTGCAAGCCGATCGTTTTACTGCCGTTAGAGAGTTGCAGGGCCGCTTTGGCGGTGTCGCTCTGCTCAAGGGCGCGGGCAGTTTGATCGCTGATGGCAGCGATATCGTTTCGCTGCTAACGGAGGGCAACTCGGGTATGGCCTCTGGGGGTATGGGCGATGTACTGTCGGGTTTGCTGGGCTCTCTAATTGCACAAGGCATACCCTTGGCGCGAGCCGCTAAACTGGGCTCCGCTCTTCATGCCGCCGCCGCAGATGCGGCAGTTACCAATATAGGTGTGCGCAGTTTGTTGGCGAGTGATCTTTTACCCTACGTCTGCGACCTGCTGGCGCAAGCCGATGCCTAATATACATTGGGCGGTATTGATCGAGGGCGAGGCCGCTATGGTGGCTTTTGGTGAACAGTTGGGTCATGCGTTAGCTGCGCGGCTCGATGAGGGGGTCACGGTGTTTTTACTGGGCGATCTCGGTGCGGGGAAAACTACACTTAGTCGCGGTGTTTTACGTGCATTCGGTCATTCAGGCCCAGTTAAGAGTCCTACTTATACTCTAGTTGAGCCTTATGTACTCGGTGAGCTTAAAGTGAATCATTTTGATCTTTATCGCCTGGGTGATCCGGAAGAATTGGAGTACATGGGCATTCGCGACTACTTTTCTGCTGGCAGCTTGTCGCTTGTGGAATGGCCGCACCGCGGTGAGGGTTTTTTGCCCCAGCCTGATATTACCGTTACAGTGACGGTCAGCGGTAATGGGCGTCAACTAAATTTGCAGGCGGGTACAAATATTGGACGCCAAGCTATAGATGTAATTAACTGAGTTAAATAAAGGATATTGATTTGTTTGGGGTGAAGTTAAGGAGATTGGTGGCACTGCTGTTGTCGTTGTTTACGGTTGCGGCAAGTGCGGCCACGGTTGATAGCATACGTTTGTGGCGAGCTCCTGATCACACTCGTTTAGTGTTTGACTTGAGTGGGCCCGTAGAGCATAAGCTTTTTATGTTGAAATCGCCTGATCGGCTGGTTATCGATATAGAACGCAGCTCCTTTGAAGGTTCTTTGAGTGGTTTAGAATTAGCCAAAACATCGATTAAAAATATTCGCACAGCCCTACGCAATAAAAGCGATTTACGAGTGGTGCTAGATCTATCCAGTGGCGTTAAACCGCGCAGTTTTGTCTTGAAAAAGCAGCAGGGTAAAAATGATCGTCTGGTGGTCGACCTATATGATCAAGCCGGTAGCGTAAAAACGGTTAAAACAGTAGCATCGGCATCCAGTGGTCGCAAGCGCGATATTGTTATCGCAATCGATGCGGGTCATGGTGGCGAAGACCCCGGGGCAATAGGCCCTAAGCGTCTTCAAGAAAAAGACGTGGTGTTTAAAATAGCCAAAGAGTTGGCACGTCTGGTTAATGCTGAATCTGGTTATAAAGCGGTATTAGTGCGCACAGGCGACTACTATATTCCGCTGAAAAAACGTCGCGATATTGCTCGTAAAAAACGGGCTGATCTTTTTATCTCTATTCACGCTGATGCTTTTACCAACCCCAAAGCTCACGGAGCGTCGGTGTTCGCTCTGTCACGCCGCGGCGCCACATCGGAGACCGCGCGTTTTCTCGCCAAACGTGAAAACGAAGCCGATTTAATAGGCGGCGTCGGGAGTGTCAACTTGGCAAATAAAGATAAAGTCCTGGCCGGCGTGCTAGTCGATTTAGCGATGACGGCGACTTTAAGTTCCAGCTTGCAGATTGGGCATAAGGTACTTAGCTCGATGGACAAAGTCGCTAAGTTACACAAAAAACATGTCGAGCAGGCCGGTTTTGCCGTTTTGAAATCGCCCGACGTGCCATCAATTTTGGTTGAGACAGGTTTTATTTCCAACCCTGGCGAGGCAAAAAAACTCAACAGCAGTCGTTATCGAAATAAGCTATCGAAGCAGATTTTTGCTGGGATAAAACAGTACTTTTCTCAGTATCCGCCGTCTGATTCGCTACTGGCTTGGAATAAACACGGCCGGCCCGATACCGGATTATCCTCGCGTGTCCATGTGATAACGCGTGGCGACACCTTGTCAGGCATCGCTAAGCGTTATAGCGTTAGCATTAAAGACATTCAACATTACAATAGTATCAATGGCAGTAATATTCGCATTGGTCAAAAACTTAAAATTCCTACTTCATAATCTTTGTAGTCTAATAACATGTCAAAAATCAAATTACTGAGTCCGCGGTTGGCAAACCAAATTGCTGCCGGTGAAGTAGTCGAACGCCCAGGCTCGGTAATAAAAGAGATCCTGGAGAATAGCCTCGATGCCGGCGCTTCGCGTTTGGAAATAGATATCGAAGGCGGGGGTATTAAATTAATGCGGGTGCGCGACAACGGCATCGGCATTGAAAAAGAAGATTTGTCCCTGGCGTTATCGCGCCATGCCACCAGTAAAATTTACCAATTAGATGATCTCGAAGCGGTCGCGACATTAGGCTTTCGTGGCGAGGCTTTGGCTTCCATTAGCTCGGTATCACGCACTACTTTAACCAGTAATACCAACGACAGTGGGCACGGCTGGCAGGCGCAGACTGAAGGTCGGGAAATGGATGCCGATATAGCACCAGCTCCGCACCCTCATGGCACAACAGTCGAAGTGCGCGATTTATTTTTTAATACTCCGGCCAGGCGAAAATTTTTACGTACCGAAAAAACCGAATACAACCGCATCGAAGATGTGGTTAAACGGCTGGCACTGTCGCGTTTCGATGTCAGTTTTGTTTTGCGTCACAACGGTCGCGCAATCCATAATTGGCGCGGAGGCGAAACTCAAGCCGAGATGGAACGCCGCGTGGCCCAGGTATGTGGTCCCGCGTTTATGGAAAATGCTGTGCATCTTGATATCGAGCGGGCCGGTTTTCGTCTCTGGGGGTGGGTAGCACTGCCAACTTTTTCGCGTTCGCAGGCCGACCTGCAGCACTTCTTTGTTAACGGTCGTGCCATTCGCGATAAATTAGTGGGTCACGCGGTGCGCCAGGCTTACCAGGATGTGCTTTACCACGGCCGCCATCCCGCCTTTGTTTTATACTTGCAAGTCGACCCCGCTAGTGTCGATGTCAATGTCCATCCGACTAAGCACGAAGTTCGTTTTCGCGACAACCGCAGTGTGCATGATTTTATTTATCGCAGTTTGCATCATGCGTTAGCCGATGTTCGGCCGACAGATCAATTGACTGATGCGCAGCAGGCTAATGGCGTATTGCATGCGCCGTCATCGCCACAGGTTCCGGTGCAGGGTCTTGCAGCGGGTGAGTTTCAGGGTCAAAATCAAATTGGTTTTAGTTCTTCATCTAAATCCGCGCAATCCGCTGGAATTTCCAGCTATCAGCAGCAGGCTCCTGCTCCCGGGGCTGTGGCCGAGCAGCTAAAAGGTTATGGCCAATTGTATTCGAGTCAGACAGCAGCAAATTCTGGTTATACACCGGGCACGCCTTCGCTGCAGCAATTGAATGAGTCTAATGAAGAAATCCCGCCGCTGGGTTATGCCATCGCACAATTAAAAGGTATTTTTATTCTGGCGGAAAATGCTCAGGGCATGATTGTGGTCGACATGCATGCCGCTCATGAACGTATTATTTATGAGCGTATGAAAGAGGCTTTTGACCTGCAGGGTATTCGCGCTCAACCTCTGTTGGTACCGCAGACACTCGCGTTAAGCGAGAAAGAGGCAGACTGCGCCGACAGTCACGCAGAGATATTTCAGAAACTCGGTTTTGAATTGCAGCGTGCTGGCCCAGAGTCACTGTTGATACGCCAGATCCCGGTGATGCTGAATCGCGCCGATGTCGATCAGTTGGTGCGCGATGTGTTGTCAGATTTAATCGAGCATGGCAGCAGTGAGCGCATACGCAATCATATTAATGAAATCCTCGGCACCATGGCCTGCCACGGCAGTGTGCGCGCCAATCGCAAACTAACACTACCGGAGATGAATGCATTGTTGCGGGATATGGAGGCAACTGAAAGAAGTGGCCAGTGTAATCATGGCCGCCCCACCTGGGCACTGCAGACATTAGATGAATTGGATAAGTTATTTATGCGAGGGCAGTAGTGCTCGCCTCAGTTGGGCGCTGTAAACTTTAGACGTGTTAGCTAGGTTGATTGTGCCTAGACAGTCACTTATACGGCATTGTCGTGTTAGTCGTCATTGGCTGAGGTTATTTCTTCATCTTCTTTATCTTCTTTATTTAGCAAGGCCACAAGGTCCGGTTCGGCAATAGGTTTACTGAATAAGTAACCCTGGCCGATATCACAGCCTTCCGCTATCAAGAATTTTTCCTGCGCACTGGTTTCAATGCCTTCTGCAACAACTTTGAGCTTGAGTTTGTGTGCTACCGCAATAATGGCCGCGGTGATCGCCATATCAGTTTCATCACCGGGGATATCCATAACAAAAGAGCGATCTATTTTTAGTGTATCTAGCGGCAGCGCTTTGAGATAGCTAAAGGATGAGTAGCCAGTGCCAAAATCATCGATAGCTATTGACATACCTAAACGCTGTAATTGTTGTAGTGCGCGATTATTATTTTCGATATCTTGTATCACCATGGATTCGGTAACTTCAAGTTCGAGCAGTTGTGCGGGTACCTGAGTGAGTGCCAAGGTTTGCTCGATCATAGGGAATAATTTAGGGTCTTGGAATTGGCGCGAGGACAGGTTAACAGACATTTTTATAGGCTCCAGTCCTGCATCTAACCAGCGTTTTAGCGCTTCACATGCTTCTACCAATACCCACTCACCCAACGGCACAATTAAGCCGGTTTCTTCTAACTGAGCAATAAAGTGGCCCGGAGCTAGCAGTCCCCTGCTGGGGTGCTGCCAGCGAACTAGGGCTTCTACCGAGCAGATAGTATTTGTTTTAAAGTCTATTTGTGGCTGGTAGTAGAGTATAAACTCACGATTGATTAGCGCTTGCCTAAGTTCATTTTCAAGCTCGAGTTGCGCCACGGCATGCTCGGTCATAGAATGGTTAAATAGCTGATATTTATTGCGTCCCAGAGCTTTAGCTCGGTACATGGCTAAGTCCGCCTTTTGCAAAAGGGCTTCGGTGTTTAGGCCATCTTTGGGAGCACTGACAATGCCGATGCTGGCAGAAATGATTACTTCGGTCGCTTGTAAGCGCAAAGGATTTTTTAAAATATTGAGCACGTTGTTAGCAATAGTACGGCCGTCGTCTTCGTGGCGAAGTTTGCGGATAAGAATACAGAACTCATCGCCGCCAAGACGGCTAACTAAATCGCCGCTGCGGACACAGGATTTTAAACGCTTGCCGACTATTTTCAATAATTCATCACCACTATGATGTCCAAGCGAGTCATTTATTCGTTTGAAATTATCGAGATCCAAAAATAATAAAGAAAATGAGCTATTTTTTTTATACAAGCAAATTTGAATTTCGTCAAGCAATGATCGACGATTTGCCAGTCCCGTTAGCGTGTCAAAGAGCACCAGTTGCTGCAGCTCTTTATTACGATGATATATCTGTTCCTGCATACTTTCGAGCTGTAATGAAACGCTGATTTCACTGCTGTCGAGTATATCTAATTCGTCTTTAAACCAGTGTTTTCTATTGCTATGTGCAAGTATATCTCTAACATATTTAAATTTACCTTGGCTGAGTAAGGGCATTAATTCAGCTTGCTGTCGGAGGCGCACAATGGGTTTCCAGAGCATAACAATAATGAGAAGACTAAAAATAATGACCGCAGATATAGCGGTAACGACATAACTTTTAGAGGCGGCTGCTATCTGATTTCGCTCGTCAGTAACATTTTCAATAATAATGTAGTGGCTGTAATCCTGACCTTCTTCGGTGGGGGTCAGCGCTAGTTGAAAGCTGCCACTGTCAAGTTCAATACTTTGGCTTGCATCGAGCAGTTGATTAAAGCTAACTTTTGTTGATGCGCGTTGTAATAGCGATAGCGTGTCTTTGAAGTTTGTTATAGTCGCGGCCTGACGTTGCCAGTTATCTAATACTTTGCTTTTTTTGGTATTGCTGTTAATGCGGCTGAGTACGCCTATATCTGATTGGGTTAGATTGTTGAATGTGCTCAAGATATCAGCGATTGAGCGTGTTAGTAGTAATACCTGAAAGTTTTTATTGTGGTTTATTACCGGTGTGATCAGTATTTGTAAGCATTTCTGATGGCAATCTATAGTGCTAAATGGACTCCCATTCGCACCTGTTGCTTCGATGTGTGTAAGCAACCGATCAAAATTATTTTTTGATCCCCAGTGAGATATTTTAGAGCCATCGCGACGATATAATTGAGCGCTATCCAGACTCCAGTTTATCTCCAAATATTCCCAGTGATTGTCGAGTCTATTTTGTAAATTATTTTTGGGTATGCTGGCCATGGATAGTGTTGGAATTATGTCGGCAAGCTGCAGTAGGTGGTTATTGGACTGCTGTATTAAAGCGCTGATTTCATTTTTATGGCGACGATGATTTTCATCTCTCTGGCTTTGGTATAAATTCTCTAATTGCGTCTCGCCCATAAAAGCAAAGAATGCGCTAAGTCCCAGCACTAGTATGCTAGTTAAGATCAGGGCCTTCAATTTTAAACTTATGAACATAGTGTTAGAACTTGAAGCTCAATTGAGCGGTAAATAGGTTCCAGTTTTCAGACGTTTCGCTGGGGATTGGGTTCTCAACTAAGGCTAGCCAGCCGGTACCCTTAATGTGGTGGTATTCGGCCGCCAGCATCCAGTGTTTGTTGATGTCGTAGCGAATGCCAGCGGTTATGTCTTTGGCAAATGCTTTGTGGGCGGGCACCAGTCCACCAGTTTCAACTTCTAATTTTTTTCC